>NZ_CP041327.1:613750-920625 GCF_013394125.1 Pseudoalteromonas sp. Scap25 | reverse complement strand
GCAGGCGGTTATAAAGGCGCAGATTTCCCAGTCAGCTGGCCACTTGAAGGCACTGATTTTACAATAAGCAATCATGCAAATGTGTTTTCGCGTGATTCACTTGATATAGGTGCGCGCTTCTTTTTTAATTATTTGCCACAAACAAATAAAGCCAAAAATATTATAGATTTAGGCTGTGGTAATGGCGTGGTTGGTTTAATGACATTAGCGCGCTGCCCTAATGCTCGTATTAGCTTTGTTGATGAGTCGTATATGGCGGTTGAATCAGCTCGACTCAACATTGAATTAAACATGGAAGACAAGTTTGAACAATGTACCTTTATAGAGAATGATTGTTTAACCGACTTTGAACGTGAAAGTGCCGATATTGTATTGTGTAATCCGCCATTTCACCAAGCACAAGCGGTTACCGACCACATCGCGTGGCAAATGTTTAAACAAGCAAAAGACACATTAAAAGAAGGTGGCGAGCTGCGTATTATTGGCAATCGTCATTTAGATTATCATGACAAACTAAACCGTATGTTTGGTAACTGTACTTTATTAGGCTCTAATAAAAAGTTTGTGGTACTCAGCGCAACTAAAAATAGTGGAACGTTATAAATGAAACTCATAAAGATATTATTGAGCTGTTGTACTTTAGTGGTTTTTTCGGGATGTGCCAATCAGCCTAATCAGCTTATTCTCAATCCCGTCTATAAAAGTGGACAAATAAGCTCAATCAATAACAGCTTAAACACCAGCGTGATTGATTTACGTGGTGACAGTGCAACCTTAAAGCTTATTGAATCAAGCAAAACAAAAACCATTGCCAGCACGGGTATTACTGAGTCAGTTAAAAGTGCATTAGACAGTGCGCTTAGTCGCAATGGCGCTAGCATTTCTAATTTAGCGCAATTACGTTTTGAGTTAGATATTCACGCACTGCAAGCTGTGGTTACAGAAAAGCTAATGAGCCATACCAGTGATGCCAAGATTGAATTTGAAGTACGGGTGATTCGCCCAACCAGTAATTTCAGTAAGCGTTATAGCGGTAATGCTAATTTATCTGGACCACTTGGTCATGATAGGGCAAAAATTGAAGGTCAGCTCAATAAGTTGACTGAGCAGTTAATTACCCGCATTGTATCTGACCCTGAATTAATTGCATTTTTAGAAGGTTAATAATGAAGCAACTTTTTTTAATCTGCGTAAGCTTACTTTTTAGCGTAAATAGTTTAGCGGCACAAGAAGGCCGCTTTGTGCAAAAAGATAATATTTTCCCTCGAGTAGAAATTGTGACATCGTTGGGCAGTATTGTGGTTGAGCTAGACCGCTCAAGAGCCCCTATTACGGTCAATAACTTTTTGACTTACGTGTCTGATAAAAGCTATCAAGGCAGTGTGTTTCATCGTGTAGAACGCGATGTAGAAAATGATCGTGATTTTGTAATTCAAGGCGGTGGTTATGATAAAGATTACGATGGCCTGCATGAAAACGACCCTATTTTTAATGAAAGCGGTAACGGCTTAACTAACGATATGTATAGCATTGCTATGGCCTATCAAGATCGAGAACCACACTCAGGAACGCGTCAGTTCTTTTTTAACATGGATGACAATGACCATTTAAATCCAGGGCGAGATTGGGGATTTGCCGTGTTTGGCAGTGTTATGGAAGGTTATGAGACGCTCGATAAAATCATGGCTGTAAAAACGGGTTTTAATGACAAAATTGGCTACAACTTTGTCCCTGAAAAACCGGTTGTTATATTAAATATCAAGGTGCTTGAACAAGTTCCTTTATAACTTTTTATCAGAGCAGCTTTGGCTGCTCTTTCTATGAGCCAATGAGCCCCTATGAATAGCACACTTTCTGTTCGCGAATATTTTTCTTATTTTAAAGATAAACGTTTAATTAATGTTTTTATATTTGGAATGAGCAGTGGTTTTCCGTGGGTGTTAATTGGCTCGGTAATGTCGGCTTGGCTTAAAGATGAAGGTTTGAGTCGCAGCATGATAGGCTTATTTGGCATTGTGTTTGGTGCCTACAGTATCAATTTTTTATGGTCGCCTTTAATAGACCGCACTAAACTGCCCTTTTTGTACAACTGGCTTGGTCAGCGCCGCAGTTGGATCTTGTTTTGCCAAAGCTTTATTTTGCTTGGCACGTTACTACTTGCAGGGCTTGATCTAAAAGCAAACCTAGCGATTGCCGCCGCACTTTGCTTGCTGATCGCCATAGCCTCTGCAACGCAAGATATTGCTATAGATGCTTTTCGAATAGACACTCTTAGTGAAAATGAATCTCACAAAGCCACCGCAGCCGCCGCAATGGCTACATCAGGTTGGTGGACAGGTTATGCTTTATTAGGGGCTGTGCCCTTTTATATGGCTGATATGCCAAACATAGACTGGCCGCAGGTCTATTATTTTTTATCTGCGATTATGCTGTTATTAATTAGCTGTGTGTTTTGGGCTAAAGAACCAAAATCAAACCGTGAAGCTGTTCATGCCGAGCTAGAGCGTGTTTATCTTGAAAAGCTTGCGGCAAGCAAACAAACACCACTAACGAAAATACTCGCATGGCTGGGTGTCACCGTGGTTGACCCATTTAAAACCTTTTTTGCTAAAAATGGGGTTAAAACTGCACTAGCACTGCTGGCGTTTATTTTCTTATTTAAAATTGGTGAAGCATTTTTAGCACGAATGTCGATTGTATTTTATAAGGAAGTGGGCTTTAGTAATACCCAAATAGCAAATTACTCCAAGCTAGGCACGGGTTTAATCACTATCGTATTTGCCTTTTTAGGCAGTATTTTTAACCACAAATATGGCATAGTAAAAGGCCTATTTATAAGTGGCATCGCCATGGCTGCATCTAACTTAATGTTTTCTTGGATTGCCTTAGCAGGACCGCAGGAACACTTATATGCAATGGCAATTGTAGTTGATGGCTTTACCCAAGCTTGGTCTTTAGTGGCGATGGTTGCCTTTATATCTATGCTGTGTGACAGAGCATTTAGCGCTACTCATTATGCGCTACTAGCATCATTGGGTAACTTAGGGCGTACGTTATTATCGAGTTATAGTGGCGTAGTTATTGATGATTGGCTGATGGGGAATTGGTCATTATTTTTTGTATTAACAGCGCTTATGGTTTTACCTTCATTGATATTTTTATATCTAATTAGGCACAAACTATATTTATTAGAGCAAAATTATCATAATAGGTAATACCTAATGCATCCCTGCATTAGTATTAGCTGTAGACGTTAGGTTTAACTTTACGATTACAGCCTAAAAGCGTTAATCAGCTTTAATTAAGCTTAATGCTTCATACGGGTCAACTTCTAATGCATTGCAATAGCGAACAAACTCAATCACATCTAAGCGACGTTCTTGGTTTTCTATTTTGCCTATAAAAGAATGTGGCGTACCCAATATTTGCGCTAAGCTGCGCATTGTGTAGCCTTTTTCATGGCGCTTAGTTTTAAGCCACTTTGTTAGCTTTGCATTTTCTTCCGAAGATACGGTTTTACCCATCATATACAACTCCTACTCGTTGTTTAACTATACATATTGCAAAGTGCTCAATGCCGTCAACATTGTAAGCCCACTGAGACTAACTAAGACACAGTGTAAACGCTTACAATTTAAACAAAAAAGATTCTTAAATATGTATTAACTCTTTATTATTGTAAAAATGAAACCTTGCCCGTCTCATTCTTGGATACATTATATACCATTCACCGTTGATCTGAATGATTAATTAGTAATTCTGCGATTAAAGTCTAACAACAAATATTTACTAAGTCTGAATAAGGTTAAATATTTTATAACTTTTTTGTTTCATTTAAATATAAGCTGTTTATTATTAAGGTCTATTGACCCTAACTTAAAGAGGTTAAATCATGTTTAGACTACTCTTTTTACTGCCTATTATTTTGTGCTTAGGTTGGTACTTTTTTTTACGCCATTATGCAATTCCAATAAAACAGGGTAAAAAAGGATTTATCTATATTTTAGTTTTCTCAACGTTTGTACTTGGTTTTTTTGTGTTAATGATGCAAATAACAGAATACAGCCCAACTGAGTTATAATTTTTTTGAACATATAAAAAAACCGCTTATTAAGCGGTTTTTTTGGATAACGATATTTTTATACGCTAAAACTAGCACCACAACCACATGTAGTGGTCGCATTAGGGTTTGAGACAAAAAAACGCGCCCCCTCTAATCCTTCGGTGTAGTCAACTTCGCCATCAACTAAATATTGGATACTCATAGGGTCAATGACTAAGGTAACCCCGTTTTTAACAATTTCTAAATCGCCAGGATTCGCTTTTTCATCAAAAGTAAAACCGTATTGAAAACCTGAACACCCACCGCCTGTGACATAAACACGCAGTTTTAGATCTGGGTTTTCTTCTTCGTCGATTAACTGTTTAACACGCACAGCGGCTGCGTCGCTAAACTTAATGGGTAATTCTTCAGACATCTTATAACCCTCAATACCTTAATACTAATGCGCGAGATTATCTAATACCTGAGTGTTTTAATCAAGTATAGTTAATCCTGCTTCTACGCTCCAATGCTAACATGGCTTGTTTAGCTCACTCTGTGAATAGGTGCAGTATAAATTAAATTTAAATTAATCTGTTGTTAAAAATCTCAAGGACTTCCCTAGACTATTTTGATAAACTTGACGCCTAAAAATGCTACGGGGAAATAAAGCATGTGGCTTGAGCGACTGAGACGTCGATTAGCAAAACCAAAAACATCCGTACAATTATGCTTATTAGGCGTAAGTGCCGGATTAATTGCTGCATTTTTTATTATACTGTTCCGCTTAACCATTTTATTTTTCCAAAGTTTATTTCTAGAAACCCCTGACGATTTTACCACCCTACCCACTTTAGAACGGGTATTAATGCCTTTAGTTGCAGCGTTATTAATAGCTACATTTGCGGCTTTCACTGGCTTTAAACATTACCGCTTAGGTATTCCTTTTGTAATACACAGAATCAAGCGCCATTACGGGCAAATGCCACTGTATAACACGGTTAATCAGTTTGTTGGTGGTGCGCTGGCACTGATCAGTGGTTTTTCTGTTGGCCGCGAAGGCCCATCAGTTCACATGGGAGCAGCAGGGGCGAGCATATTAGCAAATAAATTACACTTACCTCACAACGCTATGCGTACCCTCAGTGGTTGTGGCGTTGCCGCGGGAATTGCTGCGTCGTTCAATACCCCGCTTGCTGCGGTTATTTTTGTAATGGAAGTGGTGCTCAGAGAATACAAAGTGCATATTTTTGTGCCGATAATGCTCGCAGCCGTTACCGGTGCATTAGCCACTCAATTTGTATTTGGTGAAGGCTCAGAACTTGCGCTAATAAGCATCGCCCCCTTAAGTGGGTGGCATTACCCCTATTTAATTTTGTGCGGCATGGGGCTGGGCGCGGTGGCTTATGCTTTTAATCAAAACTTAATGCTGATTATTAAAACCTTTAAACCACTAAGTATGTTTCCTCGTTTAATAATTGCAGGGTGTATTGCCAGCTTAATTGCCTATGCAGTTCCACAAGCTATGGGCTCAGGGATGAGTGCGATAACCATTGCTGTAGAGTCACCTGAAAACATGCAACTACTTACCACTATTTTAATTGCTAAGTTATTAGCCACCTTGTTTGCTATTGGCTTAGGTATTCCTGGTGGGTTAATTGGTCCGGTTATTGGACTTGGCGTTTTAACCGGCACTTTAATGGCATTTTTTGCCCAGTTTATTAGCCCAGGAACTGACATAGCTGGTACTTATGGGGTGCTCGGCATGGCAGGCTTACTAGCTGCCACATTGCACTCTCCCTTAGCGGCACTAACTACCGTGATGGAGCTGACCTCTTCACCGGAAATTATTGTACCGGCGATGATCGTCATTACCACCGCCTACGTTACAGCTTTGCAGGTGTTTGGTAACCGCTCTATATTTTTACAGCAATTAGACTTTCAGGGATTACCTTACCATGTATCTCCGGCCACTGAGGCATTACAAAAAGTAGGGGTGATGGATGACATGGATGAAGACTTTAAACTGCTCTACTCCGATGATAAAGAGCAAATAAAAAACAGTCTAGATGCCATGGACAGCCAAACACCGTTAATTGTGTTTGACGAGGAAAATGGTTATCGCCTAGCTGAATATGACTTAAGTTTAATGTCTGATCAGGCGGTCAATATAAAGTACATTAGCTTACAAGGTATCAGCAGCCAGGCCACTCTTGCAGATGCCTTTGAAATTTTAAATGATAAACGCAGTGGTGCACTTTATGTATATAACTTATTAGATAATCAACAAATTATGGGATTACTACGGTGGGATCAAATCCATCATATTCTAACCATACGTAACAGTTTACTTTAACAATAATGAGAACAGTATGAGCGCATTATTAATTTACAAAACCTTGCACGTATTTTTTATGATTGCTTGGTTTGCCGGTATTTTTTACCTACCTCGACTTTTTGTTTATCACGCTATGAGTGAAGAAAAATCGTGTAACTCAATGCTAAAAGTAATGGAACGTCGGCTGCTTTATTTTGTTACCCCCTTTGCTGTGCTTACCGCAGTGTTTGGCGTATTAACTATTGTTGAATACGGCCGCGAATGGTTTCGTTACAGTATGTGGCTGCATTATAAACTAGTGCTGGTAATCATTTTATATATTTATCATGGCTACTGTTTCAAATTATTAGCTGATTTTAAACACGATAGAAATACAAAAAGCGATCGGTTTTACCGAATTTTCAACGAGCTACCTGTTTTAGCGTTACTCGTTATAGTTGCTTTAGCCATTATTAAGCCAAGCTTTTAAATACAGGATTATAAATTACACTGCCAAGTCGCAAACTAAGTTTGTATAATACGCGCGATTGCGTGCTCCTTTATGGATTATCGCGCCTTTTTGAATAACTAGGAATAACCCCATGTTCAGTTTCCAAGGTGAAAATATACTCTCTGTTAATCAACTCGATCGAGACTGTATTGAACGCATATTTGCTGTAGCAAAAAAAATGGAGCCATACGCAAAAAAACAAAAGCGTACCAATGTGCTTGAAGGCGCTATTTTAGCAAATCTATTTTTTGAACCTAGTACGCGTACTCGTGTTAGTTTTGGCACTGCGTTTAACTTACTCGGTGGACTGGTTCGTGAAACCACCGGTATGCAAAGCTCTGCGCTTGCTAAGGGCGAGTCACTATATGATACCGCACGTGTTATTTCAGCCTATGCTGATGCGGTTGCAATGCGCCATCCAGACTCAGGCTCGGTAGCTGAATTTGCAACAGGTTGCAGCGTACCAGTAATAAATGGTGGCGATGGACCCAATGAGCACCCTACTCAAGCGCTGCTTGATTTATTAACTATTGAGCGAGAGCTTAACCGCTTCGATCAAAATATTGATGGTATGCACATTGCGCTAGTCGGCGATTTAAAATATGGCCGAACCGTTCACTCGCTATCAAAGCTACTATGTCATTACAAAAACATTCGCTTTTCAATGGTTGCCCCTAATGGCTTGCAAATGCCTGACTCAATTTTATCTGTCGTTGAAAATGCAGGGCATAAAATTGAACTGGTTGATAAAATGGAAGGTAACTTAGCGGCCGATATTGTTTATCAAACACGCATTCAAGAAGAGCGTTTTCCGTCTCAAGAGGAAGCTAATAAATACCGTGGTGGATTTAGAATTAGCCAGTCTATTTACAATTCCCATTGCAAACCGAACTCGGTGTTAATGCACCCGCTTCCTCGCGATAGCCGTTTAGAGGCAAACGAACTTGATAATGACTTAAATGCTAACGACAATCTAGCAATATTCCGCCAAGTACAAAATGGCGTACTTATTCGTATGGCGCTGTTTGCTTTAACCCTCGGCGTAGAAAACAAAGTCGAGCAGTATGAAGTAGACGTTCCTTGGTTTAGCCGCAAACGCGATAGCTAAGCTTTTAATTTTAAAGTGATAAAACAATAGGATTTTTCATGACAATTAGCCAAGACTTATTTAAACGAGCTCAAGACTCTATTCCTGGTGGCGTAAATTCACCAGTGCGTGCTTTTAATGGTGTAGGTGGTACTCCGCTGTTTATTACTAAAGCACAGGGCGCGTTTACATTTGATGCTGATGGCAACCGTTACATTGATTATGTGGGCTCTTGGGGTCCAATGATTATGGGCCACAATCACCCTGAAATAAAACAAGCAGTACATGATGCGGTAGAAAATGGTTTAAGCTACGGTGCACCTACCGAAGCTGAAATTTTAATGGCTGAAAAAGTTAAAGAGCTAGTCCCATCTATCGAAAAAGTACGTATGGTAAGCTCAGGTACTGAAGCAACAATGAGTGCAATTCGCTTAGCTCGTGGTTTTACTGGTCGTGACAAAATTTTAAAATTTGAAGGGTGTTACCACGGCCATGCAGATTCACTGCTAGTAAAAGCCGGCTCTGGTGCATTAACTATGGGTGTACCTAACTCTCCGGGCATTCCTGAAGATTTAGCTAAGCACACACTCACGGTATCGTTTAACAATATTGAAGAAGTGAAAGCGATTTTTGCTAAATACGCCGATGAAATCGCGTGTATTATTGTTGAGCCAGTTGCAGGTAACATGAACTGTATCCCACCAGTACCTGGCTTTTTAGAAGGACTGCGTGAAGTCTGTGATCAGTACCAATCTGTGCTTATTTTTGACGAAGTAATGACAGGTTTTCGTGTAGCCCTTGGTGGCGCTCAGGCTTACTACAACATCAAACCAGACTTAACCTGTTTAGGTAAAGTAATTGGTGGTGGCATGCCAGTAGGCGCGTTTGGTGGTAAAACAGAAATTATGGATTACATCGCACCTGTAGGCCCAGTTTATCAAGCGGGTACACTTTCAGGAAACCCAATTGCTATGGCTGCAGGCTTAAAATCACTTGAGTTACTAAGTGCACCTGGCGTTCACGAAAAATTAGAAGCTATTAGTAAAGCGATTTGTGAAGGCTTTGAAGCTGCAGCTAAGAAAGCAGGCATTGCCTTAACGACTAACTACGCTGGCGGCATGTATGGCTTTTTCTTTACTGATGCAGAAAAAGTAACTACTTACCAACAAGCCACTGAATGTGATTTAGAGCGCTTTAAAAAGTTCTTCCACTTAATGCTTGAAGAAGGAGTTTATTTAGCACCTTCAGCGTTTGAAGCTGGTTTTGTTTGTGCTGCGCACACAGAGCAAGAAGTTCAAGCAACAATTGAAGCGGCAGAGCGCGCTTTTGCTAAGCTATAAGTACACTTTATAACGTTATTAATTACGTATAAAACACAAATTAATAATAAAAAATTGAAAAAGAGCCCGAAAGGGCTTTTTTTATTTGTAAACGCTTATATTTGAATAATAATTAGACTTTATACGGTCTATGTAGCCTAAATCAATTATAAGAGAAAACTATGTCAGGATTAAGACACTTAGCAGCCCCCGCCATCACACTCATGGCAAATTTAAAATATAAAACAAAAATTAGTGTTGTGTTTGGAATTTTATTATTACCATTAGCGCTGAGCTTATTTTTTTTAGTGTCTTTGCTAGGTAACAGTATTAGTGTTTCGCAAATGCAGCAACAGGGCTTAAAAGGTTACCATCGCATCTTAAGTAACCAAATAGATGGCAACACAGATAAAAATCCACAAGTTGCGCGTGCGTTAGGCTATCAAATCAATAGTACTAAAACTCAGGATATACTCGAGTTTATTTCTATTGAATCTAACTTAGCGTTAGATAACCAGCTTGCAAGCTCCTACCTTAACCGCTCATTAGTACTGCCTTTACCCTCGCTAATTGTCCAAATTAACTTACTAACACGAAGTGCAAACACTGTGATCGATAATAATCGATTTACTCCTGAAACCTTTATTGCGCTATCTAACTTAAATAAATCGTTACCCCTTTATGAAAATCAATTATATAAAACACTTAAAGTGGCAACCGATGCTGATAGCACCGTGAGCGAAGCCTTATCTGCGCCACTAAAACAATTACACAGCGCAATCAATACATTTAAAAACGCCATAGAAAAAAAATTACTCGAACCTGACAACATAGCCTTAACAAAAGCAGAATTTGCGAAGCTCACTAACAATGTAAACACGAGTATTAATACGCTAATTGAAAAAAGTATCCCAACTCTTGAGAGTCTTATTGAAAAAAAATACGCCTCACAATTGTGGATACGCAACTTAGTATTAGCGGCCTCTGTGATCAGTTTGCTATTTGCTTTATATCTTATGGTCGGCTTTTACTTTGTTGTAGTTGATACTATTACCCAATTTGCTCTTTGTGCAGAGCAAGCAGCCAATGGCGATTTAAACTCGAAGATCAATTCAAGTACTCACGATGAAATGGACATCATTGCCCAAAGGTACAATGCTTTATTACGTGCTTTTACACAGCTATTAGAGAAGGTTAAAAGCAGCACACATTCACTATCTGATGCAACCTACTCCTTATCTCATGTAAGTAGCCAAACGAGTCAGGATGTAGAAAAGCAGCAAAACCGCGTTAATGCTATTAACTCAGCCCTAAGTAATATGAGCCATAGCGCACACAGCGTTGAGGACTCAGCTAATAAGGCAATGCTCACAGCTCAAAAAGCAACAAAACATGTTAAACAAGGCGCAGATAACACGATGGAGCTGGCTAAATACATGCAGGACTTAAAAGTTGAATTTACACACAGCCAGCAATCGCTTAATAAGCTTGCCCAAGATAGCCAAGAAATAAGCAAAGTAAGCAAAGGGATAAGTGAAATAGCCGAGCAAACCAACTTGCTAGCACTTAATGCCGCTATTGAAGCCGCTCGCGCAGGAGAGCATGGCCGTGGCTTTGCAGTTGTTGCAGATGAAGTAAGGACACTCGCTAAACGCACACAAACGCAAACCCAAGAAATACATCAAATTATTAGCTCGTTGCAACAAGCATCTGAAGATACACAGCAAAAAATGCATTCTAGTGTAGAAAAAATGGAGCAATCTGTTGATGCCGCAACACAAACAAATCAAGTGTTACAAGATGCAGAATACAGTATGAATATGATTAAACAACAAGGAGAAGAAATAGCCCTGCGAGTAAAAGAGCAATCACAAGCTACGGCACAAGCTCTAGGCGACTCAGAGGAGGTGAGTAACCTAGCTAATCATACGCTTAGTTCGGCACAGTCTTCCTTACAGGATGCTCAGCGATTACAGCAACTATCGGATGATCTGACTAAATCAATGCAATTTTTTAAATCTTAAAAAATTAATAATTGCCCCGTCCTGAAATAATTTGACGGTTTTAATGAGGGGCTTGGTGTGTCAGTACCAAGTTTTTTTATACACTTGATTTGGTATTTTCATACCCAAACTTAAGTACGAACGCATTTCATTTTATATGAATATCAACTCCTCAACAAGCAGCTTAACTCTACCATGTATAACATTTATACAGTAGGAATATTACTTTAATATCCCGTTTCTACGCTCTACTCAGGTGTTTTGATAACAGTTATATCCGTCATCGATGGCTTAATTCTCTTTTTAAATAACTCATCTTGATATACTTCAGAGCAACACTGTAAACCTCTATCTGAATGATGAATCGCGTCACATTTAAAAACGCTATGCTTAATCGTCATATATAGCGCTTTCATTTCATCACTCAGCTCATAATCCATTATTCTCCGACTATAACTATCAGTTACTAATGACCGTTAATATATGCTTTGCGCTTGCTTTTGTGTGAAGTCACCTTTTTCTACTTACTTAACAACGGATAGTTTAAAGCCTAATGTACAATCTCGTTGGGTACGCTTAGCGCCCTTAATTTCAATGGTCTTCATAAATAGATCCTAAATGTGTAAACGCATTTCAGGACAAAAAAGCTTTCGCATAAAAAAAGCCCTTTCGGGCTTTTTTATTATTTATATTATTGTGATGCTATATAAAGTTTAGAATCGAGCTTCAAACCCTATACGAACATAACGTGGAGTCTGCCAAGAGTAAGCAGCGTCATGGTAAGCATTAACTTCGCCTTCATTTTGCTCGTAATGCTCATTCAAAGAAGCCTCTGACTGACTATTTAATATGTTGAACACATTGATTGATGCTCTCATATCAATATCTGAAACAGTAAAGTCATATGCAGCAGATAAATCTAAGTTAAATGTCCATGGTGTACGACCATTTGTACCACGGTCATGCTTCTCATAGATTTTTTCTTCTTGCTCACATTCACCATTACCATTGGTATCAGGACACTCATTTGTGTAAATGTAGAAAGTATCACCCCAACCACCATTTAGATTTGGATCTTTTGACGGGTAACCTTGGCCGAATAAACTTTTAGGACGACCACTTTGTAATGTTGCATTCCAACCTACAGTCAAGTTTTCAACTGGCTCCCAACTACCAAAAAATTTAAATGTATGACGACGATCATTAGGTTGATAACCCTGAGAGCCATCCATTACAGCTGGGAAGTCGAAGTCTTGTGTAATACCCGCATCAGCTTGGCCAATATCGGATTTAACAGCACCTTCAAAGTTACCAACACTTCGTGCCCATGTATAACCAAACTGGTAACGAATCGTATCAGCCTGATAATTTAAGTTAAACTCTACGGCGGTATATTCATTATTAGCCTTAGGTAAACCAATAGTGTCGGCAGAGTAAGTCGTTAGTGAACCTTCATCTGGAACACCGTCGTTATCAAAGCTTGAATCACCCCAATCAGTACCATTCCAATAGTAACCATCACTATACCAGCTAGAAGATGAACCAGGATTAATCATCACACAATATGGGTAAGCATAACGACCACAGTAATCATCTAATGCAGTAGCAACTTCACGATAAACACCTTTAATACCAACAGTATACTCATCATTTAGTGCTTGCTGTACACCTAAAATATATTCATCTTTTGAAAATGGTTCGGCTTCTTGCGCTTGGAAAATATCTTTTTCTGGGATAACCGGAACACCACTTACTTGTTGTGAGTTTGCTAAACCGCCTGAGCCAAGAGTATCTGCCAAAGGAGCCAAACCTGTAGGTGCTCCTGTCGTTGCATCAACACCCGTATACGTGTAAGCAGTAGTAATATCACTTACCCCAGAAGCTGCACGGAAAATAGTGTTATTTGCTACAGGTAAGTAATAACGTCCATAAGTACCATATACTTTAGTGTCGCCAGTGCTCGTTGGATCCCACGTGAAACCTAAACGAGGAGCAACATCCGTTTTGAAGCTTGTAAGTAGCTTATCTGTTGTGCCCCAACTATCAAACTCATCTATACGTAAGCCAACAGTTACCGCAAAATCATCTGTTACTTGCCAATTATCTTCTATGTAATAAGCCGTAAGCTCTGACTTAAAGCTACCGCCACCATCAAATACTCGATCTTCAACGTATTGCAATACATTACCAGTATTGTTTGTTAATGCGCCATTATCAGCTTGAAAACTGCCGTTAGCCGCTAGTGTACGGTAATCATAACTGTGGCCACCGATAGGACGACTCACACGCTCAGATTCACGCTCTTGATAATCGATACCAAAGCTAATCTGATGGTCTTGCCAAACATACTCAATATCAAGGCGGTACTGAGTATTTTCATCATTATTTGCACCAAAGCTACCACCAGCACCACAACCAGTGATTGGATTAGAAGTACCACGAGAATCTGTAATACTTGGGCAAATTAAGTTTTCTGATTGCGTTTCATACTCAGTCTCAATTGTACCAGCCATTGCTGTGACAACTAAATCTTCAGTTAGTACACCTGTGTAACTCAAGCTTTGCGCTTCGCCACCACGCTTAAGTAATGCACCATCTTTGCGGTCGCCTATAACACCGTTGTTGTAATCATAAACAGAACGCTCAATATCACGACGATTTGAATAAGCAAAATAGCTTAAGCGATGGTTTTCATTAATATCCCAATCGAGTTTACCACCCCAGAATAAATTATCTCCGCCAGATGCAGATTCTTCTCGGTACTGATCGTTCGGTGAAAATTCATCTCCACCCCAAGTATAAGACGACTCAGTATCACGCGGGTTTATTAAACCATAGAAAAAAAGTGTGTCTTCAATAAGTGGGCCACCAACAGCAAGTGTAACGTCAGTCTTGTTATCAGAGTCATAGCTTTCATCTCTGAAAATTTGACCTGCTCCATTATTGCCACGAGAAATGCTGCCCTCTTCTTGCAAAGAATCAGGTTGGTACTGAACTACAGCAGAAAATTCCCACTCGTTAGTACCGCCTTTTGTAGTTGTATTAATAGTACCACCAGTAGCTCGGCCAAACTTGGCTGAATAACCACCGGTTTTAACTTGAAATTGGTCATAGAATTCAAACGGGACTTCGCCACACCCTAAGCCTTGGCGAGTATTAGTAACTTCTAACCCGTTAATATAACATGCATTTTCAGCAACAGAAGAACCACCAAATGACGCTGTATTTCCAAATGCGCTATCACCTTTTACAGCCCCAGGTGCTAATAATGCAACTGATGTTAAATCACGATTAATTGGCATTCTGTCAATTTCAGCATCTGTAATAACTAGGCCCGAATCAGCTGTTGAAAGATCTATTGATGAAATACGAGCACCAACAACTTGAATTACCTCTGGGCCAGAAGAATCGAAACTGTTTAGGTCAAAGTTAGCTTTTGAATTGGCACCTAAAGAGACTCTAACGCGGTCTTCAGCAACTACAGCATCGCCTTTTAATATTTGTATCTCGTAACTACCTGTAGGCAGAGAGGCAAAGCGAAAGGTACCTTCACTAGAAATACTTAGAGTTCGCTCTAAACCAGTTGCAGGGTTTTTAACTTTTACAGTGTAAGAACTATTATCATTAATATTATTTACAGTTCCTATTACATCAGATGCCACAGCAGGTAATGCTAGGCCTAAGGATGCTGATACGGCAATTGCCGTTATACTTTTCCTAAATATTGATTTCATTATTTATCCCTGTTTGAAATTATAATTATATGCCTTAAAGGCATATTTATAATATGCTTATGAAACAAAAATGCAAACAAAAAAACAACAAAGTTAACAAAAAACAAACAAATACCCATTCCTTTAAACTAACAACAGGTGAACAATATTTATACTATAAAAATAAATAAAAACATTTCACTAGTCCTTTATTAAAGAAATCCATAAAAAAAAGCCCTTTCGGGCTTTTTTATTTTTATTACCTAGCGAATACACTGGGGTCTTGGTTTAAACTCACTGGCCCTAAGTGGTAATTGAATCACTTTGCCACACCCTGGTGGTGCTTGCTTCCCCGTTTGCTCGTTTACAAATGCCCACCGAATTGAAGGTGGACGAGTATCGGCAATGGCTTGGGGGTTTAGCGGTTTTAAATAACGAATATAGGTTTCAAGCGCGCCGACACTACCAGTCAAACCAGTGCTTTTATTATCGTCACGACCTAGCCAAGCAACAGTCACTGTATTTTGATCAAACCCGGCAAACCAGCTATCGCGTAATTCGTTACTGGTACCTGTTTTACCTGCTAACTGAATCGACGGAAAATGTAAATTTAAGCGCTTAGCGGTGCCATCTTTAGTTACTCGCTTCATAGCGTATTTGGTCATGTACATGGCATCTTTATCAAAGCGTTGTTCGTTACTCACTTTATGCTTATAAAGTACTTTACCAACAGAGTCAGTTAATGCCGAGATAGACGTCAGCTCTCTGTATTCGCCATCAGCAGCAATAGTGGTATAAAGCTGGGCCACTTCAAAACTCGACATTTCAATAGCCCCTAATAGCAGCGACGGGTATTCATTAATATGGCCTTTAGCACCTAGTCCTCTGAGTGTATTAGCAACTTTATCAACCCCAACATCAAGCCCTAAGTTAACTGCCGGAATATTAATGCTGTGGCTGAATGCTTTATAAAGAGGCACGGCGCCTCGGTATTGATGATCAAAGTTTTCTGGCTGCCATACTTTTCCCTCTTCGTTGGTGACTTGCACGGGTGAATCATCAAGCAATGTCGCTAAATTATAATGAGGAAGCTGCAGTGCACTTAAATACACTGCCGGTTTAACTAATGAGCCAATATTGCGCTTGGTATCAAGCACCCGGTTAAACCCTGAATAGCGCACATCACGTCCAGACACTAACGCTGATACACCAGCTTTTTCAACATTAACGGAGATCATTGCCGCTTCTAATTCTTTGGTATTTGGACGCCTTTCCAAATAAGGTAAACTGGCCTTAATCGATTCTTCCATTGCGGTTTGTTTTTGCAAGTCAAAGTAGGTAAATACGCGCACTCCTGCATCTAATACTTCTTGATCAGGTAGCAGCTGTTTCAACTCGCGATTAACCAACTCTAAGTAACCTGGGTAAGACTTTTGTAAGCTGGCTTTTATTGGCGCAATATCAATTGCGCGCTTTAATGAGGCTCGATACTCTTTAGTGGAAATAAGTTTGTTATCGACCATTAAACGCAGCACTAAGTCACGACGCTCCATAGCACGTTCTTTATAACGTCTAGGGTTATAATAAGAAGGGCCTTTAACCATGGCCACCAGCAGAGCAATTTGGTCGTACTCAAGTTCATCAACGGGTTTTGCAAAGTAAAACTCAGCAGCCAGCCCCATCCCATGTACTCCTTGGTTATAAGACTGACCTAGGTAGACTTCGTTTAAATAGGCTTCAAGAATCTGATCTTTTGAATAACGATAATCAAGAATAAGCGCAATAAAAGCTTCATTGATTTTACGTACTAATGAACGTTCACGGGTAAGATAAATATTTTTAGCTAGCTGTTGCGTCAGTGTGCTGCCCCCTTGCACGGTTCTTCCTGCGCGAATATTGGTATATAAAGCCCGTAAAATAGAAAATACCGATACCCCATGGTGATCATAAAAATCGCGGTCTTCGACCACTAACAAAGCATTTTTAAGCATGTCAGGAAATTTAT
Source organism: Pseudoalteromonas sp. Scap25 (assembly GCF_013394125.1). Taxonomy (GTDB): domain Bacteria; phylum Pseudomonadota; class Gammaproteobacteria; order Enterobacterales; family Alteromonadaceae; genus Pseudoalteromonas. The sequence continues at coordinate 903,628 of NZ_CP041327.1, read as the reverse complement.
CTAATGGCACAAATTCGCGGTCTTGTTTTGAGTCATTACCTATACGGGCTATTTGTACAGGCTCTAATCTGGCAGTGTTTAAGCGACGACCGAATTTATCTTTAATACTGGCAACCTTTTCTCCAGAGAAACGTAGTTCAATTACGTGAGCATTTTCTAAACCATCATAAAATTCAAAATCACGACGAAAAATCTTAATACTATTAGCTGTTTTAATATATTGCCCTGTGCGGCTTAAGCGATTAACTGCCGTGTAATTTAAACGTTTAAGCTCCCATAAAACTTCTTGCTCAGATAAAAACTGCCCAGGAAAAAACGTCATTGAACGCGCATACACTTGGGCTGGAAGTTGCCATTTATTGCCTTCAAATTGGCGGGTGATTTTTGCATCAAGATAAATAAAGTAAAGTGCTACAGCGATGAAAGTCGCCAGACTCAGTTTCCAAAAAATAGAAAACAACGTTTTTAAAAATGGCCGTTTAGCCGAGCTTGCGGTTTTTTTTGCAGCACTTTTTCGCGCTGATGTTTTAGATGACTTAGTAGCGCGCTTAGTCGAGGGTTTACTGGTCGGTGTTTTCTTTTTTTCAGCCATTTAAGTGTAATACATTCCAAAGGTTGATTTAACGCGAGGAGCTTATCACATTACTCTAACACCTGAAAAATTAACCCTTCCTGAAATCAAAAAAGCCCTAACTGAGTAGGGCTTTGATTGAACACACAATACTTTTACTTTTAATTACTTCTTACTGAAACAAATTCTGGGTAAGCATCAATACCACAATCATGTTGATCCATACCGTTTAGCTCTTCCTCTTCGGTAACACGAATACCCATAGTTTGTTTTAAGACTGCCCAAACAATGAATGATGCGATAAACACAAAGCCAATGATACATAGTAAACCAATTAACTGTGCCACAAGGTTAGCCTCGGCATTAGTAACCGGCACTAATACCACACCTAATATGCCACATACACCATGCACAGAGATGGCACCTACAGGGTCGTCAATTTTCACTTTATCAAGTGCCACAATGCTTAGTACAACCAAAGACCCACCTAGTAGGCCATATAAACACGCCATTAATGGTGATGGTGATAATGGATCTGCAGTAATAACCACTAAGCCTGCAAGTGCGCCATTAAGTACCATGGTTAAATCTGCCTTACCCCATAATAATTTACATAAGAACAAGGCTGAAATTGCACCCATAGCTGCAGCAGCATTGGTGTTAAGTAGTATTTGACCTACTGCAGTTGCATTTTCTTTATCTGAAATTAATAACTGTGATCCACCGTTAAAGCCAAACCAACCCATCCATAAAATAAATGTACCCAATGTAGCAAGTGGCAAGTTTGAACCTGGAATTGGGTAAATTTCACCATTTTTACCATATTTACCTTTACGTGCACCCAGTAGAATTACACCCGCAAGCGCTGCAGCTGCACCGGTTGCATGGACAATGGCAGAACCTGCAAAATCAACAAAGCCTAATTCAGATAGGAAGCCGCCACCCCATGTCCAGTAACCTTCAATTGGGTAAATTAATCCTGTAAGTACTACTGTAAACACTAAGAAAGCCCATAACTTCATACGCTCCGCTACGGCGCCAGATACAATAGACATAGCCGTTGCAACAAATACTACTTGGAAGAAAAAATCAGACTCTAGTGAATGATCGGCGTCTGCCGCCTGACTACCTATTAGGCCACCAAATGAAGGAATTATTCCGCCTTCAACGTTGTCTACATACATAATGTTGTAACCGACCAACAAAAACATAGTACAAGCGATAGAATAAAGTGCGATATTTTTAGTTAGGATTTCTGTAGTATTTTTTGAGCGCACTAAACCAGCTTCTAACATTGCAAAACCAGCTGCCATCCACATAACTAAGATGCCAGAAATTAAAAAGTAAAACGTATCGAGCGAAAACTTCAGCTCTATAATTGTATTTTCCATGTTGCCCCCTTAAATTGCGTCATCATCAAGTTCGCCTGTACGAATACGGACGATTTGATCTAGGTCGTAAACAAAAATTTTGCCGTCACCAATTTTGCCCGTTCCAGCAACTTTGGTAATGGTTTCTACAACGCGTTGGCAATTTTCACTTCGAGTGGCAATTTCAAGTTTAATTTTAGGTATAAAGTCAACTTGGTACTCTGCACCACGGTATAACTCTGTATGACCTCTTTGACGTCCAAACCCCTTAACGTCAACCACGGTCATTCCTTCGATGCCTAAATCAGCGAGTGCTTCACGCACATCATCTAGTTTGAATGGCTTTATTATTGCACTGATCATTTTCACAAAGGCCCCCTTAGGACACTAGCTTGTTATTGTATTTGCTCTATACAATCCAACCTTTGTGCCACCTTTAAATTACAAATAAAAACAGAGGGTTATTAAATTAAATAATATAAAAAACAAAAAAGCGCACCATTTAGGTGCGCTTTTTTTAAGCAAAATACAGAATTGGTGCGAGTCGATAAATACGCAAATAATCGTCTTTAACTAACCGTTACACTCCCAAATACACATTGATAATGTATTTAAGATTAAAGTTACTCTGTCGCATCGAAAGACAAAGCCGTTTTTTGAGCATCACTTAGCCATATTGACTCCATAGTTTGCACCACTCGAAAGTGAAACTCTTCATGGGTGAAGGGTTTAGTTAAAAAGTCATTCGCACCTGATTTAATAAATCGTGCAGCAACGCCATAACTATATACATCAGCTAAACCAATAATGGCCAATTGCTCACGGCTTTTAATATTTCGAATTGCTCTAATTAATTCAAAACCATTCATACCTGATAAGTTATGGTCAGTGATCACTAAGTTGATTGCCTGATCATGCTCAAGTATATGAAGAGCTTGCGCACTATTATCAACAGTAATGACGTCAAACAATTGTTTTTCGAGCATTTGCTTAACCAAGCTACTGCTCAATAAGGAATTATCTACAACCAGCGCTTTGCGCCCCTGGTTACGCAATAACTGTGCTACAAATTTTATGGCGTAAAGATAAGAGTCGCGATTATCTTTAATGACGTAATCGATAATACCTAATTCCAGCATTTTTAAACGTGTATGTTCATCTGTTTGCGTTGTCATCACCAACGTAGGGATACCTTGCGACAGTGTAAAGCGAGTTATATCAGTATCGATTTGACCACCAACAGATAAATCAACTAACGCGAGCGAATAACTAGTTTGATTTAGTAACTTTTTACATTGAGTAAGTGACTGAGCGAAATCAACCCGCACATCAAGGTAATGAGCAGCAATATGTTTGAGTACCTGTTTTACCCTTATATTATCTTCAACAATTAAAACCCGTTGCATAAACTCCCTTTCATTTACGTTCACCCTTTATGGTAATAAACCTAAAAATAAATCACTCTCAAGCATCCATTTAAAAACAATTAAAGCGACCAATAACTTAAAAAACTTAATTAATAATTAAATTTTTTAATCGCCTTAAACTTACAGTATGGCATACACATCAAGTATATTTCGCCTGTTTGCTATGTTGAGATTAATCTTAATTACATAAACTCAACGATTATTATCGGCAGCTAGTCTCAATACTTTTGTTTTTTACTCAAATATCGCTATAACTGCAGTACATAAAATAAAAAGGGTTAGTTATGAAATTTAGTCGAAGTCTATTTTTACCCATTGCCGCAATTGCACTTACATTTACAAGTGCAACGTTTGCCGATAATCAACGCCGTATTGATATCGACAGTAAAGTAGTTACTCAGCACAAAGCAAAAATAAATAACGAACGATTTTCTTATACGGTAGCAACAGGCACACAACCGGTATGGGATAACAAGGGAGATGCCATAGCAACCCTTCAATACACTTACTACACCCGCGATAAAGTAGATGACAGAACAAAGCGTCCATTACTTATTTCATTTAATGGTGGCCCAGGCTCAGCATCGGTTTGGATGCATTTAGCTTACACCGGCCCTCGTGTTTTAAAAATTGACGACGAAGGCTACCCAATTCAACCTTATGGTGTAAAAGATAACCCTTATTCGGTTTTAGATGTAGCGGATATCGTTTATGTAAATCCTGTAAATACAGGTTATTCACGTGTTGTAGAAGATAAAGACGGTAACCTTTTACCCAAAGATAAACAAAAAGAGCTATTTTTTGGCGTTAATGCCGATATAAAGTACCTCGCAGAATGGCTTAATACTTTTGTATCTCGAAATGAACGTTGGCGCTCTCCAAAGTTTTTAATTGGTGAAAGCTATGGTACTACTCGTGTATCGGGTTTAGCACATGAGCTGCAAAATAGTCAGTGGATGTACATTAACGGTGTTGTACTCGTTTCTCCTACCGATATCGGTATTAAACGCGACGGACCAGTAAAATCAGCTAACCGCCTACCTTACTTTGCAGCTACTGCATGGTACCACAAAGCATTAAACGCCGATTTACAAGCAAAAGATTTAGACGAGCTATTACCAGAAGTTGAACAGTTTACTGTTAATGAGCTCATCCCTGCGCTTGCAAAAGGCGGCTTTATTGCGCCTGACGAAAAACGTCGTATTATTAAAAAAATGGCTGAATATGCGGGTTTATCTGAAACATTTGTTAGTCAAAACAATTTAGATATTCCAACACAGTTTTTTTGGAAAGAGTTGTTGCGTGAACGCGGACAAATGGTTGGTCGACTGGATTCGCGCTATTTAGGCATAGATAAACGCGATGCCGGTGAGTCTCCAGATTACTGGGCAGAGCTTACATCATGGCTGCACTCTTTTACCCCTGCAATTAACTACTATCTTCGTGAAGAGCTTAATTACAAAACCGATATCAAATATAACTTATTTGGTAACGTTCACCCATGGGACAGAAGCGGAAATAATACCGGTGAAAATTTACGCTTAGCCATGGCTCAAAACCCTTATTTAAGTGTAATGGTTCAGGCGGGCTATTTTGACGGTGCAACCAATTACTTTGATGCCAAGTACACCATGTGGCAATTAGATCCAAGTGGTAAAATGCAAGATAGATTAAGCTTTAAAGGCTACCGCAGTGGCCACATGATGTATCTACGTCATGCAGATTTAGAAAGTTCTAATAACGATTTACGCGAGTTTATAATGCAGTCTTTACCCAAAGACGGTGAATCCGCTAAATACTGATTAGCTTATATCCACTTAAAAAAGTGATCACTTAGGTCACTTTTTTACTTATAACTGCGGCGGTTCGGTATGTGTGCAATTACCGGTGCGAATAACGGTTGGCTTTGCTATGTACTGCTTAGTAGTGAGTATTTCAGCAAGATTTATTAGCGTCTTAAGGGTACTTTTTAGGGCGATCCGATTATTTAACCACGTGGGTATCTTACCGCCTGGTAACGCATATACCTGATAACTAATGTGCAAATTTTTCGCCTGCTGAGTTAACAGCCACATTGCATCTAAGGTGCTTATTCTTATTACCCCTTTAGTTTTAGGTAAAAAATCTGGGCGCGCGTGAATACTAAGCTGCGTTTGCAACGAACTCACCCTTGTATAGCACGAATAAGTAATCACATCTCTATTGCTAACAGGCCACGGGCTATCAATATAACTGTAAACTAAGTTTTCTGAAGGGCTTAAAATTTTGAGTAACGTGACCTTAGTAATGTTTTCTATCCAGCTAGGGGCTGTATCGGTATCACTAAGTAAAGCAACTAAATCCTCTGCGGTGACATTGCTAACCACCGTTTCAGCTTTCATTTTCAAGGTATCGTCAGTTAAACGCTGAAAATAAACACTTACCCCTTGTTTACTTTCGTAAAGTTGCCAAGATGGCTGTGAACACACATTGGTAGCAAAACACAAAAGTGAAAGAATCATGCACTTTTGCAGCAAGGTCCGGCCACAAAAGTGCTTAGTCATTAAAGCCAATAGGGTTCTGTATCAAATGAAGCATGTCGACTTTGCTCCATGGCACTAACTAAAAAGTCAGATTTTTGTTCTAACCATAGTTGTATTTTTGCCAGTTGAGCATCTTCTTGCCCGCCACACAGCTGTTTTAAATAATCAAGCGTGCTTAACTCATACATCCCATGAGAAATATCCAGCCAAGGGAGCCTAAATTCTAATCGCTCATCTTTATTAAACAGTGCCCCTAAACAGTTACCACTGAGTAAACTATTTTCTAATTGAGTGCGGAAGTTTAAGTAATCATTGCCTGCTAAGCTTTGCTCTTTAGGCAATAAGCGATGTAAGTTTTTCCAATCTTTATCAAATAAGCGATGAGCAATATCTACAATAGGTTGCTCTGCATTTTGAAGCTCTGCTTGGCTCCAATCTTTACGCCACTGCTTATTTATCAGCCACGTTGTTAAGCTCAGCAATAAACGGTTGTAGCGGGCACTATGAAAAAGCGAAAAAATATCGTCAATGCTCGGCTGTAACTCTTTTAAATCGTTTATAACTTGCGTTAACGCAGGAGCACTATTTATTTTTTTATAAAAAGCATGGCGCTTAGAGGTATAAGTTTTTAACTGAATCGCATTTTCAACCCATGCTAATTCACTTAATAACCACTTTAGCTCTGTTCTGAGGTGATCGGTACTTTCTTTACTAACAATATCGTCAAACAACCAAAAGTTGTGTCTAATTAAACTAATGCCATCGGTTACCCGCTTTAATGTTTTTAAGCTCGGCTTATCGAAGTAGCATTGCTCGTGTTTTTGCACAAAGCGAATTCCAAACCCCATAGCTTCAATAAGAGCTTGCTCTTGAGTGACTTGCTTATTAAGTTTAACAAAGCCGATTGATTTACTTGGTTGTAGCGGTGTTTCATCCGCAAGGCGATAGCCTCTTGCTGCTTTTGAATAGAGCCCTAAACGAATGCTGTTTTGGCTCACTAATATATCTGCAAAAGCAAATAGCTCCTCACGACTACCTTCAACCAGCTCGATTTCAAGCTCGCTGATGATTTCTACCTTACCTGACGCAGCAATTTCACCTTTATCTAATACCACTTCAATTTTGGCACCATTTGGGGTTTCTATTAACCACGTACGGCGAATAAAATTAGTACTAAAAATAGGGTATAGATTTTGTGATATGGCATCAATTTGCATACCGTGAGGCCAAATTGATGAATCAAACGCCATTAGATTTGGTCGGTTTGTTTCTATTGGAAGATTGTATTCTGGGCGCTGATGTAAGCCCCCGACCACTTCTCCAGCTAGCTTAATTGTTTGCTCACAGCGCTCGTCTGTACAACGCGTTCTAAAGCCAATATCGAGTGCTCTTAACTCTCTGCTTGGTGTATCATAATAAGCATTTTGCAAACTTTTAGAAGGTTTGTTTGTGACTGTTTTTGCAAATTGAGTAATTAGTGAGGGGATCAGTGGAATGACGTCATCTGATACCAAAAATTTCAGTTCTATCTCAGTATCCATTAGGCTTGCGGATTACCCTTAAAATTAATAAGTGCTCAAAATAAACAAAGCAGCCCTATATTGCAAATTTTTTAGTCATAAACACGCAAGCAAAATGCTCTGGTTACAATATCTGTCTTGCTATTAAACTATTAAATCCATACTATCTATATACTTATGCGAAATAAAAATCACGTTCACAACGGACACTGCTAGATTAACAAGGTAGATAAATGCTAAAACACTGTTTACTATGGCTGCTTTTAACAGCCGCCCCGTTTATGAGCCAAGCAGAGGAAGCTCAATCAACGTCGCCGACTAATGCTAAAACAGCTTATATAATCGATAATTTGTATACTTTCATGCGCTCAGGTGCCAGTAAAGACTATCGCTTACTTGGTTCAATAGATGCAGGTACACAACTCACTTTATTATCTGATGAACAAAATGGCTTTATAAAAGTTAAAGATGATAAAGATCGTGAAGGCTGGGTAGAAGCTAAATTCATTAGTGAATCAGCGGGTTTAAAACAACAATACCAAGCCCTCAATAATGAAATAAGCACTATGCAAAATAGACTTCGCCAAGCGCAAGTTGAGTTACCTGAGCTGCAAGAGCAAAACACACAGTTAACCGAACAAAACGCGCAACTATTAGCACAAATTAGTCAGTTACAAGGTGAGCTTTCTCAAGAACAACAACTAAAACAAGCAACCAGCGCTAAAGAAAAACGCCAGCTACTTACTTACGGTGGAGCCATTGCATTTTTAGGTTTGTTCTTAGGGATTATCTTAACTATCGTGTTATCACGAAGAAAACGCTATGAAGGTTGGGCATAAGCTTAACTTAATATAGCAGGCATAAAAAAAGCATCATATGATGCTTTTTTTATGCCTGCTATATTTTATCTTTAAAAAAATACCTGCGTTATATATCTAAACGAAGCCCAGGGTCTTGTTTGATTTTTTCTATTACCATGTAAGTGTGGTGTGTGCCCACTCCCGGAATATCAACCAAATCACCTAATACTTCTCTGTATTCGTCCATGTTGGAAATGCGAATTTTTAATAAATAGTCATAACCACCCGCTACCATATCACACTCAACAACCTGCTTAATTTTAAGAATGTGTTCACGAAATACTTTAAATACGGCTGTATTTGAGGTAACTAATGATACCTGCACATGGGCCAATAAGCTTTGATTAAGTTTTTCCTCACTTAATTTAGCGAAATACCCTTCAATATAGCCCTCTTGCTCTAAACGTTTAACCCTATCTAAACAGGGACTGGGGCTTAAATTCACCTGCTTTGCGAGGTTAACATTTGAAATTCTACCATTGCGCTGCAAAACGTCTAAAATTGATATATCGATACGATCAAGCAGGCGTAATCTATTCGGATTAGTCATATCAGTATTTTATATGGATAAGTTAATAATATGCCCTGTAAATTATCGTAAAACGGCGAAATTAACCAGCATATTCTGCTGGATTTTAATTAGAATGCACGCTTTACACCAACAACATTTAGCGGTAATTAACAATTATCCTAAGTCTTAACACTCCTGAGGGTTGCTTATGTTATTCAATGGCGATTTAACAACGACTTGTCCGATCAGACAGAAGATCCGTGACTTTTACCGTATTGATGAAAATGCGGTTATTGATCACATTTTACCACTTGCAGAAGTCGGTGTTAAAGCACGAAGCCGTGCATGGGAAAGAGCTCGCCAAATAGTTTTAAACATTCGTAAAGACCAAGATGGTCAAAGCGGTGTTGATGCGCTATTAAATGAATTTTCACTATCGAGTGAAGAAGGTGTGGTATTAATGTGTTTAGCCGAAGCATTGCTTCGCGTTCCTGATAAAGCAACTCAAGAAACATTAATACGTGATAAATTAGCAAATGGCGATTGGAGCTCTCACTTAGGTAGTAGTGATTCTTTATTCGTTAATGCCTCGTCTTGGGGATTACTAGTAACCGGTAAAATGGTTAACTATAACGACAAAACGAAAGAGCAGCAGTTTGGCATACTTAAAAAAACAATTGGTCGTTTAGGCGAGCCAGTTATTCGTAAGTCTGTGAACTTTGCGATGAAGATAATGGGTAAGCAATTCGTAATGGGTCGTACCATTAACGAAGCAATTGAGCGCGCGGCTGAAAAAGAGCAAAAAGGCTATGTATATTCATACGATATGCTAGGTGAAGGCGCTCGCACAATGAAAGACGCTAAGCGTTATTTCGACAGCTACATGAATGCAATTCATGCTATCGGTAAAGCGGCGAATGGTCGTGGCCCGATTAAAAGCCCGGGCATTTCTGTAAAGTTATCGGCTATTCATCCGCGTTATGAATTTACTCATAAAGAACGCGTGATGGAAGAAATCGTTCCAAAACTAAAAGAACTTGCTCTTGCCGCTAAAAAATACGACATCGGTTTTACTGTTGATGCTGAAGAAGCAGACCGTTTGGATATTTCTCTCGATGTTATTGAAGCGGTATTTAGCGATGACGACCTTGGCGATTGGCAAGGTTTTGGTTTAGCGGTTCAGGCGTATCAAAAACGCGCTATTTTTGTTATTGAATGGCTAACAGACCTAGCAACCCGTGTGGGTCGTAAAATGATGGTGCGTTTAGTAAAAGGCGCATACTGGGATACCGAAATCAAAACCACGCAACAAGATGGTTTAGACTTCTTCCCGGTATTTACCCGTAAAGCAACCACAGATGTGTCATACAAAGCATGTGCGATTAAAATGCTTGAAGCACGAGATGTGCTTTACCCGCAATTTGCAACACACAACGCCTATACTGCAGCGACTATTTTAGAAGTAGCGAAAGGTGATAACCAAGGTTTTGAATTCCAACGTCTGCACGGTATGGGTGAATCTTTATTTGACCAAATCGTTAATGAAGAAAAAATCCAGTGTCGTGTATACGCACCAGTAGGCCAGCACGAAGACCTACTTGCTTACCTTGTTCGTCGTTTACTAGAAAATGGTGCTAACTCATCTTTTGTAAATGCCATTGTAGATACCACCCAACCGGTTGAAGCATTATTACCAGATCCTGTTGAAACACTGCAAGGATTACGTAATAAGTACAACACGCAAATAAAAATGCCAATTGATTTATACGGTGAAGAACGTGCCAACTCAAAGGGTATGGATTTAACTGATATTAACGTGATAACCCCGTTTAAAGAAAATTTAGACACTTGGTTTGAAGAGCACTTAATTGAAGAAAGCCAAGTACCAGAGGGCGCGCTGGCAGTTAAAAACCCAGCAAACCATAAAGAAATTATTGGCCATGTGAAATTACAAAATAGCGATGAAATGAAAGTGTTGCTAGCCAACGCTGAAACCGCTTTTGAATCATGGTCACAAACGCCAGTAAAAGAGCGCGCTAATTTATTGCGTCGCGTTGCTGATATTTTAGAGCGTCATCATGATGAACTTGTTGCTATCTGTATCAAAGAAGCAGGTAAAGTGGCACAAGATGGTATTGATGAAGTACGCGAAGCGGTTGATTTTTGTCGTTACTACGCTGCCCGTGCTGAAGAGCTTGCTCAAGATGAGCGCTTTGAAGCTCGTGGTGTGATTTTATGTATTAGCCCATGGAACTTCCCACTCGCTATTTTCTTAGGTCAAGTTGCAGCTGCTATCGTTACGGGTAACACTGTAATTGCAAAACCTGCAGAACAGACGAGCTTAATTGCCCTACGCGCTATTGAATTAATGCTTTCTGTTGGTTTACCTGAGCACGTTGTACAGCCTGTGATTGCTCGCGGTAGCGAAGTAGGTAAAACCATTGTGCCAGATGAGCGCATTCAAGCTGTTATGTTTACAGGTTCAACTGAAACGGGCACGCTTATTTCGCAAACATTAGCTGCACGTAACGATATTCAAGTACCTTTAATTGCAGAAACTGGCGGTCAAAACTGTATGATTGTTGACTCAACTGCGCTTCCTGAGCAAGTTGTTGATGATGTTATCAGTTCTGGTTTCCAAAGTGCCGGTCAACGTTGTTCGGCATTACGCGTGCTCTTTATTCAAGAAGATGTTGCTGATGGCATTATCGATATGATCAAAGGCGCACTTGCTGAGTTACATATTGGCGACCCATCATTACTCTCTACAGACGTAGGCCCTGTAATTGATGAAAAAGCGCTGAAAACACTTAATGCTCATGTTGAATACCTAAAAGGTAATGCAACACTTCACTACGAGTGTAAAATTCCTGATAACAGCGAAAATGGCGCATTTTTCTTTGCACCACGTTTATACGAAATCAAAGACTTATCGGTATTAAAGCGTGAAGTATTTGGCCCATGTGTACATGTGATCCGCTTTAAAGCGAGTGAGCTTGATAGTGTTGTCGACCAAATTAACAACACCGGTTACGGCTTAACAATGGGTATTCATTCTCGTATTGAAGAGCGCTGTGAACACCTAGCTAAAATGTCGCGCGCAGGTAATGTTTACGTAAACCGTAATATGATTGGTGCGATTGTTGGCGTGCAACCATTTGGTGGCCGTGGACTATCGGGTACTGGCCCTAAAGCCGGTGGACCAAACTACCTACAACGCTTAATTAAAGAAAAAGCATCACCAGATAACGTACAAATGACTAACCTAACGCCAGACGAGCTTGATTTACACCACTACAGTGGCGCAAATGAGCAAGTAGAAAAGCTAATGGTTAACTCTATGCGCGATGAAAAAATTTGGCGTGCAACACCACTGAATGATCGTGTTTCTGCGGTGCGTCAGTTATTAGCGAAAGTAGCAACCGTTGAAATTATTGATGATCTTGCAGACGATTTAGCGTTAACGCTTGCCGATGCACGTGCTCAGTTAAACCGCTTAGAAAAGCACATGCGCAAATATACAACCTTACCGGGGCCAACGGGTGAGTCAAACACTCTTCACCTTGAAGCACGCGGCTGTGTAGTATGTTACGCAGATAAGAGCACCTCATTTAACTTTTGGGCACTATCGATTATTACCGCGCTTGCTGCTGGTAACACGGTAATAACGGTAGCATCTGAAATATTTTATGATGAAGCGGTTGCTTTTAGAGATAAGTTTATTGCGACTGGCGTTGCTGAAGGTGTTTTCCAAGTAGCTAAACCAAATCAATTACAAGCGATATTGGCGCATCCTCACCTAGCCGGTGCGGTAGTTGCTGCACGTTCTTCTCGCTTAGGCTACTTCAGCCAACAGCTTGCACAACGTAAAGGCGCAATACTACCAGTGATCAGCTCTGAGTATTACGACACGCTAATTAAGCGCTTAATTACTGAAAAAACAATCAGTATAGACACGACGGCATCAGGCGGTAACACCTCGTTGATGACCCTTGTTGAAGATGATGAATAGCAATTAATGCATTAATCTAAATAAAGGCATCTATTTGATGCCTTTTTTATTCCTATCTACGCATTTATTTGTTAATTTAAAAAATAATAACTGTTAATTAGAGTTCACTTTGAAAATCATTCCTACTTCACAGCTAAAGCCTGGTATGTTTGTACAAAAAGTTGTTAAACAAACTGGTAGCATTAGAATAAAAAACCAAGGCTGGGTTAAAACTCAAAGTGGAATTGATAAATTAATAAAATCAGGAATTTTAGAGGTTGAAATCGACCCTGATAAAATGCTCGAATCTGAAGCACCTGAAACACAAGCAACCTTACCTACTCAGCACGAAATCAAAAAGCGCGATCCTTGGTTAATTACCCACAGTGCTGAGCAAGAAATGAGTAAAGCTAAAAAGCTTTACGATGAAGCAAAAAACCTGCAAACCAAAGCTTTTGGCGATATAGAGTCTGGGCGTACTGTTGATGTTGCGCCTTTTAAAGAACTGGCTAGTGGGTTTATTGACTCCGTATTTAGAAATCAAGATGCTCTAGCGTGCATTACACAAATGCGCCAAAAAGATGCCTATTTGTTAGAGCACTCGATAAATGTGTCTATTTTGATGAGTATTTTTGCCAAACATCTCGGTATTGAAAAAGCAATTATTGAAGAACTTGCCACTGGCGCTCTTTTACATGATATGGGAAAAATAAAAATCCCTGATGCTATTCTCAACAAACCAGGTCGTTATACGGACGAAGAATTCAAAGTGATGCAGAATCATGCGCTCTTTAGCAAAGAGATACTAGAAGACGCAGGATTAACGGGGATTGCCGTAGATATTGCAGGTATGCATCACGAGCGTTTAGATGGTAAAGGCTATCCCTTTGGCAAACAAGGCAATGAAATAAGCCAGTACGTTCGTATGGCGTCTATTGTTGATGTTTATGATGCATTAACCGCTGAACGGGTTTATAAAGCAGGCATGGAGCCAATTAGAGCATTTAAAATTTTAAAGCAAGGCTGCCCAGATAGCTTTGATGGGGTGCTACTTAATAAGTTTATTCAGTGCATTGGTATTCACCCTGTGGGCACACTGGTAAAACTCTCAAGCCAAAAGGTGGGACTCGTTACTCAAAGCAATCCAGCAACACCATTAAAGCCAGTAGTAAAAACGTTTTTCAATGCAAAACATGGGCGTTACACTGAAGTTCAAGACGTTGATTTAGCAAATAAAAGAACGAAGGACACGCTTGAATCAGCAATAAAACCCAATGAATATAATATAGATTTAGAAGGCTTTTATAAGCACTCTATCTTTAGTTAATTGGCCACTATTGTGGCCAATCTTGCAAGGCTTTTAAGCTAAATTCATAACCATCGAAATCAAGTACGCTCTGATCTGGCGCTATTTCTAACAGCTTCAACGCACCAATAGACTCCCCTTCATATAGCTCTCTGCCATTGAGCTTTATCCAGCGTTTATCCGCAGCTGAAGAATAAATGTGCGCCTGATACTTAATACTTGGTAACATACTTTGTAAGCCATCAGGAAGTAGCTCAACAGGCTGTACTCGTGATGAAAGGCGAGAGCCTTGAGTTACTTCATAGTCGGCTGTTGTTTCTGTACTATTAACGGCTTGCGCAAACGCATTTTTCAGCGTATCGGGAACCGTATCAAGTTCATCATTTGACTCTGGCTGCGCAGGCACATTTTGATTAAGTGGTTTACCTAACACCTTATATTTACTCAACTCATCTGCAGTAAGTGTTCTTTTCGCTGATTGAGTTGGGACACTTTGCGGTTGACTGCTCGGTGATTGAAAACTAGATGAAGCGTTATTCTGCGTCGAGAAATTTTGCGTTTGCCCTTGAGACGCTTGATTAACGCTCATAGGTAAATATTGTCCTTGTGGCGTCAGCAACATTTGCTGTACACCCGTTGGGGTTTGTACATAAACCAACTGCCCTGCCAGCGGCACAGAATTGTTAGGCGCAGCTGTTACAATGGGCGCTTGAGGAGTTGTTACTGTTTGAGCAACCGTTCTTTGTACTTCCTCTGCATTTGTTGTTGGTTTTTCTACAACCCCTGACTCTTTTTGACTAAGGTCATTTTGAACAGGCTCATTTTTAACGGTTACATTTTCTTGTTGCGCCCACTTGCCGACAAAGAAGCCACTGGCCAATATACCCGTTGCCAATAAACTTCCTGCGAGTAAAAAACTAATTCGACGATAGGTCATCAACTGGCGTTGTTGTTTTAATTGTTGCGCTTGCAAGTCATATTGCTCAGCGCTCATGGTATCGTGCTTTGACTGCTTTAACGCATCTAATAAATAAGACATGAATCACCTAACTAAAAAATAAAAGACAGGCCAATTCCTGCACCAAAAAGCATTAACGCAGCAGCGCTATAAGGCCAAATCGAACCTGTTTTACTCACCTTATTATTTGTAACAATAAAGTCGATAGGTAAAGATTCACTCGCCGCTTGTTTAACAATATCACTGCCAACAATTTCTTGTTGTTTCGAAAATGCCCCTACTAATGCGCGTTCACACACCAGATTCATTAATCGTGGCACACCGCCTGTGAGCTGATGCACCATTTGCATTGCTTCCATTGAAAATATTTTCTTGTCACAACCTGCAATATGCAGCCGATGTTGAATATAAGCAATGGTTTGCCCTGGTGTTAGTGCTAACAAGTGATATCTGGCAGTAATACGCTGTGCCAGCTGCCTTAACTCATTTCGCTTTAGAAGTACCTGTAACTCAGGCTGCCCTACTAATACTATTTGTAATAACTTTTTATGATCCGTTTCAATATTGGTTAATAAGCGAAGTTGTTCTAGCACATCAGGGGCAAGCAATTGTGCTTCATCAATAATCAAAATAGTATGCCCCCCCGCTTTATTATTAAACTCAAGGTGCTTTTTAATCACATCCGTTAAACTTTTCAGGGTTGCATTTTTGGCGTCGTAAGTTATTTGTAATTCATCGCAAATACTGGCTAACAGTTCAAGTTCTGATAACGCAGGATTATGGATCATTGCTACTTGGGTATTTTCAGGCAGTCGCTCTAACATACTACGCGTTATGGTGGTTTTACCCGTACCCACTTCACCTGTTAACAGCACAAAACCACCGTCTTCACCTAACCCATAAGTAAGGTGTGCTAATGCTTCTTTGTGGCGTTCACTTAAAAATAAGTAATGGGGGTTAGGCGAAATTGAGAATGGCTTTTCTTGTAAACCAAAATAGCTTAAATACACCTTTATAGTCCTTGGTCGTTAATTCACGGCCTATAATGGCAAAAAAATAGCCTGGGTGACAACTACAACCAGGCTTTATTATTAAAATAGTGTAAATAAAAAGGCTAAACTAAATAAAAGCGCATTTTTAGATTCGCTAATACATTAATTAACTACTTCTCATAGCGTACTAGGCGTAAATATACGTTACTTGTTTTAGCATGTAAGCTATTTAAACCACTGGAAAATTGATAAACCCATGCCGAATTTATATTGCTAATACCTGAGGTGTTAGACCAATAATTTTGCGACTGCGTTGCTAAAAAAATATCCGCATTAATACTTGGATCGGTACAACGGTGATCTACTATACTGGCTAACTCTTTAATACTTGGTACTTGCCAGTCGTTATAATCTGCTGTGCTGTCATTAACTGCGCCTTTAAGTGAAGCTTGCCAATTTAGTGGCTGAGTATCACCATCGCAGCTAGTTGTTTCGCTATTATAAACTTGGCCATAATTACAGCGTTGCCACATCAGCCCTGTTTTAGTATCTGACACAGTGCCATCAATATTAATCACAAATCGGTCGGTATCATCGCTAGTCGCAACTTCTTCATAACACTGCTGCGCTGCAAGTGACTGGCTCAATCCCAAGGCTAATAACATAGAGACTTTAATTAATTTCATAATAATCACCTTAACGATTTCTAACTAAGCGCACGTAAGCGGTATTATCTTTTGGATAGGCTAAATCGTTGCCATCCATCATATCGATAGTGTAAGCCTGAGATAAACTGGCACCATCAACCGCGGTCTGTGAAGTCCAGTAGCGTAAATGCCCGACACTATTAGTCGATGGTGTATTAGGGAAAAATGCAGTATCTATCAATACATTTTGCCCTTGTTTACCGTAGTCGATTAAACCTAACAGCTCAGAATAAGTGGGTAAACGCCAATTACTGCCACCACAAAAATCAAGCGCGTTAACTTCATCTATATAGGTTTGCAATCCACAATCAGTATTATTTGGGCACGTAGTATTAGCACTACCCGTTACATCGCCACTATTGACAGTCCCTTGCCAAATATAGCGGTTTTGTCCATCACGCAGTGAGGTATTTGGTAACACACCGGAATAAGGACTTTTCACTTCCCAAACAAGGCCGGTAGTATTATCGCGAATACAGCTAAAGTTCGACGCATCATCAAGAAGCTCATCGGCAAACTCATTAAGTTTGGTGTAATCAAAAGCCAAATTCCCTTTACCCACTTTACCTAAACGATTGGCAAAACTATCACGCCCAAGATCAGCATCTTGAGCTGGAAACTCATCATTATTACAATTAATACGTTGAGTATTGTTATAACACTCACCCAGCCCAGTATCGTTTATTAACCCAAGCGCTTTAGGTGTTACATCAATAAATACAGTATCTGTGTCGGTACGCCCTTTTAAATCCATAACTTGTACTTCAAAGCTAAGAGTTGCATTTAAATCAATATCAGAGGCGAAAAAGCTAGCAGTACATGACTGCGGTTCAAGAAGAGCTTCGGTATTTCCGGTAAGTTGTTGCCACTTACATTGATAAGTCTGAGTTGCCGCTTCGCTTGCCGTCGCATCTAAAATAACCTTATCAAACTCTTCTACTGTTTGGTCTGCACCCGCATCGGCAATAATCACTTGGGCTGTTTTATTGAGAGTCATATCAAATTGTGATGCAGATACCCCGCCCTCATCATCCGTTACGGTGAGTTGCCATTTTAAGTTGGTGTTATTTTCTAATAATGGATGAGGAAAACTAAGCGTTGGATTGGTATAGCTATCAATTGTTAAATCAGGCCCAGATAATAATTGCCACAAGTAACTACTAATTTCGCCATTTTCATCGGGGTCTGTGGAAGTTAAACCACTAAGGGTTACAGTATCTTTATAAACTGAGGGTAAGTTTGCAGGAGCAACTTGAGTAACAACAGCAAGAGGAAGCTGATTATTAGAGGAAATGAAAACACTCAACTCGTCATTCACTAAACTACCATCTGGCGTTTGATAGCTTACCCTTAAGACCAATTCACTATCAGATTTTACATCCGGTGCAGTGATGGTTTGTTCAGCCCCTTCAAGCGGAAACACATCTATAATAGGACCGCTTACACGCTGCCAAGTAAAAATACCATCTGCAGGAGAGCCTTTTGCAGAAATAGTAAACTCTGATTTTTCTACAACTTGGAGATCGTTACCTGCAAATACTGACGTTTTAATATCACTGTTATCAGCACCGTCTCCCCCTCCACATGCAGCCAAAAGCAAGCATGCCATAAGTGGTATTAACGAAATTGCTTTCATACTAAGCACCTTTGTGTCTTAAAATTATCTAATAAGACTGTAAAGCAAAAAAAGTGCCATTATAAATTATAAATAGCTATCTTGATGAATACGAACAAATAACTTAGTGCCAACTTTACTGTAATCTACTTTATATTCGCGGCCATCTAAGGATTGAATAAACAACAACTGTTTCTCCTCGCTAAATACATCTGGACTTGCAATATAAACCATATCTAAGTAGCGCTCTTTTGCATCACGGCGGTTTTTTGGCAGCTCTTCTTTAAATGGTTCAAGGCCATTTGCTGTTACTTTAATTCGAGGATGTTCCTCACCATTAACAATCACTAAATCTAGTTTTCTGTCTTTGTGAATTATGGTGTTTCGACCACTTTTAATAAAAGATCTGTCTTGACTCATAGTTATTCCTAATCCCGCAGTGAGTGCTTATATTATTATTCACACTGCGACTTGATAAACTGAGAGGGATCACGCTTCCATTTATTTAAATTTGCGCAAAATTCCCAAATATCACTTTCTATTACACTGGCAGGTAACAGTAAGTCATACCCTGTTAAAAGCTGAAGATGCTTAGCCCTATTAGCAAACATCGCTATAAGCCCATTATAGTCAATTCCTTTTTTTGACCTAAATTTATTATCTTCAACTAACCATTCTGATGGGCAATGCCCATTTTTGCAATTTTTTTGAACAACTTGCATAAATAAGTGCCGCTGTTCTATTAGTAATTTACCCGCAATTCTTGGTGCTAAAGCAGCTAAAAATGTATCTATATCATTTAACTTAATACCAATCGCGTTCAGCTCAAGATGATCAATACCGTTATCAACTTTAGGAATACCGCAATGGTGGAGATTTTCTTGGTGTAAATCCCATTGCCCGTACTTATGCTGATATGTTAATTGCTGCTCAGTTAAAATAATACTATAAAAAGGTTCTTGTGTTTTAAAAAATCCAATTAAAATTGCTGCAATACATAAACTTACTAAAAAAAATTCAATAATACTGATTTCACCTGGACGCAATAAATTAAATAGCATGATGAAGATTAAACCAATGCTACCTACGACCAGTATTTCAATCCCATTTTTAGCGCCTTGCGCTCGGTATTTAAGTGTGTGTTTTTTTATATTAGCCATACTGAAAAAACGCCATATAAAATATAAACATAATAATAGCCCACAATACTAACTTTCTCAGTGTTAAACAGCGTTTGCATGATGTTTTGAAGTTCATCAATTAACTCCTATTATTACTGTTAAATATGCGCAATGACTAAGTATCAGTTATTTTTACGCCTAACGCACAAATTAATGAGATACATAACCGCCTTTTTTTGTCCTGATTTCGTACAATACTTATAATCTATTTTCAGGTATGAAAACAATGCACTCTAAACAATCCGGCAAAGCCCTATTTCCATTTATTATTTCGGTACTAATAATTTTTAGCGTTTATTTATATTTGCCCGCATCACAGGGCGAGCAAGCTGATTACTCGGCAATGACAACACAAGTCTCTGCGCACACTGTCGAGTCGCAAGAAAATGCCATTATGATTGAAGCCATTGGCAGTGCCCGTGCTAATCAGGCTATTTACATTAAAAGCGCACAAAACGATTATGTCACCAGCATTTACTTTGAAGACGGCGACTTGGTCAGCAAAGGACAAAAATTAGTGCAACTGCAAAACCAACAAGAACAATTTGCAGTAAAAGAACTTAGCATTAATTTACAAGAAGAAAAACGCCAATTAGCTAGGCTTACCGAACTTTCTCGCTCACAAGCGACTGCCAAGTCGTTACTTGAAGAACAGCTAGCCCGTGTTGATGCCAGCGAAGCTCAACTTGAAAGTGCCAAAACTAAACTCAATGAAATGGCTATTACCGCGCCTTTTTCTGGGTTACTGGGTAAACGCGAAATATCGGTAGGCGCTTATATTAGTAACAGCACGATAATTACAACCTTAGATGATATCAGTATCATAAAAGTTGATTTTAAAGTGCCTGAAAAGTATTTAGCTCAACTGAAAAACGGAATGACTGTTCGCACTCAAAACGATGCTTACCCTGATCAAACATTCACCGGTAAAGTAACCCATATAAGCTCACGTATTGATTCAATCACTCGCAGTGTAGAAGTAACAGCCAGTTTTGCTAATAAATCGGGTTTACTTCGCCCTGGTATGCTACTTAAAACTGCACTAGAGCTAAGCAGCAATCAAGCGCTAATGGTGCCTGAAAAAGCAATTATTCCTCTGCAAGATAAACATTATGTTTTTCAAATTGAAGATGGCATAGCTAATCGCATAGAGGTACATGTTGCAAGTAGAAACAATGGCTGGGTTGCAATAGACAAGGGGTTAAAGAACGGCCAGCAGATTGTTACCGAGGGAATAATCAAAATCCGCTCTGGTAGCAAAGTAAGCGTTAAGGGGTAACACGTGAAAATTACCGATACTAGCGTCAAACGCCCCGTTTTTGCGATTGTTATTAACTTACTGTTACTCACTTTTGGCTTAGTTGCTTTTAGTATGCTGCCTTTGCGTGAGTATCCAGATATTGAAACACCGATTGTAAATATTAGTACTGAATATACCGGTGCATCTGCTGAAATTATTGAAACAAAAATAACCCAAGTTATCGAGAACCGTATTTCGGGGATTGAGGGTATTAAAAGTATTAACTCATCGAGTCGTAATGGCCGCTCAAACATTACCATTGAGTTTAATATTAACCGCGATATAGACGATGCCTCTAACGATGTACGAGAACGTGTTGCACGGGCATTAGACAGCCTACCAGAGCAAGTACGCCCTCCTGAAGTATCAAAATCAAATAGTGACGAAAGCCCTATCGCGTGGTTTGTACTTAACAGTGAAACCATGGATTCATTGCAACTTTCTGATTATGCACAGCGTTTTATTGTCGACCGTTTAGCCGTTGTTGATGGTGTATCAAATGTGCGTATTGGGGGAGAGCGAAAGTATGCCATGAAAGTATGGCTTAACCGCCAAGCGATGGCAGCTCGTGGCATTACCTCTAGTGATATAGAGCAAACACTACGCAGTGAAAATGTAGAGCTTCCGGCGGGTGAAATTGAATCGGTAGACCGTGATTTTACTGTGCGCACTGCACGCAGCTATAAAAACCAACGTGATTTTCAAAACCTTGTCATTAAGCGAGGCGAAGATGGTTATTTAGTACGTCTAGGCGAAGTGGCTGACGTAAAATTAGAAGCCGCCGATGATGAAAGCTTATTTCGCGGAAATGGCCGTAATATGATTGGTATGGGTATTGTTAAACAAGCCAAAGCAAATACTCTTACAGTAGTTGATAATGCCCGCAGTGAACTGGAAAAGATTAAGCGTAACCTACCAGAAGGCACCACTATCGAAGACAGTTACGACTCTTCAGTATTTATCAAAGAATCAATTAATGAGGTTTATAAAACTTTAGCAATTTCTATGGGCTTAGTAGTGCTTATTATCTTTATATTTTTAGGTAATATTCGCGCCACACTTATTCCTGCGGTCACCGTACCGGTCGCCTTAGTCGGTAGTTTTATGTTTTTATTAGCAATGGGTTATTCAATTAACTTATTAACTCTACTGGCACTAGTATTAGCAATAGGCTTAGTGGTAGATGATGCCATTGTAATGCTAGAGAATATTCACCGCCGCATAGAACTTGGTGAGCCGCCTTTATTGGCAGCTTATCGCGGCGCCCGTGAGGTAGGCTTTGCAATTATAGCCACCACCCTAGTACTGATCTCTGTGTTTGTACCATTGGTGTTTATGGAAGGACGAATAGGCGCACTATTTACAGAATTTGCAATGGCGGTGAGTGCAGCCGTGTTCTTCTCCAGTATTACTGCATTAACACTCTCTCCGGCATTGTGTTCAAAGGTTTTAAAGGCCTCTGAAAAAGAAAGTAAATTTAGCCAAGCAATGGATCGCTTTTTTACTAAATTAGAAAATGGATACCGTAACGCTTTAGCGTCAAACATGACCCGCAAATGGGGCTTAATGCTGAGCTTAGTTTTAGCTGGGTTTGTTAGTTATTCATTATTTTTACAAATACCGTCTGAACTTACCCCTAAAGAAGACCGTGGTACCTTTTTTGTACTTATGAATGGCCCTGAAGGGGCTAGCTATGAGAATAATGCCGCTAATATGGCAAAGATAGAAGAACGCTTAATGCCTTACTCTGAATCTGGCGAACTAAGCCGAGTTTTAG
Source organism: Pseudoalteromonas sp. Scap25 (assembly GCF_013394125.1). Lineage (GTDB taxonomy): Bacteria > Pseudomonadota > Gammaproteobacteria > Enterobacterales > Alteromonadaceae > Pseudoalteromonas. Next base: position 881,020 of record NZ_CP041327.1, on the reverse strand, counting down.
TGCGAGTTCCAGGTTGGGGTGGCAGTGGTGGTGTAGCCATTGTTGGTATGGCGGATTGGGATAAACGCAAACGCTCAACCTGGGAAGTCATGGATGAAATAAGCGGTAAAATGCAAGAAGTCACCGATGTACGTGCTTTTGCAATTATGCGCCGTGGTATTGGCGGTGGTGGTTCATCGCGACCGATAGAGTTTGTTTTACAAGGTAATGATTATGCTCAGCTAGCTGATTGGCGCGATAGAATTATTAAACGTGCAGAGAAAAACCCTGGGTTAGTGCGCATTGATCATGATTATAAAGAAACCTTCCCACAATTTTTAGTCAGTATTGATAAAAATAAAGCCGCTGATTTAGGCGTATCAGTCTCAGATGTGGGACGTACACTTGAAACCATGCTTGGCCAACGCCGTGTAACCACTTTTATTGACCGCGGTGAAGAGTACGATGTAATTTTAAAGGGAACTAAAGAAGACTTTGCAAACCCTACTGATATTTCAAATATTTACCTTAAATCTCGCAGCAATGAATTGGTGCCACTCGACAGCCTTATAAGCTTGAAAGAAGAAGCCACCGCCTCGCGTTTAAATCGCTATAACCGTATGCGTGCAATTACTCTAAGTGCCAACTTAGCTGATGGCTATACGCTAGAACAAGCACTAAACTTTTTAAACAATGTTGCCGCAGAAGAAAATGACATTGATGGCGCCATTGATTACAAAGGTGAGTCACAATTGTTTTATGAAGGTGCCTCAGCTATGACCTACGTGTTTGTGCTGGCATTGACCGTGACCTTTTTAGTGCTCGCTGCTCAGTTTGAAAGCTTTATGCATCCGCTTGTTATTATGCTCACCGTTCCACTTGGGCTAATGGGTGCTATGTTTGGCCTATGGAGTATGGGCTTAACACTTAATATATACAGCCAAATTGGTATTGTGATGCTCATCGGGTTAAGCGCTAAAAACGGTATTCTGATTGTTGAATTTACCAATCAGTTACGTGATAAAGGGTTGGAATTTAGTGAAGCTATTTTACAAGCCGCTACCCAGCGTTTACGTCCTATTATAATGACCTCCCTAACCACAGTTATGAGCGCGGTACCTTTGGTACTCGCCTCAGGGCCTGGCTCGGAAAGTAGAATGGTAATTGGTGTAGTGGTATTTACCGGCGTAACGGTTGCCACCATACTGACTCTGTTTGTGGTGCCAGCTGCCTATTACGCACTAGCGCGAAATACACAATCACCAGAGTTTTTACAGCAAAAGCTAGATAAACAAGCAGCTGAAAAACCACTTAAAGAGATCTAAGTCACTCTGAGCGTCGTAATTAGCTGTTACGGCGCTATTTTGGTGCATATAACCATATAATTGAGGAAGTACTTATGAGTTCGACCACACAGGTAGCAACACTCGGCGGCGGCTGTTTTTGGTGTATTGATGCGGCATTTAGGCGTGTTAAAGGTGTACTCAGTGTTTGTTCTGGTTACACGGGCGGGCACACTGATAACCCAACCTACAAAGCTATTTGCACAGGCAATAGCGGGCATGCAGAAGTGATTAAGGTTGAATTTGATTCTAGTGTGATAAGCTTTGAAACCTTACTCGCAATGTTTTTTACCTTGCATGATGCCACCCAGTTAAATCGCCAAGGTAACGATATAGGTACTCAATACCGCAGCGTTGTGTATTACCATGATCAGCAACAACAATTGCAAACACAGGCCGTTATTGCAGAGCTGCAAACTCATGTTAGCGAACCTATAGTAACCGAGGTAAGCCCAGCAACCACTTTTTACCCTGCTGAAAGTTTTCACCAAGACTACTACAATGAAAACCCAGAACAAGGCTACTGTAGTATTTTAATTGCACCTAAATTGCACAAGTTTGAAACCGAATTTAGCGAGTTTTTAACGGAATAACACATTAAAAAGCCCGATTTAAATTCGGGCATTTATTATATGTGCTAATTCAGTAATTAAAACTCATAGCTTATACCAGCAAACAAGCGACGTTCTGGTGTATTATAGTAATACGCTTGAGCTGTTGTAGAACTTAGATGTGAATCAACGGCGTTGTACTGTTTATCGAACAGGTTTTCTACGCGAAGCGATACTTCAATATTTTGATTAACTTGATAATTACCCGCTAAATTCCATAGTGTGTAAGAGCCTAAGTGGGTTTGTGCACCTTGACGATCGCTGCGATACTGCATATCGATACGCGCATCAAAGTTACCAAACTGTTTTTTAAGCTCCCAATTAAATGTACGCTTAGCAACATTACGCAACTCTGCGCCTGTTTCTTTGTTCTGCGCACTTAAATATGCAAAATTAAGGTGACTATCAAAACCAAAAACCTGCTGAGAAAGACTAAATTCAACCCCTTCAAAGCGAGCCTCGTCAATATTAGCTAATGCAAAGTTTGCATCATAATCAATTTTATCCTCAATGTCGTTTCTAAAAATAGCGACATCAACTTGCGCAATATCAAAGTCTACATTTAAGCCAAGCTCACGGTTAACGGACTTTTCTGGTTGTAAATTAGGGTTACCAAAATCAGGGTAATATAAATCGTTAAAGGTAGGCGCTTTAAACCCTGTGCTCTGGCTTAAACGGAATGTTGCATTACTCGATAAATGATATCCCGCTGCCGCGGTATACGTTGTTTCATCACCAAACTGTTCATCATCATCTTGGCGAACAGTTAGATTAGCAAGCACCTTATCTGTACCGTAATAGGCACCTACAAATACTGCAAGCACGTCACGACTATCTTCAATAAATACTTGAGAGCTGCGCGACACATCGTCTTTATACCAGTTAATACCGCCACTAATATTTAAAGTATCATCTAAACGATATTGGCCATTGTAATCAATTTGAGTACGCTGAGTTATAAACGTACTTGTGACTGGCAGACCAGTGGAAAAATTAACATAAGTGTTATCTGAGTCATCAGTTACAAGTGCAATATCAACACCGTGAGACTGATTTTTATAGTTTTTATTCCAACCAGCAGACAATTGATAATTTTCAAAGTCATTGCGTTCAATCGTGCTATCGGCAGGACTAAAGCGACTATCGTAATCAGCAAAGCCTTCGCTGTATTGACCTAATAACTTAAAATCACCGTACTGTGCATCATTATAATTTACTTTAAAACCGAGGTTTTTGTTCTCATAACCATCTTCATCTGGCGCTACACCTTGCAATACATCAAAACCATCTGTTTTTTCAAAACCTGCATTAAATGCACTCCTCATATCGCTTGACTTTACAGAGCCTGCCATTTGATAATCTTGGTAAGCGTCTGAACCAAATGTTGCACTAACAGAAAGGTTATCTGACTCACGCGTAATAATGTTAATAACACCAGCAAGTGCATCAGAGCCATAGACAGCGGCACGTGACCCTTTAATTATTTCAATGCGTTCAATACTATTTAAAGGCACGTTACTCAATGCTTTTTGGCCAAGCGTTGCAGAACCGGTACGAACACCATCAATCAAAATTAACGTATCACCAGAGCCTGTACCACGCAAGGACACACCAGCGTTTTGACCAAAGCCGCCATTTGAGTTTATTTGAAAGCCTACCTGAGTACTTAGAAGTGTGGGTAAATCTCGGTAATTACCTTGCTCAATATCTATGCGTTCAATAACATTAACACTGGCAAGTACATTATTGATTGATTGTTCAAATTTATTTGCAGTAACGGTTATTCTTTCAATGGTTTGTTCTGCAGATGCAGAAAAAGACAGCGCAGCCGAAATAGCCACACCCAATGCAGTTTTATTTATCATGATGTTCCCTATCTCTGCCCACCGCAAAGATGTTAGTAAGTAAGATTACATCAAGGCCGGTCTCCGGACTCAGTTACCATAATAAAATACAGCATAACTTTACCGTTGCGGGGGCAGTGTTGGGATTGACTTCATCAATGAAAACGCACCAACTTCCCGATTATCCTACTAAAAAAATCACACCTTTGAAGTGTTTAGCAAGCACCTTGAAAATAGGCTGCTATTGTTATCTGTTTACTTAAAAATGTCAACGGACGTCTAAACATCTACAATTTGATTTTTGGGGTTCGGGGTTCGGGGCTCGGGCTCGGGGCTCAGGGCTCGGGGCTCGCTCGGGGCTCAGGGCTCGGGGCTCGGGGCTCGGGGCTCGGTAATTATCATAGATTCAAAAATAAAAAAGCCAAACAATATAGCGTGTTTGGCTAAATACATGTTGCTTTGAACTAAGCGCCTATAGTGCCTAGCTCGAAACAATAAATTAATCGCGGAAGTTTTTAAACTGAAATGGCTGACCTAAATCGGCAGTGCGTACAACTTGCATAGCAGCTTGTAAGTCATCACGCTTTTTACCCGTTACGCGTACTTCTTCGCCTTGAATAGCCGCTTGCACTTTTACTTTAGAATCTTTAATGGCTTTTACTACTTTTTTAGCCATATCTTTTTCGATACCCTGCTTTAGTGCAACGTTACGAAAAACATTTTTGCCTGCGCGAGAAATCTCTTGAAGTTCTAAGCTCGCAACGTCCATTCCACGCTTAGAAACTTTCCCAGCTAAAATATCAAACAACTGCATAACCTGAGCATCTGCTTCAGCTTTTAATTTAATTGTTTTATCGTTTAATTCAATTGAGGCATCGACCCCTCTAAAATCAAATCGTGTTTCTAATTCACGATTGGCGTTATCAACCGCGTTTTGTGCTTCGTTCATTTCTACTTCAGATACAATATCAAATGAAGGCATGATGTTCTCCTAACTAGCTAATCTTAATTTTATGCGGCAATTATAACGTTAAAATGATAAATCTTTACATTTTTCTGCATCTTGTTCAGGTGCGATACTAATTTAGTTTGATATACTGAGGCTTCTTTTTTATACGATTTTAGGATTTTTTGTGACGAGGCGTGTTTACCAAGCTATTTTTTTAATTAGTATTGTCGCATTTACCTTCTTATTTGCTAAAGAGGTAAAAGGGGCTGCAAACTTATTTCCGCATGTAGATAAAGTGGCGCATTTTGGTATTTTCTTTTTACTTGCCATTATAATGGATAAAGCCTTTAAACTGCCGTTATATGCACAAATATTGCTGTTAGCCGGCTATGGTGCCGCAATAGAAATTATGCAAGATAGCCTTCCTTACAGACAAGCATCACTGGCCGATTTTGTTGCCGACTTTATTGGTGCGGCGAGCTACTTTTTAGCTAAAGCCCTATTAACACTACGTAAAAAGAAGCGTTATGGCTAACATACTTGTTGTTGGTGATGGTGCTATTGGCTTGTTATTTAGCTATTTCTTAGCGAAACATCACACTGTTAATATTCTTACTAAAAAAGGCACCCTTAACACTCGCTTTTATAGCCGTGGTGATGCCCCTTCAGAAAAAATTAACGCTACTTTCATCTCACAACAGCAATTAGCTCAAGCTCCTGAATTTGAAATTGTTTTATTCACTGTTAAAGCGTTTGCAGTGCAACAAGCCTATGCCCAAGTAAAGCCTTATCTTGGTAATAATACCCATATTGTACTGAGTCATAATGGCATGGGTAATGTTGAACAATTAAATGCACAGTTAACAAAGCAGCAGTCGTTGTACTTTTTAACCACTAGCATGGCTGGGTTCAAATCAAACCCTAATATTGTGCAGCATACCGGAAACGGGCAAAGTGTATTAGGGGGCTGTAGTCAACTAGCTATGCAAAATATTAAACAGCTTAGTGCGCAATTACACACTATTCCGCAATTAATTGTCAGTAATAATATTGAGCAACTGCGGTTTGAAAAGCTACTGGTTAATATTGCCATAAATCCATTAACCGCTCTGTACAATATAAAAAACGGCCAGTTGCGTGCGCCACAGTTTAATAGCTCAATTATTAATTTATTAACTGAAGCGTGCCACACTGCGACCGCGCTTAAACTTAATATTAAGCTTATTGATGCCCTCGAGCGCGCCTATAAGGTGATGAGTTTAACCGCAGAGAATTACTCATCTATGCATCAAGACGTTTTGCATAATAGGCAAACTGAGATCATGGCAATTTGTGGCTATATAAGTGAGCAAGGAAAACTGCACCATATTGCAACACCTTATAATGACGCCTTACTTGCTGAAATTTTGGCAAAAAAAAGCGCGGAATAAATCCGCGCATCTAATATATTAAGCCATCAAGGACGATATACTTTTACGGTGTTAAAGCCTTCTTCGTGAAGAATAAGCGCTTGTAATTGGCTCATTACTCCTTTTTGGCAATATAAGTAATAGTCTTTACCTTTAGGTAAATCACCAAACTTAGTTGCTAAGCGGAAAAACGGTAAGTGGATAACTTCAATACCTTCAATTTCCAGCGGCGAAGCATCTTCTTCTTCAGGTGAGCGAATATCAACAACAACCGCTCCCTCTGGTAACTCTGTAACTGATTCTGCCTCTTTAAGCTCTTGCTTAGCCTCAACATCAATATCGCGCACATCCATAACACGGGCGTTATCAATAACGGTATCTAATACGTCAAAATCAAACTTCTCTTCTTCTGCTTTAATTACTTCAATTTTGGCTTTAACCGTCGGCTTTTTAGAGATCACACCACAGTATTCAGGCATCGTTTCTGCCATTTCTGCAGTGCCTATTTGGCGCGCTATATTGATGATCTCTTGCTTATCATGTTGAATAAGAGGACGTAAAATCAGCGTTTCGGTTACACGGTCAATAACACTTAAGTTAGCTAAGGTTTGGCTAGACACCTGACCTATACTTTCACCCGTTACCAAAGCTTGAATATTTAGTTTTTCAGCAACGGCACTACCCGCTCGCATCATCATACGTTTAAGCACAACACCCATTTGGCTGTTCTCAACGTTTTCTAAAATTTCAGCAACAACCGGTTCAAAATCAACGGTAATAAACTTAACTTTATGCGTAGAGCTGTATTGCTTCCATAGGTAGTAGCTCGCTTGCTTAACCCCAATTTCATGGGCAGCGCCACCTAAGTTAAAGAATAAAAAGTGTGTACGAGCGCCTTTACGGATCATCTGATAACTGGCAACGCCAGAATCAAATCCACCAGACATAAGCGATAATACATCGTCTTGTGTTGGCAGTGGAAAGCCCGCCATTCCTAAATGGGTTTGCGTCACTATGTAGGCTTTTTCGTCTTTAATTTCTAAACGAATCGTTACCTCAGGGCGGCTTAGCTTTACTCGGGCTCCTTCAACATGTTGATTAAGCCCGCCACCAACGTAGCGCTCTAATTCAGTTGAAGTAAAATCATGTTGACCTATGCGCTTAGCACGTACACAAAAGGTTTTACCAATAATAGTGTGGCCAACTAACGCAATGGTTTTTTGATAGATGTCATCAAGGGTTTTAAAGTCTGTTTCGGTCACTTCAATAAACTGTACGATGCCAGGAATGCGCTGCAAGCTATCAATAAAATCAAGGCGAGTTTGAGCATCATCTAGTTTTGTAACAACTGAAATATTATCCCAGTTATTACGTACTTGTACTTTTTCGTCAACACGACGCAATACAATTTTAATGTTATTTTCTAACACTTTGGTAAAGCGTTTACGGACTGAACGGCTTTTGATGGCTATTTCAGGGTGAAGTTTGACGATAAATTTAAGCATAGTTCAACTCTTAGACTGCGGGAATTCGCGCACCCAGGCATTGGGCGCGGCGGATTATAGCAAAAAATTTAACGCCTAGGAACTAACCAACTCAACAGGCTTAAGGATTCTGGGGGGCAGCATTTGCTAAAAGTGCGTACTTGTCTCTTAACTGATTAATTTTATTTGCGCTTTTTTCTGTACTGTAAGCCTTAAATAAAGTCAGTACTTTTACAATACCAGGGTATATATCTTGCTCAACCAGCACACCACTTAGTCTTCTTGCTTTCATATAGGGTGTCCAAAAGCTAACCGTTAATTTTAGCGTATGAGCAAGTTCAATGGCATCTTGTTCATCAATGGCAATAATTTCACTATCCCGCAAGGCCAAAATGATGTTACGTACCTGCTCAAGTAATTCCTGCTGAAAATCAATGTAACCCTGTTTTAAATGGCTATCGCGAGCAAGAATATCGCCAAGGTTGTCGTAAAAAAAATGATAGCGCCACATTAATTCAAATAGCGAATCTAAATAAGGGCCAAGATGCTCAAAAGCATCGTCGCCTTTATCAACTGGCTTAAAGTGAGTACTTAAATGGTCACGATAAAGTGCAAATATGTGGCGAATAATGTCTTCTTTATTTTTAAAGTGGTAGTACAGATTACCCGGACTCATGCCTAAACTCGATGCAATATGATTAGTTGATATTGCTCTTTCACCATGTTCATTAAACAATGAAATACTGGTTTGAATTATTTTATCCTTGGTATTCATATACTCATTACTCAATTTTCGAAAATACGATGCTGCATTAAAACAATCCACTAGGGCCTGTTTATCTTTCGAGGTTGAATTTGCAGCAGTGTGTTTGGTATTTTGGCAAGGCAGAGCCTATGTAGTGTGGTTATTCCCCATAAATAGGCGATAACGCAGCATAAATACCAAACACGCGCTGCCTGAAGGTTCGTCCTAGGGACGATTAACTCTTTGTTGCTCGGCTTTTACTTAGCCCACTAGGTTACAAACCTCGCGCCACGATTAAATCGTCCCTAGTTAGAACAAATTTTAATCCTGAAAGGTCAACAGGCCCTAGTATAAACAAATAGTCAGCGTTAAAACAATCAAGGCAGGAAGTTCTTCACAATTTACTTACAAGGCTGCTTTGCACACTAAACACTGCTACACTACGGCTAAAAATAATAACACAGTAAATATTATGAAAGTGACCGCAATCTACCCAGGCACATTTGACCCTCTTACCAACGGCCACACTGATTTAATTCAGCGTGCGGCTAAAATGTTCGATACCGTTATTGTGGCTATTGCTCATAACCCAAGTAAAAAACCGTGTTTTACTTTAGAAGAACGCGTTGATTTAGCAAATGAGATTTTAAGCCATTTAGATAATGTAAAAGTCATTGGCTTTTCAGGGCTACTAGCAGATCTGGCTCGCGACCATAATGCAAATGTATTGATTAGAGGTATAAGAGCGGTTTCTGATTTTGATTATGAATTTCAACTCGCGAATATGAACCGCCGTTTAAACCCTGATTTAGAAAGTGTATTTTTAACACCTGCTGAGCGTAATACCTTTATATCATCAACCTTGGTAAAAGAAGTTGCGCGCCATAACGGAGATGTGAGTGAGTTTGTTGATAGCATAGTAATGAAAGCCCTGCAATCTAGGCTGGGGGAAACCAAGCATTAAACTCAACGCCTAGCGTTTCATTATGTTGCGCTAGGTAGCTTCGCTCTTGCTTGAAGTAAAAAGTTCTTAAACCTCACTAAACCCAAAAAGTCTTTATTAATAAAGAAAATAGCTATCATCACAAAATCCATCAGATTAATTCCCAAAGAATAAAATGACCAGAACCACCATGGTGTGCTGTTATTAAAGACTAGCACATCTAAATGCATACCAAAAAATAGCAGTGAGTTTATGCTCAGTCCTAATAATAGATAAGAAGTTATAGTATTTTTATTTATGAAGTTACTTACCACTAAAATAGCCAAAATAGTCATTAGGTCAAAAAGTAATAGTTGCGTGTAAGAAATATTTTGAATATCAATGAACAAGCTTGAAGAGTATGAAATTGACATGATTAGCGATAGCCATAAAGCCTCTTTTTTTGATGTATTTATACTCGTTACTAATGAGTATAAAAAAGCCATTAAAAAGCCCCATTGAACAAACGCACCTAGATAAAGAGATACATATGGGTTGAGCAAGAAGTCATTCATTTGAAACATTATTTCGAATAGCTAAATTAAGTTGTTTTTTTACCTGTCGTTTTTTTAAGATACTTGTATTTATTACCAAAGAAATAATCATTAATACATCAATAAAGTTTACTCCTAAAGAGTAAACACTCCAAAGCCACCATTCATCAATATTATTACGTACAAATAAGTCATAATAAATGAAAAATGTTAGCAGACTATTTATTAGTAAGCCTGAAATAATATAATAGCTAGCGAGGGGAGCTTTTAGACAGAAATTCAATAAAATGAGAATAATAGAAATGGTTATATAATCGAAGAGGATCCAGTCTAAGTATACATTTTCTAATATCGGAAAAAAATCACTACAAAAGTAAGAGGAAAACATAATAGCGGCTAAGTATGTTACCGACTTGTCTGGCTTATTAATACTCGAAACAAGTGAGTATAAAAATGCCATTAAAAAACCCCATTGAGTGAAAGCACTTACGTAATCAACCATGCTGTAATCGATGTACAACTTAGTTACAATCCCTTGCAATTTTAGGTCTTAGGAATAATGATACTATTTTATTTTTGAGTTTGTGTAATCCTAAGAAGTCTTTGTCTACAATTAGAGCAACAATCATTACTAGGTCTATAAATGTCACTCCAAACGTGTATATATCCCACAAAAACCAAGGTTCAATATTTTTATTAATAAAAATATCTAAATGCATTAGCAAAGCTAACATCAAATTAATTGAAAGGCCTATTAGTAAATATAATAATGAAGGAGTCGTAGTTTTACTTAATTTGTAAACGAAAATTAGGCAAATTATGGTTATTAAATCATGTATTGCCCAATCAAAATAAGTAGTATTGTAATAGGAAATCCATGTAAATAAGTAATCAGTCACGGAATAGGATACTACCATAACTAATGAGCTGAGTAATAAAGTCGTTCTCCTCTTAACATCTAAGCTGTAGACAAAGAGGTTAAAAAAAAACGCCATTAAAAAGCCCCATGTCACTAGGGCTGACAAAGAAAACAGACCAAAAAACTCAGCTAAAAACATTTACTACCTTTCTATCACTTTGGACGAGGTAAAAGAATCGTATTACCACGCTGGAGATCAGCACTACCGCCAGCAGCAGCCATCGCCTCTTGAGATATACTAACTGTATCAGATTGTAGGGTTTTAGGGCTAGCAGTTTGTTCCATTGCAGGCTTTAATTGTTGCGTTTTATTGTATGCTTGCATTTGTACTTGGCTGTTCGCTGAAATTTGCATGTGATTAATCCTCTTGAGTATTAAATTTTATTATTGGCGCAAATTTAAATCACACCACCTGCAGCAGTTAGTAAATAACTGCAGTCGCGTTTAATCTATGTTGGTTAATTGACTCAACAACTCGCTTCAGAATAATAAAAGCAAACGATATGCCAACTTTAAATTAATAGTATGTTAATTTAAAAATTATTTTATTTTACTCAAAAAAAAACGCATCGGGGTCACCGTGCGTTTTTTATCCTAGGGATTGCTCAAGCCACGTTTTTGCATGGGATCTCCATGCTATTACTTAGCTTTAACATATATTCCATTGCGACTTCATCACAGTTTTCTTTGCGTAAACATAGCTCGCAATCTTTCATTACTTTTTCAGGTAGGCTCTCTTTATCACAGAAACTAAACCGCTGATTTTCGAAAAAGTCAGGTACACGAGTCAGAACGATGACACGATTGAGTGCCAATTTTTTGGCTTTCACTAATAAGTGTTCAACCAGTTCTCGTCCCTGCCCCGTTACTGCGCTTTTAGGATCAATGCCTAATGAACGTATTTCAGCTAATCCTGTGTCGTAAATATAAAGTGAAGCACAACCCGATACCTGACCGTTTATCTCAGTTACGGCAAACTCATTAATTGAGTGCACCATATCACTTTTAGCTCGCGGTAAATTTTCGCCTACTGTTGCCCAGTGCTGTACGAGTTTAGCAATTGCTTCTACGTCATCTAAGTTGGCATCACGAACCGTTATTTGCTGTTTTTTTTTCGCGTCTTTCACCGCTTTGCTTACTTGCTCTAATGATGTACCGCCAAGCGCTTGGCGTGCCTTAATACAGGCATCAATTTCAAGTACCGGATACACGTCATCTTCAAACACTGGATTTACTGATTTATACTGCTCTAGTGAAAGCTCCTCTAACGTTTTACCTTCACTAATAGCTAATTGCACCAACACCCCAACAATATGATGCCCTTCTCTGAACGGCACTCCTTTAGCCACTAAATAATCAGCAAGTTCGGTTGCATTCGCGTGGCCACCTTTTGCCGCTGCAAGGGTTTTATCTGCTTTCACTTTTATACCTTTAATACACGCTTGTGCCATATGAATACACGCAAGCCATGTTGGCATGGCATCAAAAATGCCTTCTTTGTCTTCTTGCATGTCTTTATTGTAGGCAAGCGGTAGTGCTTTTAGAGTCATCATCATTGCGCTAAACGCACCAAACACCCGGCCAGTTTTACCACGAATTAGCTCTAATGCATCTGGGTTTTTTTTCTGTGGCATTAAAGATGAACCCGAGGTCACATTATCGGCCAGTTCAATAAAGCCAGCTTCGCCTGAGTTATAAAAAATTAGGTCTTCAGACATCCGCGATAAGTGGATCATAGAAATAGACGCGCAGCTTAATAGCTCAACCACAAAGTCACGATCAGATACGCCATCTAAACTATTCTTAGTCGCGCCAGTAAATCCTAGCCCTTGTGCAAGTGCATGGCGGTCAATCGGGTATGCAGTGCCTGCAAGAGCGCCACTGCCGAGTGGGCAATAATTCATTCGTGCTTGGGCATCTTGTAATCGACTTTCATCACGCTCAAGCATTTCTACATAAGCCATACACCAATGGCTAAATAACACCGGTTGTGCACGCTGTAAGTGGGTATAACCTGGTAATATTGTGCCAAGTTCACGTTCAGCTAAGCCAATAAACTCTGCTTTAAGTTGCGTAATCGCTTTTAAAATATGATCGGCGGTATCGCGGCACCAGAGTCTAAAGTCGGTAGCAACTTGGTCGTTACGGCTTCGGCCTGTGTGTAACTTTTTAGCTAAATCACCTACTTTTTCAATTAGTGCAGCTTCAACATGCGAGTGAATATCCTCTGCACCTGAGGTAGCTACAGCCGTTGGGTCTGCTTTTACCTCTTCAAGTAACTCATAAAGTGCCGATACCAGCTTTTTGTGCTCATCACTAGATAACACGCTTACTTGTTCAAGTGCACCAGCCCATGCAACAGAGCCAATAATATCTTGCTCTGCTAATTGATAATCGAAGGGAAGTGAATCGTTAAACTGTTTAAACGCTTCATCTGGACCCGTAGAAAAACGTCCGCCCCATAATGCCATGAAATTTCTCCAAACCCGATAATAGCCCCTTAATTCCAAGGGGCATAAAAAATTACTTTTTAGCTAATGCTGAGATTCTGCTTGATAGCGAGAATAAACGAATAAAGCCTTCTGCATGCGACTGGTCATAAACATCGTCTTCACCAAAGGTAGCAAAATCTTCGCTATATAAACTGTTAGGTGATTTTTTCTGAACCGCAGTGACTTGGCCTTTATAAAGCTTCAGTACCACTTCGCCCGTTGCTAGTGTAGACAGCGCTTCTGCACCGGCTAAAATAGAATCTTTTAGCGGCGTAAACCAACGACCGTCGTAGACTAAGTGTGAAAATTCACCACCGAGTACTTCTTTCCATTTACGGCTCGCTTTATCAAGTACTAACTCATCAATAGCTTGCAGCGCCGCCATGATCACAGTACCGCCTGGCGTTTCATAACAACCACGTGATTTCATGCCCACTAAACGGTTTTCTACAATATCGACACGACCCACACCATGAGGTGATGCAATATCGTTTAATTTAACTAAACAATCATAAGGTTTAAGCTCTTCGCCATTTACGGCAACTACTTCACCTTCAACAACCGATAAAGTGACATGTTCGGCTTTATCAGGCGCTTGCTCTGGTGAGTTAGTCCAGGTCCATACTTGTTCGCTTGGCTCACACCATGGGTCTTCAAGCTCGCCGCCTTCGTGTGAAATATGCCATGCGTTCGCATCACGACTATAAATTTTTGTTGCTGACGCAGAACATGGAATATCACGCTCAGCTAAATAATCTAATAGTGATTCACGGCTTGATAAATCCCACTCACGCCATGGCGCAATCACTTTTAAATCAGGTGCGAGTGCGGCAAAACATGACTCAAAACGTACTTGGTCGTTACCTTTGCCTGTACAGCCGTGAGAAAGTGCATCGGCACCTACTTTACGCGCAACTTCTACTTGCGCTTTAGCAATAATTGGACGCGCCATAGAGGTACCAAGTAAATAAGTTCCTTCGTATATAGAACCCGTTTTAAGCGTTGGGTAAATATAATCGCTTACCATCTCATCTTTTAAATCAACCACGTAACACTCAGATGCACCAGACGCTATAGCTTTAGCTTCTACGCCTTCAAGTTCTTCAGCGCCTTGGCCAACATCGGCAACAAAGGCAATAACTTCACAGCCGTAGTTCTCTTTTAACCATGGCACGATAGCCGATGTATCAAGACCACCTGAATAGGCTAAAACGACTTTTTTAATTGAACTCATAGGTGTTCCTTAACAAAATTTGGATTTAACAATGTAACTAATAGCGCATTTTGCGCATGCATGCGGTTTTCTGCTTGCTGTATAATTTTTGATGCAGGGCCATCCATTACCTCAGAAGTAATTTCAAACTCACGGTGTGCCGGTTGGCAATGTAATACCGTAGTTGCACCGGTTTTTTCTAACAATGCCTGGTTTAATTGATAAGGCATGTATTTTTCTTTTACTTGCTCAAGAGGAGTTGTATCCCCCATTGATACCCAGGTATCGGCGTAAACAACATTAGCGCCTACTGCAGCCTCAACCCTGTCACTTACCATTACAGAAGCGCCATTCATCGCTGCTATTTGCTCTGCTTTTTTAAGTACTTGCGAATCAGGTGAGCTGCCTTTTGGTGTTACAGCGACAAAGTCTGTTCCTAAAGTAGCGGCTAATAGCATTAATGAGTGTGTTACATTATTGCCCTCACCTAGGTAGGCAAGCTTTAACTGGCTAACATCACCATGTACTTCTTGTAGCGTTAAAAAATCAGCTAATGCTTGGCATGGGTGATATAAATCACACAAACTGTTAATCACAGGAACGGATGAATACTCACCGAGTGTCGTTAACGTACTGTGCTGATTAACCCGCGCAACAATCCCGTCTGCCCAAGTCGAAATATTTAAGGCAAAATCTTTTATTGATTCGCGGGCGCCCATTGCACCATTTTGTTGGTCAAGGTAAACCGCATGGCCCCCTAAACGGTTTATACCAATATCAAATGAAAGGCGAGTACGTAAACTTTGCTTTTCAAACAAAGTAACCACTGACTTACCAGCTAATACTTGGCTATATTTACTCGGGCTTTCTTTAATATCTTGCGCTAACTTTAATAAATTTAGTGCGCCTTGTTGGTCTAATTCTAGACCCGTTAAAAAATCTTTAAACATGTTCAACCTATGGTGTTACTTTAGTTCCGACATGCTCGCCTTGCAGCAAAGCAGTTAAGTTTTCTGGCTTTTGCCAGCTGGAAATGTACACACCGCGTCGTAAATGTTGGGCAGCGTGAAGACTGGTCTTAACTTTGACCTCCATCCCGCCCACAATTACTCCCTCTGCAATTAAAGTATCAATGTGTTTTGTGTCAAGTTGATGTAAAGGCTGCTTATTGGCATCAAGTACCGCCTCTACGTCCGTCATAAAAATAAGTTCTGCATTTAAATTATTTGCCATTGCGGCGGCTGCTTCATCTGCATTAACGTTGTATAACAAGCCCTGTTCATCAAAGCCGATAGAGCTGATGATTGGTAACCGGCCAACACTGAGTAAATCATCAATAATAGAATCAGCATTGTTGTGACATTGACCTACTTGACCCAATGCTTTTAATTTTTGCGAGGCGGTGATCCCTGCTTCATATAAACTTAACCCCACCGGCTTATGACCAACACTAATTGCTTGCGCCATGAGTTGTTTGTTTGCCGCACCCGCAAGGGCTCCAACAATATAAGGCATCTGTTCTTTAGGGCTAATACGTAAACCTTGGTGTTTAGCACTGGCAAAACCAGCCTCTTTTAACCAGCTATCAACTAATGAGCCACCACCATGCACAATCACAAACTGAGCATCATCTTGCTCGTTGAGTATTTCAAATAATGCTTTAGCGGCATTTTCAGTATTGAGTACTGCACCACCGAGTTTAATAACCCACGTTTTACTGCTCATCTAAACGCTCCTATTAGACCTGTAGTGTGGGGAAGCCCCATTGATAAATTAATACATTGCAAAGCCTGACCAGCTGCCCCTTTTAATAAGTTGTCAATTGCTGCCATTACTATTAACTGTGAGCCTTGCTGCTGCCACGCAATATCTACATAAGGTTGTTTGGCCACCCCTTTAATCGAAGGGATTTTGCTGCCAAGCAAACGAATTAATGGCTCATCAGCCAATACTTGATAAGCTTTAGCTACTTGCTCACTGGTCACACCCGGCTTTAATTGCACATAAATAGTTTCTAAAATACCGCGCGGAAAATTACCTAAATGAGGAGTAAATAACACCTCATGACCTAGGTGCTGTTGTATTTCAGGCCCGTGACGGTGATTAAACAAACCATAGGGTGCAAGTGATACCTCACAAAAATGAGTCCCTAGGCTGGCTTTACGCCCTGCGCCCGTTACGCCAGAAACTGCATTAATAATAATTTTTTCATCACTCAACAAACACGCTTGCTGAAGAGGCTTTAATGCATTTAATGCAGCCGTTGGATAGCAGCCAGCAACAGCAATTAACTGAGCATCAGTAATGGCTTTACTATTCCATTCAGCAAGACCATAAGCCGCTTGATTAAGTAGTTCTGGGTGTTGGTGTTCAAAACCATAATAAGTAACGTAATCATCATTACTTGCAAGACGATAGCCACCGGAAAGGTCAAATACCTTTTTGCCCATCGCTAAAAACTGAGGCGCTAAATCCACACTTACTTTATGATCGGTGCACAGACAAACGTAATCTGCTGAATGAGTGATATCAGCAAGTGCATGTTCATTTAGTGGCTGCAGAGGTAAATCAAGTAATCCTAAATGCTCAGGATACAATTCACTAAGCAATTTATGTTTATCTAAACTTTGCGCTGATACATAACAGCCAGTTAGCGAAAGAGTTGGATGTTTTGCTACTAAGCTAGCCAGTTCTGCGCCGCTGTAACCGCTGGCACCTATAATTACTACGTTCATTATTTACTCTTTATCTAAAATTAGTGACCACATTCCATGTTGTTTGTTTACACTAGGGTATAACCCAGCCAAACAGATTAAATTTATGAGTGATAACTATCGTCGTATTATTTTCATGGCGTAACTTTAATATATTTATGCTTAAAAAGTGAATTGATATTCATCATAAATACTTTTATATTGTTATGCAATTAAAATGAATACTTATTTTGGAATTTTTTATGTCTCTGCCGTCATTTATTTCGATGTACCAGCAATTGATTGCTGCCCCCTCTATTAGTGCCATTGAAGATCATTTATGCATGAGTAATAAGAGTGTCATTGAATTGCTAGCGCAATGGTGTCAAAGCTTAGGTTTTACCTGTGAAATAATAGAATTAAAAGGCAACAAAGGCCGCTACAACTTATTAGCAAAACGCGGTCAAGGTGACGGCGGTTTAATGCTGGCAGGTCACACTGATACGGTGCCATTTGATGATAGTCGTTGGAATCACAACCCATTTAAATTAACTGAGCGAGATAATAAACTATATGGCTTAGGTAGCATTGATATGAAAGGTTTTTTTGCTTTTGTACTGCAGGCTATTAGTGAGCTTGATGAAAAGCAACAAACACAACCAATTTTAATATTAGCCACCGCAGACGAAGAAACCACTATGGCTGGCGCACAACAAATCTGTAAGCACCCAAATTTAAAGCCAAGTCGCTGTATTATTGGTGAACCTACTGATATGACGCCGGTATTTACTCATAAAGGTCATATGAGTACAGCAATAAGAGTTGTCGGCCGTTCAGGACATAGCTCAGATCCCGAACGGGGTCTTAACGCCATCGAAGTGATGCATAAAGTGATTACAAAATTGCTAATCTTAAAAGAACAACTTAAGAATAAATATTCAATAAATCACTTTGAAATTCCTTACCCAACGCTCAATTTAGGCAATATTCATGGGGGCGATAATGCGAATCGGATTTGCGGTTGCTGTGAAATGCACATTGATATGCGCCCTCTTCCTGGCTTAAGTGTACAAGAGCTGCAAGCATTGCTGCTTGATGCAACCTACGATATAAATCAGCAATACCCTAATTCGGTCAGTGTGATTGATTTACATGAGCCAATTCCAGCATTTACAGGAAGCACAGACAGCGCGTTAGTTAAACTTGCCGAAAATATAGCAGGGCAAAAAGCAGTGGCTGTTAATTACTGTACTGAGGCACCATTTATACAACAACTGGGTTGTGAAACCATCGTCATGGGACCGGGTTCAATTAACCAAGCGCATCAGCCCGATGAATATTTAGCGATGGAAAAAATAAAGCCTTCGCAACAAATTATCAGCAACCTCATAAAGGCGAGTTGCTTTTAATCAGTAACAAAAAAGACGCTATTAAGCGTCTTTTTTATAGCATTTATATTTAACCTGAACTCTGAGTAATATATCTATCTCAAGCAGCTATTTTTAGCGCTAACTGCGTTGAATTTACTTGCAATAGGCTAGCTATTGACGCGTAAGTTCGCCTTGTTTTCACTGAAAATCTCTGGCTAGAGAAAATAAACATAAATATCATCTTTGATTCAATATGTTAGTAAATCTCTTAACCAGAGTTCAGGTTAGTTACATATATTTTCGTAAATACTTTTTAAATACAGGGTCGGTTTGAGCTAGTTCTTTCTGCTCATCTAATATCTCTTTTAATATTGCACCTGATGTAAGCGGATTCGCAAGCACCACTCTAAATACCACGGTTGGTTGGTTATCATATTGAACTGGCGTTAAACGTGTACGCGATACAAACGAGCGACCTGATTCACGTTGACGTTTTTGCATGCTTGCAGTAAAACGATTAAGCGCGGCAAAAATATCTAAACGGGTTTGTGCGTTGGCCTGTGCTATCGCATTTTTAATTTGCTTAGGGACATAACGATAAGTTAGCAAACATAGCTCAGGTTCTGATATTAATTCAAAGTCTTCATCTGCTTTTATCAAATCAGCAAAGTAACGGGCTTTTTTAATACTGCGATCGATAAGCATTTCGTAGCCTTTACGACCAATAACACGTAAGCAAGCATGCACTAACATCGCCATACCAGGGCGGCTCCCCTCAAGGGTATGGCTGCCTAAATCTTTAGAGCCTTTACGTAAAATATATTCAGCATGATGCTCTATGGCATCAGTTGCAGCAGGGTCTTTAAACAGCACCAAACCTGCTCCCATCGGTACATACATTTGTTTATGCGCATCAATGGTGATTGAATCTGCATGCTCAATACCTTTTAAAAGGTGCCTATGGGTATTAGACAGTAAAGTAGCTCCGCCCCACGCCGCATCAACATGAAAATGGCAATTAATTTCTTGTGCTAAATTAGCCATGTCTTCAAGTGGATCGATATTACCAGTTTCAGTCGTTCCGGCTACACCAATAATTGCCATCACTTTAATGCCTTGCGCTTCAAGCTCTAGCGCTTTTTCTCGCATAGAATCTACATCAACTTTATTATCAGCCGATGTTTTAATACCAATTAAATTCTCACGGCCAATACCTAGTAAATCTACCGATTTGCCCAACGAGTAATGACCTCGCTCAGAGATTAAAACCGCCAGTCCTTTGTAACCATAATGAAGCATTCCCGCCACTAAACCTTGTGCAGCAATGCCTTTAAAGTTGCCATCTGCTTTTAATAAGCGGTTGCGGGCAATCCAAAGTGCTGTAATGTTAGCTACTGTGCCACCAGAGCAAAATGCTCCTAAAGAGGTTTTTGCACTGTGCATCCATTTAGAATAAAAGCCATCATTTTGTCCATAAGCTAGATGATGCATCATTCCTAAAACTTGACGCTCTAATGGGGTAAACGCTTTTGAGGTTTCTATTTTTACAAGGTTTTGATTTAGCCCAACCATTAATTTAGAAAGCGGCAGTAAAAAATGTGGCAGAGCAGATGTCATGTGACCAATAAAGCTTGGCGCTGCGGTATGTACAGAATGAGCAACCAGCTGTTCCATAATATCTTGGGCATAGCAAGACACAAACGTTGGCTCTTCAGGGATAGCCGCCGATTGAAAATCTTTTTCTATTTCATGTAATGGTTTTTCAATTGCCGCGATATTTTCGTTTAAGAAACCTGCTAAATTACTCGAAATTTCAAGCTCTATTTTGCTCAAAGTTGAGTCAGGGGCCTCTGGAACGGTAAATATCCGTTTGAGGCTTTCTTTAGAGGCGACGGCACAACGCTTTTGATCCATCTTCATACCTAGTGTGTGACTAAAACACCTGTTAGTTTGTAAAACACGCTAATTTAAGGTGTTTTTAAGCAACGGCATTTCTAAAAAATTGCGCTAACTTTACTGCAATATGACAAAAATGTCTCGTTTTAAGCCATAAAAGACAATACAAAATAGATAACATTTCACTATTTTTTATATTTAGTACAAAGGGTAATTAAAATATTGGGCATTTATAATTTTTAAGTATAATAAATCTAACAAAAAATAAGGATGTTACATGCTAAAAGGAAATCTAAAATTAACTCGGTTGGCGCTCGGTACCGTCTTTTTTTTAGTCAGCTTAATAATCTACAGTTACTACACCTACACTGCCATCAATAATGATGTGATACGCAGCATTGATAATCGTTTATTAAATGCAGCCACCAGCGTAAAGTACATTTTAGGTAGTGATTATCACGATAAAGTAGCGCAAGAAATTAGCTTTTCAAGCTATCAAAATAAAGCCGACCAGCTTTCGGCATTGGCCAATGATTTAAATATAGATTATTTATATTCAATGGTACTGATTGATGAGAATGTTTATTTTACTGCCTCTAGCTACACTCAAGATGATCAAAATAACGGTAAAGTTACTCAGTTTTTAGATCTTTATCCCGAAGCCACGCCAATAACTATGGCTGCATTTTTATCAACGGCCCCTATTTTTGAAACCTCAACAGCGCATCGCGGCCATTCTAAAACAGTATATATTCCTCATCTGGCAAAAAATGGCAGAACCTATATTACAGCTGCAGATATTAGCGTTGATAAAATTAGCAATGCGTTAAAAACAGACTTATATCAATCTATGTTTCATTTTTGCTGCGTAATTATTATTTTATTAATAGTTTATATTCTTTATTACTATGGAGTACGTCGTTCATTAATGAGCGACCATGCAAGCGGATTTGAAAATCATATTGCCTTAGAAAAACGGCTAAAAAAAAGCAATGAACATCATTTACAAATTGCGATTATTTTAGTGAACGAAATTGATAATATCAGCCGTTTTTTTGGCACAAAAACAGCCGATGAAGTGATGAAAAAGCTGCTCACTCACTTTAAGCAGCAAGCCCGTTTGCACGCACGTATTTATCGTATTGCAACTAATAAACTCGCTATTTTGACTGATAAAGAAACTCCCTTTGATGAGCTATATAGCATCATCCAGTCACATGATAAAAATATACCGTTTTTAAATCAGCCTTTTATTTATATTACCCTTAACGCTGGTGTAGCTAGAGGCAATAAGTCATTACTGCTTAAGAATGCTCATATTGCGTTACTGCAATCTAAGCAGAGCGATCAGAGCATAGTTAACTACTGTGAGGCAATTAACGACGCTAAATCTCTATATTTATATAATGTTGAAATAGCAAAAGAAATTCGTGAAGCATTTGATGCTCATCGTGTTGTTCCTTACTTCCAGCCGGTTATAAATACTCATACCGATGAAGTTATTAGGTATGATTGCTCACCGAGAATAGTCACTTCACAAGGGGAGATTTTAACCCCTGATACCTTTGCAAATGCACTAGATAGACTGCGTATGAATGGCATGTTAACCCATACCCTATTTACTCAATGTGTTTCACGTTTTCGTAAATCGGCAATTTGTTGGGAGCTAACAGTGTGCGCTGAAAACATTGCTGATCCCACTATTTATGATCATATTGCCTATGAACTTCATCGCTATCCTAATCCTGAAAATATCACTATTTCAATTTTAGAGTCGCAGGTTATTTCACATTACTACGAAATAAAGTCATTTATCGCAATGGTAAAAAGTAAGGGAGCAAAGGTGGTGATGCACTGCTGGGGTAATGAATTTATTAATACCCTCAATACGTTAAAAGTGGAGGTTGATGGTATTAAACTCGATGGTGCAATCACAAAGCAGCTGTTAAATGATGCAAATACGTCGCTATTTATAACCTATATCGCTGATATAGCTCAGCAGCTTGAACTTGAATTGGTTATTGAAGCGGTAGAAAGTAATACAGTTGCAGAGTTGCTCAGCCAGCTAAATGTGACGCTGATGCAAGGTAGCTACCTTGGCAAATCAACGCCACATGTTACTGACTTTAAAAAAGCAATGAATTAGTTATTAAGATTAATGGCTAGTCGGTGGCTTTGCTGACCACTGGCCCAGTACTTACGCTCAAAAGGGGTAATTGCTTCGTCTGATTCAAACAATACAGTTTCACATGGATGCCCTGTTAATTCGAGCGCTCTGGCAAACTCTTTAACATAGATATCCCAGTTACTGCGCACTTCAAGCAAACCACCTAGTTTTACAATAAAGGGGAAGATAGCCGCCCCATGCCAGCGCCGTTGAATGTGCTTAGACTTAGGCCACGGGTTTGGGTATAGCAAATAATGATGAGTAGGCTGCCAATTAGCAGCGACAGCTAAACGCCAAAAATCATTTAAGTCAGCTTGCACCAAAATGTATTGACCACTCTCAGTTTGTTTATACTCAACATCATGCTTATCAAGTCGGTGAGATGACTTATCAATACCCACAACTAACGCATCAGGATGACGTTTCGCTAAATTAGCAGTGCTTTCGCCAACGCCACAACAGGAGTCTAGAATAAGCGGTCCATCAAAGGCTTGCACCTTAGCATTAACTTCATCAAATGCGGTTTGAGTATGCGCTGCAATTGGCTTTTTAAACTCGGCTTGTAAGTGTTTATTAACTATTTCATCAAGCTTTTCATGAAGTCCCGCTTGATTAGATACAATACTACGTGAATTTGCATCGCTCATTAGTGTCTTAGCCCCACACCTTTTTTAATTAGCGTAAGTGCTAAAGTAAATAATACGCTGATAAACACCAACAACACCGCAATCGCAACCGTTAAATCAACATCAGAAACACCTAAAAATCCGTATCTGAATGCGTTAACCATATAAATGATCGGGTTTATTTGCGATACCATTTGCCAAAAATCAGGCAGTAAAGTGATTGAGTAAAACACTCCGCCTAAATAAGTTAGAGGCGTTAAAATAAAGGTCGGAATAATACTTATGTCATCAAAGCTGTTTGCATAAATAGCGTTGATTAACCCGCCCAAGGCAAACACCGCCGAGGTAAGAATAACAGTGGCTATAATCACAAAAATATTATGTATTTGTATATCTACAAAAAATAAAGAAACGCACGTTACAATAAAGCCCACCATAATGCCTCGGGTCATGCCTCCGCCCATATAACCCAACACAATGATGTAATTAGGCACAGGTGCAACCAATAACTCTTCAATACTTTTTTGAAACTTAGTTGAGTAAAAGCTCGAAGCCACATTCGAGTAAGAGTTTGTTATAACTGACATCATAATAAGGCCAGGAACAATAAACTCCATGTAACTAAAGCCGCCCATATCGCCAATACGCGAGCCTATTAAGTTCCCAAAAATAACAAAATATAAGCTCATAGTAATCGCTGGCGGCACTAAGGTTTGCACCCAAATACGCAAAAAGCGAATACACTCTTTAATCCAAATACTTTTTAAGGCTACGCCATATTTAAACATTTATTCGCCCCGCCCTTGCTCTAATAAACCTACAAATAATTCTTCTAATCGATTTGCTTTATTACGCATGCTTAGCACAGTATTACCTTGTTCGGTTAACGCGCTAAATACAGCATTAAGCCCTTGTGATTTAGCCACCTCAACTTCAATGGTGTGATCATCAGTCATGGTAAAATTATACCCTTCAAGCGTCACCGGATTGGTAGGCTGTTTTAAATCCAATACAAAGGTTTCTTTGTCTAATTTAGCCAACAAGGCTTTTATGGTGGTGTTTTCAACTATACGGCCGGTATCAATTATAGCGATGTTTTTACACAGTAGTTCGGCTTCTTCAAGGTAGTGAGTGGTTAAAATAATGGTCACGCCTTGTTCGTTGATTTGTCTTAAAAACTCCCACATTGAGCGGCGCAGCTCTATATCAACGCCCGCAGTTGGTTCGTCTAAAATAAGTAACTTTGGTTCATGCATTAAGGCGCGTGCAATCATCAAGCGACGCTTCATACCACCAGAAAGGGTACGCGCTTGCTTATCTTTTTTCTCAAGTAGCCCAAGTTGTGCTAAGTACTTGTCAGCACGTTTGTGCGCTTCGCCGCGCGGTACACCGTAGTAACCTGCTTGATTAACGAGTATTTGGCTTAGGGTTTCAAACTGACTGAAGTTAAACTCTTGTGGCACTAAGCCCAAGTTGGCTTTCGCCGCTTCAAGGTCGGTATCAATATCATGACCAAATACTTCAACTTTACCTTTGGTCTTATTTACCAAAGAAGATATCACCCCAATAGTGGTTGATTTACCCGCTCCATTTGGACCTAACAGTGCAAAAAAGTCACCTTCATGCACTTGTAAATCAACGCCTTTTACTGCCTCAACCCCATTTTTGTAAACCTTGGTAAGGCCTTCAATATTTAAAGCAATATTTTGCTTATTCATTTCTTACCCTCACCATAACCCCAGCGCTTTGTGAGATTATGTTCAATATTTAAATGATCTAAAATTCGCGCCACCATAAAATCAACTAAGTCTTCTATGCTTTGTGGTTGATGATAAAAACCAGGTGCAGCGGGCATGATAGTGACCCCTAAACGCGACAATTTAAGCATATTTTCTAAGTGAATTTCGCTAAACGGGGTTTCGCGTGGCACTAAAATAAGTTGACCTCGCTCTTTTATCACCACATCGGCGGCGCGCTCTAATAAATTATCTGATGCGCCGACTGCAATCGCAGACACAGATCCTGCGCTACATGGACATACTACCATTTTTTTCGGCGCTGCAGAGCCCGAAGCTACAGGGCTGAACCAGTTATCTTTGCCAAATACCTTTAATTGTTCGCTCTTGGCGTTAAATAATGCACTTAACTGCTCGGTAGCTTTATCTTCATTCCCTGATAACTTTATATTAGACTCGGTATCAAAAACTACACGCGCGGCACTTGAA
The DNA here is from genome assembly GCF_013394125.1 of Pseudoalteromonas sp. Scap25. Classification (GTDB taxonomy): domain Bacteria; phylum Pseudomonadota; class Gammaproteobacteria; order Enterobacterales; family Alteromonadaceae; genus Pseudoalteromonas. The sequence continues at coordinate 855,579 of NZ_CP041327.1, read as the reverse complement.
ATAAGCACATACACTTGAAATTGTTGTTCAAGTAACACTTCCAACAGCCTTAATCCATATGGTGCGCCTGATGCGCCACTAAATGCTAAGGTAATTGTATCTTTAAATTGCACATTATTCTCCGCTGTATTTATCGGCCAAACCATCAACAAGTTGCAGATGAAGACCATTAAAACCACCATTACTCATAATTAAAACATGTTGATTTGGCTCAATATTCTCAAGTACTGTATCAATAATAGCGGTTGTAGAATCAAAGCATTGCATACCCGCTTTGTCAGCTTGCTCTTTAAGTGACCAGTTTAAATTTTCTGGCTCAAATAACAGCACGTCGTCTGCATCGCGAAGTGAATCGAGAAGTGTAAATTGATGCACTCCCATTTTCATGGTGTTAGAGCGCGGCTCTAAAATCGCAATAATTTTTTCATCCCCCACTTTAGCACGCAGCCCCGCAAGTGTTGTTTGAATCGCGGTTGGGTGATGGGCAAAATCGTCATACACTTTAATATGATTAATATCTGCTTTAAGCTCCATTCGCCTTTTTGGGCTTATAAATTCACCCAAAGCTTCAATACTGTGTTCTATTGCAATTCCCACATGGCGTGCTGCTGCAATAGCCATCATGGCATTTTTAACGTTATGCTCACCAATCGCTTGCCAGCTAACAACGCCTTGTAACTGCTTATTTAGTAAAACATTAAATTGAGAACCATCGGCTTTGAGTAATTCATAATTCCAGTCATCGCCTAGAGTTTCGCTCTCGCTCCACAAGCCTTTTGTAATCACATCGCTCAGTGCTTCATCATTTTTTGGCCACAGCACTTTGCCGCTTTGCGGTAGTGTACGAATCAAATGGTGAAATTGTTTTTTAATTGCGTTTAAATCTTCAAAAATATCAGCATGATCAAATTCAAGATTATTTAAAATAAGTGTTCGAGGTAAATAATGAACAAATTTGCTGCGTTTATCAAAAAAGGCCGTGTCGTACTCATCGGCTTCTATAACAAAAAATGGCGTTTGCCCAACTCGCGCAGAAAGACCAAAATTTTGTACAATTCCGCCAATTAAAAAGCCAGGCTTTAAACCCGCATATTCAAGTATCCACGCCAACATACTGGCGGTGGTTGTTTTACCATGAGTTCCTGCCACAGCCAGCACCCACGAATCTTGTAGTAAGTTATGTTTTAGCCACTCAGGTCCTGAAGTATAAGGCAGGCTCTTATCGAGTACATATTCAACACACGGGTTACCACGGCTCATAGCATTACCAATAACAACGATATCTGGAGCTGGCTCTAGTTGAGATACGTCATAGCCCTGTGTTAGTTCAATACCCAGTTCTTGTAACTGAGTACTCATTGGTGGGTAAACGTTTTGATCTGACCCAGTAACGTGGTGACCCAATGATTTAGCTATAGCGGCAATACCACCCATAAATGTGCCACAAATACCCAAAATATGTATATGCATTTACTATCCTTTCATCCTGCGCGGAGTTTGCTCTAGGGCAAAATTTAATGGCGCTATAATGCCAAAATTTAGCTTAAGTTACCATTAACCCTTGGCGCAAGTAAAAAAGCCTCCCAAAGTGGGAGGCTTTCCTGAAGATTAATAACTTATAGCATTAAAAAGAATATTAAACCGACACCTAATAATAAACGATAAATAACAAATGGTAGCATTCCCATTCGCTCAATCACTTTTAAAAACATAAAAATACAAGCATAAGCTGATAAAAACGACAGCACTACACCTAACAATAATGCCGTCCAATCTACGATATGATCGCCAAGGGCAAGCTCTGCAGTATAATAAATACCCATCATTGAAATGATTGGAATAGCTAATAAAAACGAAAAGCGCGCTGCACTTTGTTTGTTCATACCTAACATTAAACCCGCTGTCATGGTAATACCTGAACGTGAAGTGCCAGGGATCATTGCAACGGCTTGTGCAAAGCCAATAATGAGGGCCGTTTTCCAGTTTAGCTGATAGATTGTTTTTATTTGCTTACCTTTGGCATCGGCGTACCAAAGCAATAGACCAAATACGATTGTTGTGGTCGCAATCACCCATGCACTGCGTAAGTACAGTTCAACAAAATCTTTTAATAACAAGCCTAAAATAGCTGCTGGCACGGTACCTAAAATGATCCACCAACCTAGTTTGCTATCATCTGTTGTGCCCTGCACGCCAAACGATTTAAACCAAGCACCGAGTATATCGGCTACTTCTTTACGGAAATAAATAACAACCGCAATTAAAGTGCCTACGTGAACAGCAACATCGAACGCTAACCCTTGATCCTCCCAGCCTAAAATTTGTGATGGTAAAATTAAGTGTGCCGAACTCGATATAGGTAAAAACTCAGTAAATCCCTGAATTAGGGCTAAAACAATTATTTCTATAATACTCATGGGTTAGAAAACTCCACCTTCCATAGCTTTTGTTGAGGGTTGTTATATGCATTCCATATTTGGGCAATCGTTTGTTTTGCTACCGGATGATAAAAATCAGGGGCCACCTCAGCTAAAGGCTGCAAGACAAAGGCATTTTTAGTAATTTCGTCACGCGGTAATTGTGCTGGGCTCTCGCAAATTACATCATCATAAAAGAGTAAATCGAGATCCAGTGTACGTGGGCTAAACTTTTTATCATTTGCTTGGCGACCATTGTCGCGTTCAATTTGTTTTAATAACGCGCAAACATCAACAAGCGCCATGTTAGTGGTGGCTGCAAGTACTGAGTTATAAAAGTTATTACCGGCAAAACCCACAGCTTCACTTTCAAATACTGATGAGTGATGTGTGTTTTCAAAGTGCTGATTTAACGCCACTAGAGCACGCCGAATATGCTCTGCCTTGTTAATGTTTGAACCAAGGCTAATAAATATCTGCGCCATTTAAGCCGTAGCCTTGATGCGCGTAATCTCTACACCCACAGTTTGCGCTTGTGAAACTGCAGCGGGCTTGCTAACTCTTATCGTTACTTGAGGAGTATTAAATTCGGTTAAGATAATTTGCGCTAATTGTTCCACTAGCGTTTCTAAAAGTTCGACTGGTTTAGCCGTGCTGTGCTCGATAACTCGCTCACTCACCTTAGCGTAATCTAATGCTAAGTTAATATCGTCGTTTTGTGCTGCGGGCTTAATGTCGCTTAGCATTTCAATATCAAAGTATAGGCTTTGTTTACTTTTCTTTTCAAAATCATACACCCCGATAATCGTTTCGACATGCAATTGTGATATAAATACCTTGTCCATTGATACTCCAAATGACTGTAACAAGTCACTGAGTTAATTACATATTGTATCAATCAAATTAATACTGTATATACTTTAATCAGTGTTTAAATATACTAAAATTACTTCTACAATAGAATAATTACAAAATTGCGAGTAATTTAAGAAACCCGTAAATTTTGACGCCAATAATAGCTTAAAAGTAATGATTAAAAAATAAGGAAGCGCGTGTTAGTCATTTTAATGTTTGTATTAGCCTATTTGCTCGGCTCGATTTCATCGGCCATTTTAGTGTCGCGGCTATTCAAACTTCCCGATCCACGCACAAATGGCTCCAATAACCCAGGAGCAACCAATGTTTACCGTTTAGGCGGCGCTCTCCCCGCATGCTTAGTGTTAATATTTGATATTTTAAAGGGCACTATCCCTGTTTGGGGCGCTTACTTTTTAAAACTTGAGCCGCTAGAGCTCGGTTTAATTGCGGTTGCAGCATGCTTAGGGCACATGTACCCATTATTTTTTAGTTTTAAAGGAGGGAAAGCGGTCGCAACAGCATTTGGCTCGTTACTGCCGATAGGGCTCTCTTTAGGTGGGTTATTGATTGGTACTTGGCTGATTATTGTCGCGATTACCCGCTACTCATCCCTTGCAGCGTTAGTAGCTGTGACGCTAGCACCTTTATATACATGGTGGATAAAGCCGTTATATACCTTACCAGTGACCTTTATTACGCTACTGATCATTATTAGGCATCGCACTAATATTGTGCGTTTATTTAAAGGTGAAGAACCAAAAGTAGGGACTAAACAAGCCCCTACAAATGATAAGAAGTAATAACTAACCTAGGTTCTGGTTAACTATATTGCTTCTAGGCTATCGATTGGCCAGCGCGGTTTAGTTTTCATATCAAGCGTAGCAAACTGCCCCGCTTTTAAACGCTGCATACCAGCATAAGCAATCATTGCGCCATTGTCGGTACAAAACTCAGTGCGTGGGTAATACACTTCGCCCTTCATACCTTGCATCACACGCTCTAGTTGCAAACGTAGTTGCGTATTAGCACTTACACCACCGGCTATGACTAAACGTTTAATACCTGTTTGCTTTAGTGCTCGCTTACACTTAATCACTAGAGTATCTATAACAGCTGTTTGAAATGCATGGGCAATATCTGCTTTAGTTTGCTCGTCACTATCATTTTCACGAATAGCAATCGAAGCGGCGGTTTTTAGGCCACTAAAGCTAAAATCAAGACCAGGCTTATCTGTCATCGGGCGTGGAAAAACAAATCGTTTGGCAACGCCTTGCTCAGCCATTTTAGCTAAACGAGGACCGCCAGGGTAATCAAGTCCTAGTAATTTAGCTGTTTTATCAAATGCTTCACCTGCAGCGTCATCTACCGACTCACCCAATACTTCATATTGGCCAATACCCGCGACCTTTACCATCATGGTATGACCGCCAGATACGAGTAAAGCAATAAATGGAAATTCGGGAACGTTTTCCTCAAGCATTGGCGCTAATAAATGCCCTTCCATATGGTGCACTGCTACAGCTGGAATGTCCCAACCATACGCTAAAGAGCGACCAATTGAGGTACCTACTAACAATGCCCCCACTAAACCAGGTCCTGCCGTGTAGGCAATGCCGTCTAAATCTTCAGGTCCACAGCCAGCTTGCGCAAATGCCGCCTCGATAAGCGGCAATGTTTTACGTACATGATCGCGAGATGCAAGTTCAGGTACCACACCACCGTAATCAGCATGTACTTTTACTTGGCTATATAATTGATGAGCCAGTAGCCCTTTTTCATCATCATAAATAGCAATACCAGTTTCATCGCATGATGATTCAATGCCTAAAATTCGCATTGTTAATTCTCCTGCCACCTAACAAGGTGTTTAAAACAAATAACTTAAAGTGCTAAACCGATGTTAGTTTGGCCATCAGCAAGGACATGCTTTTTCAATGCTTTTACATTTTCAGCAGTAATACGCCCCATAGCTTCTACAAAATCAATTAGTTCACTTAATACTTCTATTTCGTATTGCATTAGTGGGTGTTCACGCACTGCTTTGTTATCAGCAACATCCCCTTCAACCGTCATTTGATACTCAATAAAGCGAGCCACAGTTGCCTGCGATATTTTACTCACATTAACAAATTCTTGCTCGTCTTGTGCTAAAAGGCCATGCATTAAGCTCAATAATGAAGTTGCAGCGTCAATCGCAGGGTAAGTGCCAAACATATCAAAATCAGCAAGTTCAGGTACATTAGGCTCAATTTTTTCGACTTGCTTTTCTAAGTCAATTTTACTTTTAGGAAGCAGTATCTTTTCCCAACATACATTTAAAGCATTACGTAAAATAACCTCATCGCCAAAACCGGTAGCCTCACTAAACAGTCCATAATTAGGCAACATACGCTCTATTAACGCACTGGCCAATACCGCTTTTTGCAGGTAATTTAACTCTCTAATACGCTGAAAATTATTCGCTTTTGTCATTCTTTAAAGTCCCACATGACCAACAAAAATCAAATGTTGATCCATTATGCTCATTACAGTTAGGGCACACCCAATCTGGAGCGGATTGTTTTACTTGCTGATAGTTTACCAATATTTCGCGTGCATGGCGCTCTTTTATCGCATAAACCTGCACACTTACTTGTGTTTGCTCAAACGGGATCTCGCCCATTGCACCTTGCAGCATTTCACCTTTAATTTGACACTCAATTCCCGCATTCAGAATCAATCCTTTTATAATATTGGCCTCTAAACTATTTTCTGCGTTATAAAGCGTAACCCAATCAAATGATGTTATATTTGAATCGCTATTATTAATATTTTGCAATATCCACCTCATTTACTTTATGTGTACAATTTGCCTGCGTAACCTAAAGCAAATAATATGATTTAAGGACACATTATGACGCTAACTACTCCAGGTTTACTTTTTCCAGCAATCTCGTTGTTGTTACTCGCCTATACAAACCGATTTTTAGTGCTAGCGCAACTAATACGAGAACTGAATGCACGTGAAGGGGAATCTATTCGTCCTGTTGTGGTGGCGCAAATAACCAACCTTAGAAAGCGAATAAAATTAATAAGAACCATGCAAGTATACGGAGTGGCTGCTTTTTTATTATGTACGCTATCTATGTTCGCATTATTTATAGAGTTTAATACCACGGGCATTATTTTATTTGGTGTCAGTTTAAGTTGCTTAAGCTTGTCTTTACTCACCTCCTTATTTGAAATTCACATCTCTTGTGATGCCATAGAAATTGAATTGCAAAACATTGAAAGTAAGCCTTTAAGTAACCGAGTAAGTAAAAATTTTATTGAGCCCAACCCTAAAAGCAAAAACAGTAATTAACAAACCGAAATTCTAAGAAAACGGTTATAAAATTGCACAAATTAGGCTAATGATAAAACCCAACAGTTACTTAACATTACCCAAAGGTATAACAATTTTTAGCAACTATTCTCTTTAAATAAGGCAAAAAGAAAGTTAATCTAATGAGGTGGTTAAAAACATTACTTCAACTGAACTATAGGGATATAAAGTCAGTATTTAATCTGTAATTCCCCTAGCTTACCTATAAAAAAGGACTATATAGTGAGATTTGAACAATTAGAACAATTTGTAGCGCTTGGCCTACTTCGTCATTTTAGGCAAGCTGCAGAACAAACTCAAATTAGCACATCGGCGTTAACTCGAAGTATTCAAACTCTTGAAACAGAGCTTGGCTATGAGCTTGTTACTCGCTCTACTCGCTCGGTTAAATTAACTCAAGCAGGCGAACTTTTCCTCGACTTTGCAAAAAATACCCTCAATGAGCTAGAACAAATAAAACATCGTGCTTTTCAGTCAATTAATGGCACTGAAGAGAAAAAACTGGTTATTGGTTACACCACAACAACTAGCAGCATAGTACCAATTACCTGCGGTGAATTTTTAAGCCAATACCCGCATGTTAAAATCGAAATGCAGCTACAAAACAAAACTGAGCTTCATAGAAAGTTACTTCAAGGCGAAATTGACATTAGTGTATGCTCGCAAATAGTCAATAGCATTGGTAGCGACATACAATTACCTGATCAGCTTATTTTATTTTGTTCAAAACAACATCCTTTAGCAAATAAAAGCGATATTAGTAAAAAAGAACTCGAAAGTTATCCAATGTTCAGTTGTTTTTCACAGTCAAAACAAGTGCAATCAATGCTTAATGAAGTAGTAGACTCATTAAATAAAGTATCAACTATTAAAGTGGGCAGTATTGAGCAGGTCATGGCTGGACTTGAAAAATCAGACCATTTTGCGATTGCCGGTATTGAACACACCAGCTCTGTGGCAGAAAACCAAAATTTGATTCAACTTAAAACTAATAACGATATTAGCCATGAGCAACTTATTGTGCAAACCAGCCAGCAAATAGAAGCGGGTGAGCATGTTGATCACTTACTCTCGCTAATAAATAAAGTATCAAAAGCATAACATTACACCATGCGCTTTATACCAACTTTATTAAAAACATGATCATTTTAGCGTATTAAATAAATCGCTAGCTGCGTTAAAAATTATTCATATAGAACAACTATATGTCATTATTTTTGCCTTGCTATTGACTTATTTACTTGTCGCTATAATGGAGCACTCATTTAATGTAATTGGTATGATAACAGCTATAAATTTGTAGCTTTAAAGTTTTTTTACATTAAACTAACGCTCCCTACTATTATGACTAGCGTTAATGAACAACTTTACAGCTTCTGGAATTTATCTAGAGCAGATTGAAACGCATGGTTATGCCATTATTGAAAACGCCATTGATAGTGACCTAATCTTTGATTTAATGGCAGATTGCTACAGAATAAATCCACACTTTAGCCTTGCTGGTATTGGTCGATTAAATAACTTGCAAATTGATAATACAGTTCGTAAAGACAAAACCTATTGGTTTGATGGCAGTTCAAATGCACAACTTGGCTACCAGCAAGTAATGGAAGCAGTTCGTAATACGCTTAATCGAACTTTCTTTATGGGTTTGTTTGATTATGAATGTCACTATGCAAAATATACGCAAGGTGATTTTTATAAAAAACATGTAGATGCATTTAAAGGTCGTTCAAACCGTGTTTTTACTACCGTATTATATTTGAACTCTCCAGAGAAAGGTGGAGAGCTAGTTATTTACAAGCCTAAAAGTAAAGGCATAGAAATAGTAATAAAACCCACAGCAGGCACTTTGGTATTATTTGAAAGCGAACGCTTTGTACATGAAGTACTTCCTGCTGTTGATAACCGCTATTCGATTGCTGGTTGGTTCAGAAAAAACGCGTCAATTAGTGGCATTATCGACCCACCCCGTTAAGCAAAAACGGGGTAAGAAAATAATAAACCAATAAAAATAGCCAGTCCTACGTAATGGTTATTTAAAAATGCTTTAAAACAATTATCTCGCTGGCGTAAATGAATCAAACGCTGTTGATACACAAGTAACATTGCTGCAATAGCTAATCCCAACCAAAAACTAAATCCTATTTGATTCATCAACCCAATTAAAACCATCAACGCAAAAAAGCTAAAGTTAAGTAGCGCTATAATATGGCGGTCATAACTGGCGAATAAAATAGCGGTTGATTTTACTCCTATTTTTAAATCATCGTCTCTATCAACCATTGCGTACATAGTGTCGTAAGCCACCGTCCAGCAAATATTGGCAATAAATAGCAACCATGCCTGCACGGGTAGAGAGTTTATTGATGCCATAAAAGCCATAGGGATTGCCCAACCAAAAGCCGCGCCCAATACAACTTGAGGAAGTTGCGTGTAACGTTTCATAAAGGGATAACAAAACGCTAATCCAAGTGCACCAAACGATAACAAAATAGTATTGGTATTAAGCAGTAATACTAATATAAAAGCGATGACAACGAGTAATAAAAACAAACTAATTGCTTCGCCACTACTTACCGCTCCGGTCGCTAGCGGCCGCTGACAAGTACGCTTTACTGAGCCATCAATTTTTCTATCTGCAAAATCATTGATAACGCATCCTGCGCTTCGCATAACTATTACCCCAAGGGTAAACACAATGAAGTTCGTTAAGCTAGGCAGACCATCATTCGCTATCCATAGTGCCCAATAAGTTGGCCAAAGTAGCAATAAAGTGCCTATGGGCTTATCAATTCGCATTAACTGGATGTAATGGGGAATATGATTAACAGACAAAGCGGCTAGTTTCATGAGTATAAGTAAGCTCCTGGTAAAAAAACCTCACAGACCAAAAATTGATAGTTATGTAAAGAAAATACGCTGCGCCTGCCCAGCAAAGAGTGATTCGGTAAATTAAGTTCGCTCACCAGTGATTGCAATGAGTGATTATCATCAAAGCGAGCAATTTCAATATCAGTGCGCCTTAACGCAGGATCTTGAAAGATAACATCACCTAACGGGCGTTCTCCCATATTGTGCAGCTGATTGTTTGTATTATTACTTGTTACTGGCAACCAACTTTGAGCATAAACAATCGGTTGTTCATCACACAACAGTAACACTTCACGGTTAAGTACTGTACTTACCTGCTTACTTAATAGCGTTTGCTGTGATTGAGAAAGGTCTACTTTTTGCTCACTCAACACTTTTACAGCAAAACGCTGAGACTGACTTTTTAATTTAGCCGTTAAAGAATGCGGTTCAAATAACCACTCTTTCTCAGCGTTAGATAAGCCAGTGACTTGAGCGGTACTCTGCCAATCAGCAGATAAAGAAAGAGGAAAAGTAATCACAATAACTCTACTTGAAAAAAATCAGAGAGATCATAACATTGCCAACGAATTTGAAAAAGCGCGATTTACTCAATACCAAGCACATCCTGTGTCATAAAAAGCTAATCAGCATTTGACTCTCGCTATTGCCTATCCCAAACTTGAATCCAGAGTACTTTTACAAACACAACAAATAACAGCATCTTGCTGTATCTTATTTACTAATAAGTATAAACTATTTGTAACCAGTTTACGGAAACGCTTTTGAAATGAAAAAAACAGTATTTACAGGCCTTTTTATTCTTTTAGTCAGCCTAACTAGCTTATCAGCACGTGCTGAGTCTACTGTGGGTTATTTTGGGTTTGAGCCAGACATTATTACAAATTACATTGGTCCATCAAGTAAAAAAATGGGTTACGTTCGCGTCACGGTAGATTTAATGCTAAACAAAACATCCGATATTGCCATTGTAGAACACCACACCCCGCTGTTACGTGATGCGCTAGTAGAGATATTATCAAAAGAGCCTGAAAACAAAATAAAGTCTTTAACAGGGCGTGAGCAAATTCGCCTTAAAAGCGCAGAAAAACTAAAAAGCTTACTTAAGGAAGAAACAGGCCAAGAAATAATCCGAGACCTGTTATTTACTAAATATTTATATCATTAGGCGCTTTTTGTTTTAAAAAGCTGAGCGGTATAGGCAAAAGCCATACCGCTAACAAGCCCACCTAAGTGTGCCCAATTAGCCATTCCAACAAATAATACATCTGCAAAACCAAGTACTAACCATACCAGCATAAAACCAACAATTGCGGTTGTAACCAGTGCAGGCTGTTTAGGATTAAGTGCGCTGTAAATCCAACAAAAGCCTAACAACCCATATACAACACCGCTAAGCCCACCAAAGTTAGGACCGACCATTAAGTACTGTGCCCAATTACTTATTAAAGCAGTAACTAAAAACAGCCCGATTAAACTCGACTTACCACATTGCTTTTCAATGTTGTCACCCAGTGATACCCACCAGATTAAGTTAAACACAATATGCATAGCGCTAAAATGCACAACAGCAGGTGTTAACCAGGTAAGTGGTGACGCAGGATTGAACTGCAACGCCATATAAATAGGCTCAAACGCACCAAATAAAAAGGCAATATAAACAACAATGCTGAGAATACTAACACCTTGATTAAGCCAGCTTAAGGCTTTAAAACGAGCGACTAAATTAAGTGACTGCCCTTGATACTTTAACGGTGACTGCGTAGTACCTACTTGCCATGATGCTTGTTGGTAACGCTCATGATTAGGGTTTTTAGCAAATTCGTTCCATAAAGGCTGCACTGCATGGAAGTCTTCAGGTGCCACACTAATAACAAGCGTATGACCATCCTCAGTACGAATTTGCCCTGTAAGCCCTTGGCTTTTTAGGTAATCTATAAAGCCCTGTGCAGCACGGGGGTTAGTTAGACTGCCTAGCTCTATCATCGTGCTACTTTATCCTTGTAAGCGGCTTCCCACGCAGTAAAACCGCCATCCATGCTGTAAACATCTTCAAAGCCTTGCTCTACTAAGTAACTTGCTGCACCCTGTGAGCTCATGCCGTGATAACAAACAATAATAATCGGCTGGTCAAACTCTTTTTCCATCATAAATTGGGCGATATTTGCATTTGAAAGCGCTTCAGAGCCAGGAATGTGCCCTGTCTGATACGAATTAGGATCGCGAATATCAGCAATCACCACATCTTCTTTGTCTAGTAGTTCGAGGGTTTGTGCGATTGATATATGTTTAAATGCCATAGTGCTCTCTTATAATTACAAAAAAGGCGACAAATGCCGCCTTTAATTCTCTTAACAAGGGGATAATTAATCCCAGTTAAGAATTACTTTACCCGATTGGCCTGAAATCATCATATCAAAGCCAGCTTGGAAGTCATCAATTGAATACTGATGAGTAATGATTGGTTTTAAATCAAGCCCTGATTGAATCAAGCTAGCCATTTTGTACCAAGTTTCAAACATCTCACGACCGTAAATACCTTTGATCACTAAGCCTTTAAAAATTACTTGATTCCAATCGACCGCCATATCTGAAGGTGGAATACCTAACATGGCAATTTTGCCGCCATGATTCATGTTATTTAGCATGGCATTAAATGCACTCGGAACACCTGACATCTCTAAGCCAATATCAAAGCCTTCGGTCATACCTAGATCTTTAGCTACATCTTCAAGCTTTTCATTTGCAACGTTTACAGCACGCGTTGCGCCCATTTTACGCGCTAAGTCTAGGCGGTATTCATTTACGTCGGTGATAACCACATAACGTGCACCTACATGTTTAGCTACAGCTGCAGCCATAATACCAATAGGGCCTGCACCAGTGATTAATACATCTTCACCCACTAAATCAAACGATAAAGCGGTATGTACTGCATTACCAAACGGGTCAAAAATAGAGGCCAGTTCATCGCTAATATTATCTGGGATTTTAAACGCATTAAATGCTGGGATCACTAGGTACTCAGCAAATGCACCTTCGCGGTTAACGCCCACACCGGTTGTATTTCGGCATAAATGAACGCGTCCAGCACGACAGTTACGACAATGACCACAGGTTATATGACCTTCACCTGATACACGGTCGCCAACTTCGAAACCGCGAACTTCTTGGCCCATGTCAATTACTTCACCCACATATTCGTGGCCAACCACCATAGGCGTAGGAATGGTGTTTTGTGCCCACTCATCCCACTTATAAATGTGAACATCGGTGCCACAAATAGCCGTTTTACGTATCTTAATTAACAGATCGTTATGGCCTACTTCAGGCTTTGGCGCATCTGTCATCCAAATGCCCGGTTCTGCTTTTAACTTTGATAATGCTTTCATAATCCACACTCAATTAAAAAATCGCGACTATAACCGCGATTTAACAAGAAAATTAAATAACACCAATCTCTTTACCAATACGGGTAAATGCTGCAATGGCTGTATCAAGCTGTTCCTTGCTGTGCGCTGCAGAAATTTGGGTACGAATACGCGCCTGACCTTTTGGTACAACAGGGAATGAGAACCCAGTTACATAAATCCCTTCGGCCAAAAGCTTATCAGCCATAAGTGACGCTACTTTGGCATCTCCTAGCATCACTGGAATAATCGCATGATCTTTACCTGCACAGGTAAAACCTGCCGTTTCCATTTGCTCGCGGAAGTATTTAGCGTTTGACCATAGCTTAGCGCGAAGCTCACCGCCATTTTCAAGCATTTCTAGTACTTTGATTGACGCTGTTACAATTGAAGGCGCTAATGAATTTGAGAATAAGTAAGGACGAGAACGCTGACGAAGCCACTCAACAATTTCTTTTTTACCTGAGGTATAACCACCAGAAGCTCCACCAAGCGCTTTACCTAAGGTGCCAGTAATAATATCGACACGGTCGAGTACATTACAGTACTCAGGTGTACCTTTACCGTTTTCGCCAACAAAACCAACGGCATGTGAGTCATCAACCATAACGAGTGCGTCGTATTTGTCGGCTAAATCACACACTGCTTCTAAATTACAAATAACGCCATCCATTGAGAACACGCCATCAGTAGCAATTAGTTTAGTTTTAGCACCGGCTTCATCGGCTGCAATTAATTGCTTTTCTAAATCTGCCATATCGTTATTTGCATAACGGAAACGCTTTGCTTTACATAAACGAACACCATCAATAATAGAAGCATGGTTTAATGAATCAGAAATAATCGCATCGTCTGCACCTAAAATAGTTTCAAACAAGCCTGTATTCGCATCAAAACATGATGAATACAAAATGGTGTCCTCAGTCTCTAAAAATTGACTGATTTTTTTCTCAAGCGTCTTATGAATATCTTGTGTGCCACAAATGAAACGCACAGATGCCACACCGAAACCATGGTCATCTAAACCTTTTTGTGCAGCTGCAATTAGCTCTGGGCTGTTAGCTAAACCTAAGTAGTTGTTAGCACAAAAATTAATAACTTTATCACCTGATGCCACTTCAATTTGAGCTTGCTGCTGTGAAGTGATAACACGTTCATTTTTGTACAAACCTTCAGCTTTAACGTCTTCGATTTGCTGTTGTAATTGGCTAAAAAAAGCAGATGCTCTCATCTGTGATCTCCATTTGGTTGAACGGGTTAAACAGCAGACGCGTTGCTGCTATTTATAATGCGGGTATTGTAAAAGTTTAAGCACCAAATTGCACTGTTTGTCATTCGTCGCAAATTAGCTAATTGGCAGGAAAAGCTGCCAGTTTACAGGCATGAGATATATATTAAATGAGATCAGCAAGCAAAACAGGAAGTTCCTTGATTGAGTCACAAACATAGTCAGCAGACTTTACGGCTTGCTCATCAACTGTTTGCCCCGAACGTACCAATACTTTAGTGCGTATATTGGCGCTTATAGCAGCTTGCATATCACCTCGTTTGTCCCCCACCATCACACTCAGTGCAGGGTCGATATGATGATCTTTCATTCCTTGAAGTAACATACCAGGCGCTGGCTTTCTGCAATCGCAATCTGTTAAATACGCTGGTAATGCATTTTCAGGATGATGAGGACAAAAATAAACATCAGTAATTTCAATTTGATGATGACTAAACTGCGCTTTCATCCATATGTTAAGGGCAAAAAAATCGGCTTCTGAGTAATAACCTCGACCAATCCCTGATTGGTTCGTTACAACAATTATTTTGTAGCCCGCGTCATAAAATGCTTTACACGTTGAAAACACACCATCTATAAATTCAAACTCTTCGCTTTTAAATACATAGCCATGATCAACATTTACTACACCATCACGGTCTAAAAAAAGCGCCTTATTTATGTGTTTATCATTCATAATAACGACTCTTTATTAACAACATGGTCAAACATTTCTTTTACTGTATCCGTGGTTATTTGACTCATTAAATCATCGCCTTTAACCCGAGTACCCCAAGGCAATTGCTCGGCGGTTTTACCTGTTTGCTTTAATAAGTTTTGGTGATAAACCTCAACCACGTAATCTTGGTATAAATAAGGCCCCGTTCGCGCTGGGTTTGAATGCGCATATAGACCAATAACAGGCGTGCCAACAGTAACCGCCATATGGGCTGGGCCTGTATCGGGCGCAAGTACTAAACCCGCACGCTTAAGTACGCACAATAATTCTTTGAGTTTTGTTTTACCCACCAAGTTCAGAATGGGTGAATCACTGTATTTAATGATGCTATTTGCTAAATTAATTTCAAGTTCAGTAGGCCCACCGGTTAGCACTACTTTAAAACCTTGCGCATTGGCATAATCAGCAAGCACGGCATAGCGTTCGGCTAACCAGTTACGCTGTGCTTTACTTGCCGCTGGCGAAATAACAAATAACTTATTTGATAAATAGTCGTCACCTAACAGCTCATCAGCTTTAGCTTGATCTTTGTCGGTATAGGGCATATTCCAAACAGGGACATAATCATCAACACCAATTGTTTGAGCAAAGCCTTTAAATCCCTCTAAAACATGCGCCTGAGATTGGGCTTTAATGCGTTTATTAATAAATAAACTATGCAGCTCTTTTGAACGAGCCCAGTCAAAACCAATTTTAACTTTGGCAGGAATACAGCGAGCGACAAAACCAGCTCTTAAAGCCACTTGCATATTAAGTAGTACGTCAAAACACTGCCCTTTGAAGGTTTGCTTTAACTGTTTCAGTGCCGTTTTTCCTTGTTTTTTATCAAATACAACAAGCTCAACGCCAGGCAAATCTGCTAACAGCATCGCCTCGACCTTCCCTATCACCCATGTAATTTTAGCATTTGGATGCGCTTTTTGAATTGCTTGTACTGCACTCACTGCATGGCATACATCACCAATGGCAGAAAGACGTAAAATACAAATAGATGTGTAAGTAGGCGCTGAAGTCACACGTTTCCTTGGAGGTAAAATAATAAAACCCGATCTTAAATTATAATCGCGTCATTGCAAGTACTTATCCTTAGCCTGAAAACACGTTAATATGTGCACATATTTAAGCGAATCCTATGAGCTATGTTTAATCAACACGTCAAAAATAACCATGTCATTTTAAGCCATCCTCAATATAGCACCGAAATAGAGTTAGATTGGTTTGAGCCCAATTTCTGGCAACAACAGCAAAAAATTGTCGGCGCTAAAAAGGGGCGTGCAACTGCTTGGTTTTTTAAACACGCAGATTTAACAGCTGTATTGCGCCATTATTGGCGTGGCGGCCTAATAGGAAAACTACTCAGCGATCAATATTTATACTTCGGACTTGAGCATACCCGTGTTTATCAAGAATTTAGCTTAATGACTCGATTAATAGAGTTAGGCTTAAATGTACCAAAGCCTATTGCAGCTAAAGTGAGCCGACATGGCTTTATTTACCGAGGTGATATTATTACTGAAGCGGTAAGCGACGCTAAAAGTATATTAGATATACTAATTGAACGCACATTGAGTGAAGCTGAGGTAAAAAAAATAGCGCAAACTATTGCCCAATTTCATAGTAAAGGGGTGTATCACGCTGATTTAAATATTAATAATATTTTATTTGATGACTCTGGTGATGTTTACATTATCGACTTTGACCGTGGCGAAATAAAAGTGCCCCATAAAAAATGGCAACAAAGCAACATGTCTCGCTTACAGCGCTCCTTTTTAAAAGAGCAAAGCCGCAATAGCAACTTTCATTGGCAGCAAAACGATTGGCAGCGTTTAGATAAACACTATCGTGACGGGTTAACTAATAAAAACTAGTTTGCTAATGCTAAGTATTGCTCTGTTACCCTATCGGCACACACTTTTTCTAAAATAGCTGCTTTGCCTACATTTGGGTTATCTGCGAGCACTTGCTTAACTGCCAGTGCAAGCTCTTCGCTTTGACCTATTGGTACTAAATATTTGCTTAACTCACCTGTAAGTATTTCACTTGGACCATGAGGACACTCAGTACTGACAACTGGTGTTCCTACAGCCAAAGCCTCGACTAACACATTACCAAAGCCTTCAAAGTCTGAGCTTAACAATAAAGCTTTCGCCTGATTTATCCAGTTGTATGGGTTTTGTACAAACCCCGGAACAATAAGCCGACTTTCGATACCATATTCTTTAGCCAACTTTAATGCCTTTTCTTTTTTGTTACATAACAATACCAATTTATATTTTTTATCTAATTTGGCAAATGCAGAAAATAAAATATCATGGCGTTTTTGTTTAGCTAAACGCCCCACATGAATCAAGTAAGGTGTATCTGGTATATTAATATTTGATTCATTAGCTTGCTCATAAATTTCTTTAAAGTTGAATGGGTTATAAATAGTCGTTATAGCACTTGGACTAATTAAGTTGCCTTGCTTTATTTCTTCTTCAACTCCTTTGGAAACACAGATCAAAGACTTCCCATTTAAATTTTGTTTGCTTTTTTTAAGATATATATATGAAAGTGGACCTAGTTTTTTTTGTCTAGAGAGCTCTGCATTAACTGAGTTATGAACAACAAAATGGATATTTTCTATTTTACTTTTTGCTAATAAGTTATTACTACGATCTAAATTAGAAAGTACTAAATCAATAGAACCAAGTTGAAGTAACTTTTGCTCAAACCATGTCTCTAATACTTTAACATTCTTTTTTATCTGCCAAAATCGATCAACTTTTGTTGCTCGACCTGAAAATAAACTTTCAACAGATAAGGTGTTTGGAATGTCATATTCAATATTTTGCGCCAATGACAAAATAGTCACATTGTGGGCTTTTGATACCATTTCCTGCGCCAAAGTAAGCATTACTTTTTCAGCGCCACCACCAACGAGGGAGTCAATTACAATAACAATATTCATAGCTTACTTCCTGTTAACAACGCTTGTACTCCTTTGGTTATAACATCAAAGCTATGCACATTTTCTAGCGACTCGTATTGGCTAACTGTATTATTATAATTTGGCTCAAAAAGTAGCTCTTTTATTTTTTGGGTAATATTTAAAATATCAAGCTTAGCCTCTTTAACAACACCGGTACTCGCACAACGAACAACTCGCTCATTTTGATCTTTTGAAATAGCACATGCTATCGTTGGAGTTTGTAAAGCAATGGCTTGAAGTAAAGTATCGCCCGCGCTTAATAATGCCACCTTAGCCTGACTTAGTAAGGCTAAAAATTCACTCCCCTCTTGGCTTGGCAAACAAATTAACTCATCGCTTTTAGGTAACGACTTAGTGTAATTAGGACCAAATACCACAACACCTTTCAAGCCTGTTTGCTTAGCAATAATAAGCCCTGCTTGAAAATATAAATCTGCGCAATTCACGCCATTAACTGTATGCCCACCAGAGCCCGCGTTAACAATAAAAAATTCTTTTTCTTGTAAGTTATAACGTGTCAGTACATCACTTTTTTGTTGCTCTGAAGCAAAAACAGTAAATGGCCCTACATTTTTAGGGTATGCCAATGGCACCATATTGAGCTTTAGTTTTTCATACCATGAAAGAGGGTCGATACAGTAATCAGGCTGAACCACCCAATGAGTATCAATAAGGCCCGCTCTATTAAGCTTTAAACCTTTTGCTCGCTTTTTTGCATGCTGTGAAATAAAAACAACTTTAGCACCCACTTTTTTTGCAGCTTTCATTTGCTCAGCGCGTCCTGCACAATCAAATAGCACCGCATCTGGTTTGTATTGCTTAATAAACTGACATACGTGCGTATTTTCTTTTGTTGCCGATTGATTTAACAATAAGGTAGGGAATGGGCAGTTTTTAGCATAAGCCGTATGTTTATTTAAAATAAAATGAATATCTAACTGCTTGCCATACTCAGCCTTTAAGGTTTGAGCTAGCTGTAACGAGCGCATATATTCACCAATACCTTCTGGCGATGACACGGGAATAAATAAAAGTCGTTTGTTGCTCATTACTATCTCTGCTTTTCCTTTGCAGCGAGTATATCAACGCCATCTTTTTTACGATAGAGCTACAGTGTTTTAATCTGTTCCGGAGTAATATTTTTTAGCTAATCTTTGTTTAATGAGTTGATTTAATTACTGCAATAAAGGGCGTAGATTGCTAGACTTAGCCGCAATATAAATCACAAGGATCTGAGCTTTGCGAAACAAAATTTTTATACTTTCTTCGCTTTTTTGTGCCGTAACCACAACCGTGAATGCTGAACCCTGGGTAAAGCCTGATGACTATGGTCTTAGAGCTGATATACAACAGCTTGCCGATGCTGGCATTATTTTAGCGCCAGTAACAACGTATCCATTAATGTGGAAAAGCTTTATTAATGATGTAAATAATACGACGTTAGAACAATTACCTCCTCGCCTGCAGGATGCGTTATTGCGTGTGAAACATCGTTATAAGTCAGAAAATAGTGGTTCTCATAGTGTACAACTTTCAGCTTCCGCCAACTCAGATCCATTAGCCGTTACTAGCTTTGGGGCAACAAATACTCAAGAGTCTGAATTAACAGCAGCTTATGCTTATCTAGGACATAACTTTGCGGCTAAAGTTGCGCTTAATCATCGCAGTGATGGCAAAAACTGTTTAGTCAATGGCAAAACAACTGACGATATAGCCAAAAATGAGCAAGTGCTAACAGACTGTAATGATACCTCTTTAGATGACAGCTATTTAGCTTATCGTATGGGTAATTGGATTGTAAGAGCAGGTGCCGTTGAGCAATTTTGGGGCCCAGGTGTTGATAACAGCTTAATTATGTCTGGTAATTCAAAGCCACTTCCCGCAATAAGCCTCAGCCGAGAACAAAGTAGCGCGTTCGAAACGCCTTGGCTTAGCTGGATTGGTCAGTGGAGCTTTACAGCACAAATGGCTAAGCTTGAATCAACCCGAGTTGTACCTGATGCATTATTATGGAGTACTCGTTTAAATCTTCGTCCAATTCAACAATTAGAAATTGGCTTTAGTTGGTCAGCACAATGGGCTGGCAAGGGACAACCCAGTTCAGCAGGCGACTTTTTTGATTTAATAACCGGCGGAGGTGAATGTGTTGATGGTACCAATGATTGTGATGGTGAGCTTATAACTCGCTTGGGGAATCAACTCGCGGGCTTTGATATTCGTTGGTCTGACACTTTGTTTGATCAACCTTATGCGGTATATGCAAGCACGATTGGTGAAGATACCAGTGGCGGCATTAAGCCAGTAGACAGAGGCTATCTTGGTGGAATACAAACCACGACTCGCATTTATAATCAGAATATTTTATTTAACCTAGAATACACTGATACCGGCGTAGCGTGTTCTGCCACATCAGCAACTGAAAACTGCTTCTATGAGCACAGTATTTATAATTCAGGGTATCGTTACCATGGTCGCCCTATCGGCTCTACCTATGATAATGATTCACAATCGCTAGTGTTAACCGTACTTGGGCAACTCTCAAGCGGAACTGACTGGCAAGTAAAATTACGTGATATTGACTACAACAGCGACAACCGTGACCGTTACCCAAATAACCCTGATTTAGGTAACTCGATTACCAAAACAGCATTTAGCTCTAAACAGCTTGAAGTACGTTACAGAATGCTTGCCATGGGGGGGCGCTTGACCCTTGGTGGACTTGCCTCTAATAACGATGGAGCAGAAAACGATACGTCTGCATTTGCAAAGTTCGAATATAACTTTTAGTTTTGCAAGCATTAAAAAAGGGGATAAACCAAAGTTTATCCCCTTTTTTATTTCACTAACTAGCTAGCTTTTAATTTTGCTAATCACTTTTGATGTAGAGCAACCATCTAAAAACTCAAGCACTTCTACTTTTCCGCCATGACGCAACACATGCTCGGCACCAGCAATTTGCTCAACGGTGTAATCACCACCTTTAACAAGAATATCTGGGCTAATTTGTTCAATTAACTTTGCCGGTGTGTCATTTTCATCCTCACTGCCAAACGGAATAACCCAATCAACAGAGGCAAGCGCACTTAGCACCATAGCACGCTCGTCTAATGGGTTAATTGGGCGCTCAGGACCTTTTAAACGGGCAATGGATTCATCGTTATTTAAACCAACCACTAATCTATCACCTCGCGCTTTAGCTTGTGCTAAATAGCGCACATGGCCTGCATGCAAAATATCAAAACAACCATTAGTAAATACAATGGTTTCACCATTTTGCTTTGCAAATTCAATATGCTGTAATACATCATCAAATGGGGTTTGATAATGCTCGCCAGTGGCTTGTAAGTATTGGCCTAACTTGCGGCTCAACTCTTCAGGAGAAACGGTAGCCGCTCCCAATTTACTTACTGCAATACCGGCTGCTAAGTTTGCAATTTCGACTGCATCTTTGGCGGTCATACCCGCACCTAGCATTACAGCTAATGTAGCAATAACAGTATCGCCCGCACCGGTTACATCACTTACTTCGAGTTGTTGCGCTGCAAAGTCATGCTTTTGCGTTGCATCAATTAGCGACATACCTTGTTCTGAGCGTGTTAGTAGCATGGCGTTAATACCCGCATCACTAATCAGGGTACGCGCGCTGCTAGCAAGCAACTCTTCTGAACCAACCTGACCACCCGCTAATTTAAACTCATTTAAATTAGGGGTTATGTAATCAGCTCCACGGTACAACTCTAAATCAGATGATTTAGGGTCAACAAGCACGGTTTTACCTGCATCTTTAGCAACCGAAATCATTTTTTGGATTAGCGCGAGTGAGCCCTTGTTGTAATCAGAAAATACAATAAAGTCGTAATCACTCAGCACCAGCTCTAATCGATTTAATAACAACTGGCTATGAGACTCATTAAAAGCCTCTTCTAAATCTAAACGCACAACTTGTTGATGACGACTGATCACCCGCATTTTAGAAATAGTCGGCAAATCGCATACACTCACAAGCTGTGAATTTATTTTTTCACCCTCTAGAATGTTTTCTAAAATTTGTCCGCTTTCATCCTCGCCAATTAGGCCAAGTAAACCCACTTTGCCATCTAGTCGGGCTATATTTTTAGCCACATTGGCGGCACCACCGGCTTTGTCTTCAAATTTACTGACTTTTACAACGGGTACTGGTGCCTCCGGCGAAATACGGCCAGAATCACCATACCAGTAGCGGTCTAGCATAACGTCACCAACCACTAAAATACGCGCTGCTGATAAGTTTTTTAATAGCGATAAATCCATTACTGCTGCTCCGCAACAACCATATCCATGGCTTCACACAACCAATGGCCGATAAACATATGCGCCTCTTGGATACGGGCTGTTTCATCATTTTTAATAATAATAGGTAACTTGGCGATGTCTTTTACTTTCCCCCCATCGCGACCTGTAAATGCAACAGTGAATGCTCCTATTTTATTAGCGGCTTCTAACGCTAAATTAATATTATTACTGGTGCCCGATGTGGTTAAGCCAATTACAATATCTTCAGGTTTACATAGCGCCTGTACTTGGCGTTCAAATACTGTGTCAAAATGATAGTCATTACTATGCGCTGTTAAAATAGAGGTGTCTGTGGTTAGAGCAATAGACGCTAACGGTCCTCGCTCTAACTTATAACGTACCACAAACTCTGCAGCCAAATGCTGAGCATCAGCCGCACTGCCGCCATTACCAAACCAAACAACCTTACCACCAGCCTGTAAAGCACTATGACATGCTTCTAACAACTGCATTACCTCTTGATGATACGCCTCCATGGTTTCGAACAATACTTGGTGACGATTTAAACTTTCTAGGTAGCTAGTTGCCACTGAATCTATAATTGACATGAGATATTCCTCTTGGAACTGAAATGGCAGGAAAAATTAATTTCATTATTCCATAATTTTATAGCCAAATCACCTCTATATAACTAAATTAAAGTACGGGTAGAAAGTTATTATTCAGATAAAGAAGGTTTTTATCGTTGTTACCTTTTTCAAGTTGCTATTTTATATTTGTGTATTTAGATAAAAACGATTTCACGCTAAACTAGCGCCACTTTCATTTATACAAAGCAACAGTATGGCACGCATTTTTTATTCACTCGCATTAATTATTATTAGCCCACTGATTGTATTTTACTTATATGTACTAAGAGGTAAAAAAAACGCAGGATATCGCGCTCACTTTAAGGAACGTTTTGGCTTCATAAGCCGCGCTTTATTTTCAAACAACAAACCAGCTGTATTTCATTGTGCTTCTGTGGGCGAGGTGTTAGCTGCAACCCCTTTAATTAAAGCCCTACAACATGAACAACCGCAGTTAAATATTTTAATTACCTGCAATACTCCAACAGGACGAGAGCAAGTTAGCGCACAATTTAAAAACAGCGTTGCTGTTAGTTATTTACCCATTGATTTTCCAATGGCCACCACTCGCTTTTTAAAACGAGTAAAACCGCAATTACTCTGTATTTTAGAAACTGAACTATGGCCGAACTTAATGGCTAATGCGCACAAACAAAATATACCTGTATTGGTAGTTAATGCACGACTATCTGAAAAGTCTCAGCAAGGCTACGAAAAAGTGGCCCAGCTAACTCGCAGTATCATGCAATCAATTACCGCACTTGCAAGTCACGACAAAACCGATGCAAATCGCTTTATTGAATTAGGGCTACCTGCTGAAAAAAGCCATGTAACGGGATCAATAAAATTTGATATTACCCCAACCACTGCACAACTCGATAAAGTAGCCTCTTTAAAGCAATATTATAAAAAAGCAGAACGCTTTATATGGGTCGCAGGTTCTACACACCCTATAGAGCATGAGTTTATTTTAGTAGCCCACCAACAACTACTAGAAGCACACCCTGACGCTTTGCTGATCATTGCGCCACGTCATCCCGAACAGTTTGATAAAGTTGCAGAGCTACTGACTCACTCTAATCTTAGCTTTAGTCGTCGCAGTCAAAAAAATTATAACAATGAACAAGTTGTGTTAGCCGACACATTAGGTGAATTACAATATCTATATGGTGCCGCTAATATTAGCTTTATCGGTGGCAGCTTAATTCGTCGTGGTGGCCATAACCCATTAGAGTCGGCAGCTTTTTCAGTGGGTATACTTACCGGCCCTCATACCTACAACTTTGACCATGTTTACCCTGAACTGATTAAACTCAAAGGCGCCCATGTGGTTGAAAATACTGACGAACTGGCGCTTGCATTGCTTCGCTTAATTAAAAACACCAAAGCGTGTGATATTCTTGGCAGTAAAGCAGCTCAGTGTGTTGCTAAAAACCAAGGCGCTATTGCCAAAACGCTTGCCATTATAACTCCTTATTTAGAGCCAAAATCGTGACCAACTTAGCTATATCTCAAACCCGTGAATGGGTAAGCGCTGTGATTGTAAAATACAATTTTTGTCCATTTGCCCGTAAAGAAGTTGAAAATAACTGCATTCACTACACCATTAGTAACACCTCAAAAATTGATGATGCTGTTATGGATATGCTTGAACAATGTACCCAGCTTGACCGTGATCCTCAGCGTGAAACAACTTTGTTAATATTTGATAATGGCTTTACTGATTTTGAAGATTTTTTAGACCTTGTTGACTTAGCCAATGCGCTATTAGTTGCACAAGGTTTTGAGGGGAAGTACCAAATTGCAAACTTTCATCCTGACTATGTTTTTGCTGATAGTGATGAAGATGACGCTGCAAATTATACTAATCGCTCGCCTTTTCCTACTTTACACTTAATACGTGAGGCAAGTATGAGCGCGGCACTAGATGAATACAACGAGCCGGAGTCAATTCCTGAACACAATATCAACTTAGCTCGCCGTAAAGGAGTTCACTTTTGGCAGCAGCTACTTGAAAATTGCAAAAAACCGAGCGCATAAGCTCGGTTTTTGGTTTTTAATAATGCGCAGAGTTATTTTTTAACCCACTCACCATTAACTTCAACGAAATGCCCTGCTTGGGTTTTTTCAATGGTTTTTGCCGCCGCTAGTGCTTCTACTTGAGCAAGTGACAAGTTGTTCTTTTTCGCAAGTTTTAAATATTGTGCTTTGCGCTTTGCGTTAATTTCATCAACAACCGCTTTAGCCTCTGCATTTTGTACAACCAAACCTAAATAACCTGAGCTATCTTCACCCACAAGCCCTTGGTTTTTAGCATCATCTAAACTGATTGCCCAAGCAGAAAATGACAATAAAGCGGCACTTAAAAGTGTGATCACGTTTAACTTTTTATTTTTTAATAAACTCATAATTGCTCCTTAGAATAACTCACTGTCATCGCTAAATAAGTCATCTAGCTCTTTATCAACTTTTACGCGAATTTCATGATCAACCTTCACATTTAAATTAATGGTGATAGGCTCTTTCGCTGCCACTTCAACGCGGTGCGTACATGCACTAAGCAACCCCAGTGCTGTAAGTATTATCAGCCATTTAGTCATTTTTAGTTCCTTTTGTTGAATACTCTTGTTCAACTTTTTGAGTAATTTCATCACTTAAGCGCAATGCTCTTAAGAGTGTAAAAACATTTTCTTCATGGTTGTAATTAAAGTTAACTTGCTGCGCCTGTTCCTTATTGTATCCCTTTAAGTTTACACCTAAATAAAGCCAACCGTCAGGCTTTAAGTCAACACTACTGTTTAAGCTCTGAATGTCTAAATCTTCCAACAAGCTTAAAATCGGGTCCAGTTCTTGTTGCTGAGCTTTAACTGCATCAAAAGCTGCATTGTCAGTAATAACTAGTTTACCTGTTCCTTGGTTAGATAATTCACCAGATTTTACCGAAATACCTTGTTGATCAAAGTAAACGGGTAAGCGGCCATTCACTCGACCAGTTAGTGTAATGCCTGATTTATCATCTAAGGTAATAAGTTTACTCGCATCAATATTTTCAAATGTGACCAAAGACTGCTGCGCTTTTTCCGTCACTTTGTAGCTATCCAAAGCAAAACGACCACCAAGTACATCAGCAGTTATTTTTTCAGCGCGAGCAATAGAGTTCTCAACACTAAAATTACCGACAATGTTACTCACAACAGCACCTGCTCGTAACTCATTTAATTCAAATGTAGTAGGAGCCACATTAAGCTGCCCTGAATCATAAGAACCCGTTAAGCGACTGCTAAAATGCTTAGCTAAATAATCGTTGTATAAGCCACTTACCTGTTCGACTTGAAATGCAAAATCAGCCTGCTGTAAATTAACATCTCCGCGAACAACCCCATTAAAGCTACCATCGGTCAGCGTGGCTAATGGTTCAAACTGCTGTAAAACAGGGTTAAATTTAGTCACAGCTTGATCTGCAACTGTTATCTCAAATGGATGTTCCACAGCAGATATGTGGTGACTGGCTACCAACTCAATACCATCAATAAATACATGATGTGAGGCTTGAAGCGCCCGACTTTGCAGGCCTTTAGAGCTTATGCGAATATTACTTAGGTTTAAAAAGTCACTGTTAAGTTGGGTAAGTTTAGTTTCACTGTTTAAATCGACAAATAATTCGCCAACAGCCAAACTAGAAGATGCTGATAATTGATTATTTACACCACGCACTTGGTATTGCTCATAAGCCACTGAGCGTAAATGGCTATCCAAGCTTGCGTTGATATTTTGTTTATCGTCAATCTCAGTCGTAAACTGTGCCTTGTAGCCCTTTACTGTTAATTTATCAAAACTAAGCTCAGCAAAAGCAATCTCGCTGGTTATTTTCGCATTTTTTTTATGTTGTAAAACATCCGCTATTTTAAATTGACCTGTGCTTGCTACCTTTTTAGCTGATACAGGTAAAAAACCAGGCAGCTCATCGACGTTTAATTGGTAGTTGCCATTCACAGCCAAGTTATTTAAAGCTGCATCTATTTCTATATGCTCAATACCTTCGCTGATAAACAATAACTTAATATTGCCTTTGGCATACTCTAACGGCTGCTGAACATTAATTGCTAGGTTTTTCAGGCTCAGCTTCGTTTCACTATTTTTAGTGTTTAATAGCATTGACGGTATAACAAGTTGTCCGTTTTCAAACTTTACCGTATCACTGAGCATCAATTGCCATTTTAACGGCAGCTGCTTGGCTACAAATTCACGCTGTGATTGATTGCTTATAAGCGTCAAACAATCACTATCAAACGTTACCAAGCTGGTTAATTGCTGTGTATTTAACAAGGCTTTTTTATCGTTAAAGTGATAGTAAATATTCATATCACCAAAAGCCTTTAGCGTTACTGGGCATTTACTAAATTGCTGTGTAAACTCAGCATCTATGTTTGATTTTATATCAACGGATAACCCATCAAAGGTGAACTCATGCCCACTGTTTAATGAAAGCGCGGGTATCGGCTTTATCTTTGTTAGTAATCCATCAGCTAACTTAAAGTGACCAGTAATTTTATGATTGCTGACTGTTACCTCTGCGATTGCATCACCTGAAATCACAAATGTATTTAGCTTCTCTTCACCAATGCTAACTACCAGTTCATCATGAAGTTGTGGGTGGGTAATTAACAATCTTTTGATATCAATTTTCGGCCGCTCTTTGGGTAAACTAAGTGCCAGCTTTTTGAAGGAATTATTACTTGCTGAGACACTCTCGCTATCATTTAAACGAAGATTAGCGCGGCCAACAGTTATTTTTTTTGTATCAGCCACAATGCTACCAAGCTCAATTTGATGGCCTTGGTAAGTCAAACATAACCGGTTTACGTTTAAGCTAATATTTGCATTTAGTGACCAATCTAAACAATGTAATTCAACGCCAGATTGGCTCAAAGATGGCGCTATAGCCCATTGAGTTATAGGCATACGAAATACATAACCCAGTGTTAGAACACTCAGAAATAAAAACACGATTCCCCATGCGATGCGTTTGATCATACTATCCTTAATTTGAACCTTGAACCTTGAACCTTGAACCTTGAACCTTGAACAGTCTAAACAAAAAAGGCTGCACAAGGCAGCCTTTTTATCTTACATCTAGATCATGAATCTAGCGTGTATATTAACCTACATTTTTACGCGCATTTCTAAACATACGCATCCATGGGCTATCCTCAACCCACTCATCTGGGTGCCAAGAGTTAGCAACCGCACGGAATACACGTTCAGGGTGTGGCATCATTACAGTTGCACGACCATCTGTTGATGTAATACCCGTGATCCCCTCAGGTGAACCATTCGGGTTTGCTGGGTACTGTGTTGTTGGATTACCGTAGTTATCAACAAACTTAACCGCTACGGTGCCGCTTGCAAGTGCAGCCTTAGTTGCCGCATCGTTTGCAAATTCTGCATGACCTTCACCATGAGAAACTGCAATTGGCATATGTGAACCTGCCATCCCATTAAAGAACACCGATGGGTTTTCTTGAATTTCAACCAGACTAAAGCGTGCTTCAAAACGCTCTGACTTATTAGTTACAAAGCGCGGCCAATGTTCAGTACCTGGAATCAACTCTTTTAATGTTGATAGCATCTGACAACCGTTACATACACCTAAGCTAAAGGTATCTTCACGATGGAAGAAGCTTTGGAACTGATCGCGTGCCATATCGTTAAACAATATTGACTTAGCCCAGCCTTCACCAGCGCCTAATACGTCACCGTAAGAGAAGCCACCACACGCCACTAAACCTTTAAACTGTTCAAGCGTTAAACGACCTTCTAAAATATCACTCATGTGAACATCTACCGCAGCAAAACCAGCACGGTTAAACGCAGCAGCCATTTCTAGGTGCGAGTTAACGCCTTGCTCACGTAAAATAGCCATTTGTGGCTTAGCACCTGTCGCAATGTACGGTGCAGCTATATCTTCGTTTAAGTCAAAGTTAAGTTTAACGTTTAAGCCTGGGTCTTTTGCATCAAATTTAGCGTCAAATTCTTGCTTAGCACACTCAGGGTTATCACGACGCGCTTGCATCTGATAGGTTGTTTCGGCCCAAATTGTACGAAGCTCAGTACGCGTATGATTAAGTACTGTTTGCTCACCACGATTAAATACAATGTTATCGTCATTATTAAGCGAGCCAATCACATGGCTAATTGCGGCAACACCATGCTGCTCAAATACAGAATTTACAGCATCTAAATCACTGTTTGCTACTTGAATTACAGCACCTAACTCTTCGTTATAAAGCGCTTCAATATCCGAGCCAGTCAAAGTCGCTAAATCTACGGTTACACCGGTATGTCCGGTAAACGCCATTTCAGCAATAGTAGTAAACAAGCCACCGTCTGAACGGTCGTGATACGCAAGTAACTTGCTATCAGCCACTAGCGCCTGCATAGCATTATAAAAGCCTTTTAGTAACTCAGGGCTGTCTACATCAGGAGTAACATCACCAAGCTGCTTATAAACTTGTGCAAGGCTTGATGCGCCCATACGGTTTTTACCCGCACCTAAATCAACTAAAATAAGCGAAGTGTCGCCCTTATCAGTGCGCAGCTGTGGAGTCACCGTTTTACGTACATCGTCAACACGGCCAAAGGCTGTAATAATCAGTGATAAAGGCGATGTTACTGATTGCTCAGTTGTATCATCTTCATTTTTCCATGTCGTTTTCATCGACATCGAGTCTTTACCTACTGGGATTGTTAACCCAAGTGCTGGACATAACTCTTCACCAACAGCTTTTACCGCTTCATATAAACCTGCGTCTTCACCAGGGTGACCTGCAGCCGCCATCCAGTTAGCAGATAGCTTAATGTTCTCAAGACTACCAATATTAGTACCAGCAATATTTGTAAGAGACTCGGCCACAGCCAAACGTGCAGAAGCGCCATAATTAAGTAATGCCGCTGGAGTACGTTCACCTAATGACATAGCTTCACCGTGGTAGGTATCGTAAGTTGCTGCGGTAACTGCACAGTTAGCCACAGGCACTTGCCATGGGCCTACCATTTGATCGCGCGCTACTAAACCAGTTACAGAGCGATCGCCAATAGTAATCAGGAAGGTTTTTTCTGCAATGGTTGGTAAACGTAATAAACGCTGCGCTGCATCCGCAGGATTAATTGCCTCTACATTTAATGCAGTACCGACTACTTGTTGCGACGTAACATCACGATGCATTTTAGGTGCTTTACCTAGTAATACATCCAATGGTAAATCTACAGGGCTGTTATCAAAATGACTATCTGCAACCGTTAAATGACGCTCTTCTGTTGCTTCACCAATAACTGCATATTGTGCGCGCTCACGCTTACAAATTGCTTCAAAGCGTGCAAAGTCTTCAACGCCCACAGCAAGCACATATCGCTCTTGCGATTCATTACACCAAATTTCGTGTGGTGCCATGCCCGGCTCATCATTAGGGATGTCACGCAGTTGGAATTTACCACCACGGCCACCATCATCTACAAGCTCAGGGAATGCATTTGATAAACCACCAGCGCCCACATCATGTATAAACGCAATAGGATTTGCATCACCTAGCTGCCAACATTTGTCGATTACTTCTTGACAACGACGTTCCATTTCTGGGTTTTCACGTTGAACAGAAGCAAAATCTAAATCTTCGTTTGATTGACCCGATGCCATGCTAGATGCAGCACCACCGCCTAAACCAATGTTCATTGCAGGGCCGCCAAGCGCAATCAGTTTTGCGCCTACTGGAATATCGCCTTTTTGAACATGATCAGCACGAATATTACCTAAACCACCGGCAAGCATAATTGGCTTGTGGTAACCACGTACCTCTTCACCATTGTGACTCGTTACTTTTTCTTCGTATGTACGGAAATAACCTAAAAGATTAGGACGGCCAAACTCATTATTAAACGCAGCACCACCTAATGGGCCTTCAGTCATAATATCAAGGGCATTCACTATGCGCCCAGGCTTACCAAAATCACTTTCCCAAGGTTGTTCAAAACCAGGAATACGTAAGTTAGATACAGTAAAGCCCACTAAGCCGGCTTTTGGTTTTGAACCACGGCCAGTTGCACCTTCATCGCGAATCTCACCGCCCGACCCTGTTGCCGCACCAGAAAAGGGCGCAATTGCCGTTGGGTGGTTATGGGTTTCAACCTTCATTAATATTTCAATGTCTTCTTGATGATACGCATATTCACCTTGCGCATTCGGGAAGAAGCGACCCGCCTTTGAGCCTTTCATTACGGCTGCGTTATCTTTATAAGCAGACAGTACATTTTCAGGGTTATGCTCAAAGGTATTTTTAATCATTTTAAACAGCGACTTTGGCTGTTCAATACCATCGATAGTCCAATCAGCATTAAATATTTTATGACGACAATGCTCTGAGTTTGCTTGTGCAAACATGAATAATTCGATGTCGTTAGGATTGCGCCCTAACTTGATGAAGTTTTCCACTAAGTAGTCAATTTCATCATCAGCAAGTGCAAACCCTTGCTCTATATTGGCTACGGCTAATGCTTCGCGGCCGCCACCTAAAATATCAACTGATGACATTTGGCGAGGTGCATCACTGCGAAATAACTGCGCTGCATCTTCTAATTTACTATGAGTAGCTTCAGTCATACGGTCATGAAGAAGCGCAATAACGTGTGTAAGCTGCTCTGTACTTAAATCACCTTCAACATAGTAAGCAATACCACGTTCAACCCTGTGAACTTGTTTAAGCCCACAGTTATGAGCGATATCAGTCGCTTTTGAAGCCCATGGCGAAATAGTACCAGGTCGAGGCGTTACTAATACCAACTGACCCGCTGGCGTATGCTCAGCAATTGTTGGTCCATAGGTTAATAACTTTTCAAGTTTGGTTTGCTCATCAGTGTCTAATGGCGATGTTAAATCGGCAAAGTGAGCGTATTCGGCATATACATTGGTGACAGGAAGTTGCGATTGTTGGCAACGCGCTAAAATTTTATTAACTCTGAACTCTGAAAGTGCTGGTGCACCACGAAGGATCAACATAAGTAATTTCACCCGGGGTTAGGGATTGAACGATATTTTAGGCGCGTATTATAGTCCAAATTACTCCCAGATTTAACTCAAAAATGCGCTTTTCATTAAATTAACTTTTTCTTTTTGTTTACACCTATTTTTTACTTACTGCGATTAAACGGTAAGTGACGTAATCAGTAAGTTTTGTTATAACAGGAGATACGATGCTAAAGAGGCGAATATGTTGAAGATAAAGCTAATAACAATTATTACGTTAGTCATCCTTTTGTGTGCCTGTAATACACAAGAGCAGTCAACACAGCTTGCCCAAATTAAATCAGAAAATAAAATTCGTGTGGGTACACTCGCCAGCGCAAGTAATTACTATCAAGCTGTTCAAGGTGAACAAGGGTTTGAATTTGAACTGTCTCAAGCATTCGCCGATTACCTTGGGGTAGAGCTTGAAATTGTGCCCTTTTTTAATTTATCCGATATGTTTGCGCGCTTAGATAGTGGCGATCTCGATTTAATTGCCTCTGGACTTACTTTTAACAAGGCGCGCGCCAAACGTTACCGCTATGGCCCAACTTACAGAACAATTAGTCAAAAATTAGTATTTAAACAAGGCCGTGAACGCCCTAGAGATTTTGATGATTTAACTGGTAACTTCACTGTTATTGCTAAAAGTAGTCACTCGCTCACATTAGAAGAAATACAACAAACCAACCCAGATTTAACTTGGAATGAAACCGAAGAATTTGATGAGGAAGAGTTATTACAAGCCGTTATTGATGGTGAAATAGATTACACCTTGGCAGATTCTCATACATTAGCGTTGTTTAGGCGCTATCACCCTAACTTGAGTATTGGCTTTTCAGTTACCCGTAATGATTCAATTGCATGGATACTCAAAAAGTCGAATGATGACTCTTTGTACGCATTACTAGTTCCTTTTTTCGGTGAAGCAAAACAAAATAATCAACTTTATGTGCTTGAAGAGAAGTATTTTGGCCATGTCCGTCAGTTTAATTACGTTAATACCTTAGCCTATATAGATGCAATAAAAGAAACACTGCCTAAATATCAGCCTTGGTTTATACAATATGCGGGTAGCCTTGATTGGCGCTTACTTGCTGCATTGAGTTATCAAGAGTCGATGTGGAACCCACGAGCTAAATCGCCAACAGGGGTGCGCGGCATTATGATGCTAACAAGGCGCACAGCAAAACAAGTCGGTGTTACTAATCGCTTGGAGCCAGAACAAAACATACGTGGCGGTGCTCAATACTTAGCTAAATTAATCAAACGTATACCAGATAGAATCCCGCAGCCTGATCGTACTTGGCTCGCACTTGCCGCTTATAATGTTGGTTGGGGCCACGTCAATGATGCCCGCATAATTACCGAACAACAAGGAGCTAGCCCTGATAAATGGGCTGATGTTAAAAAGCGCTTACCATTACTAGTAAAAAAACGTCACTACCGTAATACCCGCTATGGCTATGCTCGCGGTGATGTTGCAGTGACTTATGTTGATAATATTCGTCGCTATTACGATGCGCTAGTTTGGCTTGATGAAAATAATGCAATGGCAACTACACCGCCAACAACCGAAAAAGAAACTAAAGATCAAAGCATTAAACCAAATGATGCAAATCAACGTATCACTGGTGAAGCAGAAAAAGAAAAATAAATGCATTCTGAAAATTTCGCGCTATATTAGCTACATGTCAGAAAAGCAAATAGTTGTTTACTTGCAATCAATTATTCAATAATCTGGCTCAATTGTATTAAAATTTGTGTCATCACCAAGCACGTAAGGACAAGTCATGCTTAAACGTAGACGTACACATCAACTTAAACGTTGTATAAAGCACTCAACTGCGACTCGCCGTCGAGTGATGTTAAGAAATTTGCATAAAAAGGTTATCTGGCGTCGCCGCATGTTCGCTATGCAGCAAATGGCTGAGCTAGACGCCTTAATAGCAGCTGCAGACTAATCTCTGTTAAGGTTGCGAGCGGCTAGCTTTGCTGCTTTTATTTGTGATCGGCGACGCTTAAAAAAACTAGAAATAGTCTCTGCACATTGTGTCTCTAAAACCCCACCCGTTATTTCTACCTGATGGTTTAAACGAGGTTCTTGCAACAAGTTCATAATTGAACCAGCAGAACCCGTTTTAGCATCGGCAGCACCAAATACTAAGCGTTTAATTCGGCTGTGCACCAATAAACCTGCACACATAGAGCACGGCTCTAACGTAACATACAAAGTGCAATCAATTAAGCGATAGTTATTAAGCACTTTGCCGGCTTCTCTTACCGCTATCATCTCAGCATGAGCCGACGGATCATTATCGGTAATTGAGCGATTATAACCCGCGCTTATAAGCTGATTATTTTTGACAATAATGGCGCCTACAGGTATCTCATCGAGTTGCTCTGCTTGTTTTGCATACACAAGGGCTTGTTCCATCCAATATTGGTCGTCAAATGGCTCTGTCATGATTATTACTTAACTATTTTTTATGCCGTAATTATACCAACTTAGCGTAAAAAAATGCGTAATTGATCACTTTATTGCAAAAATAAAACAAATTTAAGTGGTTTACCATGGCCCATAAGGCGGGATTTACGCTATAATCTCTCGCTTTTTTTATTTAGCTCACAACACGGGTAGCAAATGAAATTTCCTGGACGCCGCAGGCATAAACATTATTTCCCAGTGGAAGCCAAAGATCCACTGACCAATCAACTTAACGCCACAGAACGATTACACCGCAGCTATGTTACGGGGATCGATCAAATCGTTGTTGATATAGAAGCTAAGGTTGACCAAGCTTTTCTCGATGAATTTCAATTGCGCCGAGGGATGTCGCAAGTTATAGATAATGACATCACTAATGCTTTATACGATCGCTTAAAACTAAACGATATGGTCGATTACGAATTCGCAGGAGGAACCGTTGGCAACACAATGCACAACTATTCCGTACTTGCTGATGATCGTTCGGTACTATTAGGCGTAATGAGCGAAAATATAAAAATAGGCAGTTATGCTTATAGATTTTTATGTAATAACTCAAGTCGTGTAGATTTAGACTACTTACAACCAGTCGATGGTCCTATTGGCCG
The DNA here is from genome assembly GCF_013394125.1 of Pseudoalteromonas sp. Scap25. Lineage (GTDB taxonomy): Bacteria > Pseudomonadota > Gammaproteobacteria > Enterobacterales > Alteromonadaceae > Pseudoalteromonas. The sequence goes on along the minus strand of NZ_CP041327.1, from coordinate 820,627 downwards.
TTGCTTTACCTTGATTGATGAAACAGGTGAGCGCACGTTTGCTATTAGTGCTGGCCTGATGAATTACCTAAAGCCAGAGTCAATTGATAAAGAGCTAATAGAAGGCTCATCAGCATTAGTCATCAGTGCTTATTTAATGCGTACTCAAGGTGATGAAACCATGACCGAAGCGACTATGCAAGCAATCAAGTATGCTAACGATGCAAATGTACCCGTGGTATTAACACTGGGGACTAAGTTTCTTATCGAGCAGGACCCGACATGGTGGGCTAACTTTGTAGAAAAGCATGTTGATATACTTGCTATGAACGAAGAAGAAGGCCAAGCAATTACTGGATATGAAGATCCACTTCTTGCTGCTGACAAAGCATTAGATTGGGTTGACTTAGTTATTTGTACAGCCGGTGAAAAAGGCTTATTTATGGCTGGTTTTGTTGACGACAGCTGCAAACGTGAAACAGAGTATCCATTATTACCGGGTGCCATACCAGATTTTAATCGTTATGAATTTTCACGTGCAATGCGTAAAGTTGACTGTGAAAACCCTATAAAGGCATATAGCCATACAGCGCCGTTTATGGGCGGGCCTGACTCGATTAAAAATACCAATGGTGCCGGTGACTGTGCTTTAGCCGCGGTTTTACATGACTTATCAGCGAATGTTTATCATAAGTTGAATGTTGCTAATTCAGCAAAGCATCAGCAACAAGCCATTACCTACTCTTCGCTCGCACAAATTAGCAAATATGCTAACCGTGCAAGCTTTGAAGTACTTGTACAGCACTCTCCTCGCTTATCTCGTGGTTTGCCTGAGCGCGAAGATTGTTTAGAACAAGTGTATTGGGATCAATAAGATCCCATTACGCTAAACAAAGCTAAAATATAGATATATCAAGCTTTTTAGATAGCAGCTCTAATGCTGCTATTCCCGCCACTGAGTTACCAAAAGAGTTTAATCCTGGTGAATAGACTGCCACTGTAAATCTATTCGGTAACACCGCTAATATTGTACCAGAAACACCCGATTTACCAGGCATGCCTACACGATAACCAAAGTCACCTGCTGCGTCATATAACCCACTGGTAAATAACAACGAATTTAATTGCTTGTTTTGACGACTAGAAAGTACTCGTTTGTTTGAGCTGTAATCCATCCCTTTATTGGCTAAAAAATTGTACGCCTTAGCAAGTTCAATACAATTAAGTTCTATGGCACAAAAATTAAAATACGACCAAAGGACATCATCTACTTCATTTTCAAAGTTACCGAATGATTTCATTAAATGTGCCATTGCCGCATTTCTATGCCGAAACTCATATTCTGAGTTAGCCACTTGCTTATCAATTACAATACTTCGATTACCTGATAAATCGCGAAATGTTTCAAGCATAGAGTGCATTGGAGCTGATAAACGACTATACAAAGCATCACAGGTAACAATCGCTCCCGCATTAATAAATGGGTTACGTGGAATCCCTTTTTCAAACTCAAGCTGTGTCAGAGAGTTAAACGCTGTACCTGAAGGCTCTTTGCCAACTCTATTCCATAATTCATCGCCATAGCGTTGCAAAGCTAATGTCAGAGTCATTACTTTAGATACAGATTGAATTGTGAAACGTTGCTCACAATCACCGGCGCAGAAAATTTCTCCTTCCGTAGTATAAATAGCAATAGAGAACTGCTCAGGAGAAACCTCTGCCAATGCCGGTATATAATCGGCAACTTTACCCTGCGTTAGTAAAGGCTTAACCTCTTGAGTTATCTCATTTAACACTCGTTGGTAATCACTCGTTGGCAATCGACACCTCAATAATACGAAATCTAAAACTAAATTTTAACACGTCAGATCCATAACCGCATGGTAATGTTGAGCAAATAGGGGATTCGCTGATATCAATGAAAATATTTCACTACAAACTTCGAAACTATTACAGCATAAGTAAACCATAGTAAGGGCTTTAAGTTCCTACTTTTTTTACTTTAATCTGATGCCTTTAATTAGAGTCGGTGCGCTACTTCGTAGCGACAGCGCAGTAGAATGTCGCAGTGCCCACAGCGGTAAAAAGTCACATAGCAAATGCGATGCTATCATTGTGTCGGGGCGGCCTTCCGCGGGGCTCGCCTTCGAGCTGTTTTTTTTTGGCTACTGAGTTTGGCATGGGCTCTTAGATATTTACTAAACCCCAAACAGCAAAAAACCCGTTACATTGCTGTAACGGGTTTCTTTAATTGAATTCTGGTAATGTCATGGTACCCACAGCGGTAGAAAGTCACATAACAAATGCCACACTATCATTGTGTCGGGGCGGCCTTCCGCGGGGCTCGCCTTCGAGCTGTTTTGTTTGACTACTGAGTTTGGCATGGGTTCTTGGCTATTTACTAAACCCCAGATAGCAAAAAACCCGTTACATTGCTGTAACGGGTTTCTTTAATTGGATCCTGGTAATGTCCTACTTTCACATAACAAATGCTACACTATCATCGGCGCTGTTTCGTTTCACTACTGAGTTCGGCATGGGGTCAGGTGGGTCCAAAACGCTATTGTCACCAAGAAAATTCTTTTCAATTTTTTTATTATTAATTTTTTTAAATTTAAAGTCTTTCGACTAAATTTGGAGCCTGGTAATGACCTACTTTCACATAACAAATGCTACACTATCATCGGCGCTGTTTCGTTTCACTACTGAGTTCGGCATGGGGTCAGGTGGGTCCAAAACGCTATTGTCACCAAGCAAATTTGGGTGTCAGTCCGTATCGCTACGCACTAACTAAAATTTGGAATTCTGATAATAAAAGTTTTCAGTAATCTACTTTAGTCTATTAACTTCTTCGCTTGTTTCACTATCACATAAAACGCGTTTGGCGTTGTATGGTTAAGCCTCACGGGTAATTAGTACAAGTTAGCTTAATGGCTCACACCACTTCCACATCTTGCCTATCAACGTTGTAGTCTTCAACGGCCCTTCAGAGACTTTAAAAGTCTAGTGAGAACTCATCTCGAGGCCTGCTTCGCGCTTAGATGCTTTCAGCGCTTATCAGTTCCGAACGTAGCTACCGGGCAATGCCATTGGCATGACAACCCGAACACCAGCGGTTCGTTCACTCCGGTCCTCTCGTACTAGGAGCAACCCCTCTCAATTCTCAAACGCCCACGGCAGATAGGGACCGAACTGTCTCACGACGTTCTAAACCCAGCTCGCGTACCACTTTAAATGGCGAACAGCCATACCCTTGGGACCGACTTCAGCCCCAGGATGTGATGAGCCGACATCGAGGTGCCAAACACCGCCGTCGATATGAACTCTTGGGCGGTATCAGCCTGTTATCCCCGGAGTACCTTTTATCCGTTGAGCGATGGCCCTTCCATTCAGAACCACCGGATCACTATGACCTACTTTCGTACCTGCTCGACGTGTCTGTCTCGCAGTTAAGCTGGCTTCTACCATTACACTAACCGTACGATGTCCGACCGTACTTAGCCAACCTTCGTGCTCCTCCGTTACTCTTTGGGAGGAGACCGCCCCAGTCAAACTACCCACCAGGCACTGTCCGTAACCCCGATTCAGGGGCCAACGTTAGAACATCAAAACTACAAGGGTGGTATTTCAAGGACGACTCCACAAAAACTAGCGTCTCTGCTTCAAAGTCTCCCACCTATCCTACACATGTAGGTTCAATGTTCAGTGCCAAGCTGTAGTAAAGGTTCACGGGGTCTTTCCGTCTAGCCGCGGGTACACAGCATCTTCACTGCGATTTCAATTTCACTGAGTCTCGGGTGGAGACAGCGTGGCCATGGTTACACCATTCGTGCAGGTCGGAACTTACCCGACAAGGAATTTCGCTACCTTAGGACCGTTATAGTTACGGCCGCCGTTTACCGGGGCTTCGATCAAGAGCTTCTCCGAAGATAACCCCATCAATTAACCTTCCGGCACCGGGCAGGTGTCACACCGTATACGTCATCTTGCGATTTTGCACAGTGCTGTGTTTTTAATAAACAGTCCCAGCCACCTGGTCACTGCGGCTCCAATCAGCTTAGAGAGCAAGTCTCATCACCAATCGGAGCGTACCTTCTCCCGAAGTTACGGTACGATTTTGCCTAGTTCCTTCACCCGAGTTCTCTCAAGCGCCTTAGTATTCTCTACCTGACCACCTGTGTCGGTTTGGGGTACGATTCGGTATAATCTGAAGCTTAGAGGCTTTTCCTGGAAGTATGGCATCAGCAACTTCATCACCGTAGTGACTCGTCTCGTGTCTCAGCCTAACAGCAACCCGGATTTACCTAAGTCACTAGCCTACACACTTTCACATGGACTACCATCGCCATGCTTGCTTAGCCTGCTCCGTCCCCCCATCGCAATTATACCAAGTACGGAAATATTAATCCGTTTCCCATCGACTACGCCTTTCGGCCTCGCCTTAGGGGTCGACTTACCCTACCCTGATTAACATGGGATAGGAACCCTTGGTCTTCCGGCGTGCGGGTTTTTCACCCGCATTATCGTTACTCATGTCAGCATTCGCACTTCTGATACGTCCAGCATACCTCCCGGTACACCTTCAACCGCTTACAGAACGCTCCCCTACCACTCAGAATAAATTCTGAATCCGCAGCTTCGGTGCATAGTTTAGCCCCGTTACATCTTCCGCGCAGACCGACTCGACCAGTGAGCTATTACGCTTTCTTTAAAGGATGGCTGCTTCTAAGCCAACCTCCTGGCTGTCTGGGCCTTTCCACATCGTTTCCCACTTAACTATGACTTTGGGACCTTAGCTGGCGGTCTGGGTTGTTTCCCTCTTCACGACGGACGTTAGCACCCGCCGTGTGTCTCCCGGATATTACTTTACGGTATTCGGAGTTTGCAAAGGGTTGGTAAGTCGGGATGACCCCCTAGCCTTAACAGTGCTCTACCCCCGTAAGTATTCGTCCGAGGCTCTACCTAAATAGATTTCGGGGAGAACCAGCTATCTCCCGGTTTGATTAGCCTTTCACTCCTAACCACAGGTCATCCCCTAACTTTTCAACGTTAGTGGGTTCGGTCCTCCAATTGATGTTACTCAATCTTCAACCTGCCCATGGCTAGATCACCGGGTTTCGGGTCTATACCTTGCAACTATTCGCCCAGTTAAGACTCGGTTTCCCTACGGCTACCCTAATCGGTTAACCTCGCTACAAAATATAAGTCGCTGACCCATTATACAAAAGGTACGCAGTCACCCTCGAGGGGCTCCTACTGCTTGTACGTACACGGTTTCAGGTTCTATTTCACTCCCCTCACAGGGGTTCTTTTCGCCTTTCCCTCACGGTACTGGTTCACTATCGGTCAGTTGGGAGTATTTAGCCTTAGATGATGGTCCACCTATATTCAGTCAAAGTTTCACGTGCTCCGACCTACTCGATTTCACTTAAAATGCGTTTTCATGTACGGGACTATCACCCTGTATCGTGGCACTTTCCAGAGCCTTCCATTAACACATAATAAGCTTAAGGGCTGTTCCGATTTCGCTCGCCGCTACTATCGGAATCTCGGTTGATTTCTTTTCCTACGGGTACTTAGATGTTTCAGTTCTCCGCGTTCGCCTCGTTAACCTATGTATTCAGTTAACGATACCTGCAAGCAGGTGGGTTTCCCCATTCGGAAATCCTAGTCTCAAGTGCTTTTTACTAGCTTGACTAGGCTTATCGCAAGTTAATACGTCCTTCATCGCCTCCAACTGCCAAGGCATCCACCGTGTACGCTTAGTCACTTAACCATACAACCCAAACGGGTCTTTGTTTTGTGACAGTTTAACTTCGCCAGAAGTTAATATTGAATACTAAAGTAGATACCAATTAATCCGAGGATTAAATGGCACTGAATGATACTGCTATCATTCTTTTTTACTTTTGAAAACTCTGTACAAATACAATGTATTCATACGAATTTTATTATCAGCTTTTCCAAATTTTTAAAGAGCATATTAATTAGTAAACTCAAAGAGCAAACTAACTAACAATCATCTGTGTGGACACTACGAACAAATAAGTTCTAAATCGTATAAGGAGGTGATCCAGCCCCAGGTTCCCCTAGGGCTACCTTGTTACGACTTCACCCCAGTCATGAATCACTCCGTGGTAAACGTCCTCCCGAGGGTTAGACTATCTACTTCTGGAGCAACCCACTCCCATGGTGTGACGGGCGGTGTGTACAAGGCCCGGGAACGTATTCACCGCGTCATTCTGATACGCGATTACTAGCGATTCCGACTTCATGGAGTCGAGTTGCAGACTCCAATCCGGACTACGACGCACTTTAAGTGATTCGCTTACTCTCGCGAGTTCGCAGCACTCTGTATGCGCCATTGTAGCACGTGTGTAGCCCTACACGTAAGGGCCATGATGACTTGACGTCGTCCCCACCTTCCTCCGGTTTATCACCGGCAGTCTCCTTAGAGTTCTCAGCATTACCTGCTAGCAACTAAGGATAGGGGTTGCGCTCGTTGCGGGACTTAACCCAACATCTCACAACACGAGCTGACGACAGCCATGCAGCACCTGTATCAGAGTTCCCGAAGGCACCAAACCATCTCTGGTAAGTTCTCTGTATGTCAAGTGTAGGTAAGGTTCTTCGCGTTGCATCGAATTAAACCACATGCTCCACCGCTTGTGCGGGCCCCCGTCAATTCATTTGAGTTTTAACCTTGCGGCCGTACTCCCCAGGCGGTCTACTTAATGCGTTAGCTTTGAAAAACAGAACCGAGGTTCCGAGCTTCTAGTAGACATCGTTTACGGCGTGGACTACCAGGGTATCTAATCCTGTTTGCTCCCCACGCTTTCGTACATGAGCGTCAGTGTTGACCCAGGTGGCTGCCTTCGCCATCGGTATTCCTTCAGATCTCTACGCATTTCACCGCTACACCTGAAATTCTACCACCCTCTATCACACTCTAGTTTGCCAGTTCGAAATGCAGTTCCCAGGTTGAGCCCGGGGCTTTCACATCTCGCTTAACAAACCGCCTGCGTACGCTTTACGCCCAGTAATTCCGATTAACGCTCGCACCCTCCGTATTACCGCGGCTGCTGGCACGGAGTTAGCCGGTGCTTCTTCTGTCAGTAACGTCACAGCTAGCAGGTATTAACTACTAACCTTTCCTCCTGACTGAAAGTGCTTTACAACCCGAAGGCCTTCTTCACACACGCGGCATGGCTGCATCAGGCTTGCGCCCATTGTGCAATATTCCCCACTGCTGCCTCCCGTAGGAGTCTGGGCCGTGTCTCAGTCCCAGTGTGGCTGATCATCCTCTCAAACCAGCTAGGGATCGTCGCCTTGGTGAGCCATTACCTCACCAACTAGCTAATCCCACTTGGGCCAATCTAAAGGCGAGAGCCGAAGCCCCCTTTGGTCCGTAGACATTATGCGGTATTAGCAGTCGTTTCCAACTGTTGTCCCCCACCTCAAGGCATGTTCCCAAGCATTACTCACCCGTCCGCCGCTCGTCAGCAAAGTAGCAAGCTACTTTCTGTTACCGCTCGACTTGCATGTGTTAGGCCTGCCGCCAGCGTTCAATCTGAGCCATGATCAAACTCTTCAATTAAAAAGTTTTATGTCTTTCGACAGCTCAATGAATTCTGAATTTATTTAATATCTTTCGATATTGAATTGACTGTGCTGCAATTCCTACCTAAGTAGTTATTGCTGTTGGTCACTCAGTTTCAATTGAGACTCTAAATTTGTTTGCCTCACTTAGTAAACTAAGCTTGGCTGTTAGAACTCAATCTGTACGAGTGCCCACACAGATGATTGCTTTATATTGTTAAAGAACGCTGCGATTAAAGCGTTAAACTTTATCTCGCTAGGGCTGCGCATACTACGCTTTCCTATTTTTTTGTCAACACTTAATTTTGTTAAACTTGAAAGTTTTCAAAACTAAGTTTTACTAGACTCACTGAGTAGCTCGTGCCTCGCTATGCGTTGGCGTTCCCCGTCTCAGTGGGGTCGCATTATAGGGCGAATCGATTTTAACGCAAGCGTTTTTAAACGCTTTTTTGCATTTAATTCTTACCCCAAAGATACCCCACCCAGAAACACAGGATACCCACAAAACCCTGTGGATAACCTTGCTTTTACCCTGCTATCCTAACGCAGAAACAAAAAAGCACCTTAACATTGGTGCTTTTTATAGAGAGTTTATCTTAATCGTTAATACAAAATGCTATAAAGCTTGCGACGATATTTAGCAGCTAGCGCATCGCCATCAGGTAAAGACGCAATAACAGCCAAGAAGTTTGGCTTAGCCTCATCAAAATTCAGATCTTTCTTAAGAATAGTAAAGAGTGCTTCTAATGCTTCCTCTTTCCTTCCTGCTTCATTAAGTAGGTTACTTAGTTCCATTTGTAATTCAAGCTCATTGGGATGCTTGGCTACTCTTTCTTGCAATGCTTTTATTTCAGGTGAATCAGTTGCCTCTAGCGCAGCCTCACATTTAGCTTTAATGTTATTGAAGTATGCATCTTGATCTTGTGCTTCTATTGTCTCTATTAATGCAGCGGCTTCATCTAGTTTGTGAATCTGTATACATATATCTGCAAGCACTAATTTAATTCTCGCATTACTACTATCTAACTCATACGCTTGCTTAGCATAATTAAACGCGGCATTTAAATCACTATTAACCAGTGCTTGCTTGGCTTGCTCTAATAATAGGTCTTGTTGCGCAGGTAAGTGTTTAGATAGGACATCACGTACTTGGCTTTCTGTTTGTGCACCCGCTAATACATCAACTGGAGCTGAGTCTTTTAATAACACTAAAGTAGGCAAGGTTTGTAAACCTACTTGCTGGGCAAGTTGCGAGGCCAAAGCTTGCTCTGCATCACAATCTAAGTTTGCTACAACTATATAGTTATTATATTCGGCGGCTAGCTTATCTAAAATAGCTGCTTGGCTAATACATTCTGGGCTTTGAGGCGAAAAAAAGTTAAGTAATACTAACTTTTGTTGTGATGTCTCACCTAATACTTGCTGAAGGTTTTGTGCGTTAAGATTAACTATATTGCTCATTGAGTTATTGCCATGTTCATCTATTTAGGTTTTTATATGGTGATGAAGATAATAATTACAAGACATGTGTCTAAATCATTTAAGACACGCATACAATATAAATGAGGGAAATATGAAATTAGTATATGCGAGTGCACTGTGTTTATTAGTTAGCCCATTATTAAGTGCGCAAACACTTAAGCTTGATCTTAATAAAAGTATGCCAGCAATAGAAAAGCTTTATCTAGATTTACACCAGTCACCTGAACTGTCTTATCATGAGCAGCAAACAGGTAAAAAAATGGCTTCGCAGCTTCAAAAGCTTGGGTTTGATGTAACCAATAGCGTTGGCGGTTATGGCGTCGTAGGTATATATAGAAATGGCCAAGGCCCCACCGTTATGATTCGAACTGATACTGATGGCTTACCAATCACAGAACAAACAGGAAAAGCATACGCATCAACTGTTACCACACTAAATAAACAAGGTAGCAAAGTCGGTGTTATGCATGGTTGTGGTCATGATATTCATATGAGTTCATTTATAGGCACCGCGCAACAACTAATTAAAAATAAACAGTCGTGGCAAGGTACTTTAATGATGGTTGCGCAACCGGCTGAAGAAGTTGGGGGTGGTGCAAAAGCAATGCTTAGTGAGGGGTTATTTAGCAAATACGCAAAACCCGATCATATTATAGCTTTACATGTTAGTGCTAGTGTACCTGCAGGAAAAATTGCTCTGAAAAATGAGTACACTATGGCAAGCGTCGACTCAGTTGATATTTCAATAAAAGGCAAAGGAGGCCATGGAGCCTATCCACATACGACTGTTGACCCTGTTATTATTGCTGCTCGCACCATTTTAGCATTACAAACAATTACGAGTCGGGAGTTATCTCCTCTTGAACCATCAGTGATCACTGTTGGATCTATCCATGGCGGCTCAAAACACAATGTAATTTCTGATGAAGTAAAGCTACAACTTACTCTGCGTAGCTATAACCCGGAAGTTAGAAACGCGCAAATTGCTGCGATTAAACGTATTACTGCAGGTATTGCACAAAGTGCAGGTCTAGAAAAAGCGCTCTACCCAGAAGTGTATGTTCATGAAAGTGAATCGATTCCATCTACTTACAATAATCCGGAGCAAACAAATATAGTTAGGAGTGCCATTGCTGATGCAATTGGTGTAAAAAATGTACTTGAAACTAAAGCTGTTATGGCTGGTGAAGACTTTGGACTATATGGTAGAACAGAAGAAAACATCCCCATTACTTTATTTTGGTTAGGCGGAGTTAACCAACAGCAATATACAAATGCGATGAAAAATAACGAAACACTCCCTTCATTACATTCAAGTAAATTTGCTCCCGATTATAAAGTAGCGCTTCCAACAGGAATAACTGCAATGAGCAATGCCGCTGCGGCATTATTCAATCAATAATCTTCAAGGTTATTTTCAAGCCCTGAGTTTAATTTACCGCAGGGCTTTTTTTGTAACTCGACTTTTTATACGGCGCTTTCTTTGTACGTTTAGCAAAACGCTTCTTAGGCGATGTTTTTGGCAAATGTGCAAATACATTACTATCGCAGTTAGTTGCTTGGCTTACAAAATTAGTTAAATCAGCTAGCAAAGGCTGTATAAATTGCTGATAACTCATTGCTTGCTGAGCGATATCTCCTAAACTCGACTCCCATTTTGCAGTTAAATCGGGGCTTGATAACCCCTCAGGTAATACACTAATTAGTGCCAGACCTGTTTCAGTTGCTTTAATTGCTTTTCCTTCACGTTTTAAAAAGCGACGTTTAAATAATAGTTCCATGATACCTGCGCGAGTGGCTTCAGTACCAAGGCCATCTGTCTCTTTTAATATTTTTTTTATTTGCGAGTCTTTTACATAACGGCTAATTCCCGTCATAGCAGCAAGTAAGGTTGCATCGGTAAAATGAGCAGGAGGAGTTGTATGCTTTTGCACCACCTCACCTTTAGTACAGGTAAGTACCATGCCTTTTTCCAAATAAGGCAACGTTGCTTCTTCTTTAAGTTCTGACTTACCCATAAGCAATTTAAAACCCAAGTCTACATCTTGTTTTGCATTAGCTTTGAATAAACCACCCGCTATAGTTACCTCTACCTTGGTTTCGTTATAAATGTAATCGGAATAAAACTGAATTAAATAGTGTCGACTTATTAACTGATAAATTTTTTCTTCATCACTTGCTAAACTCACAGTTTTTAACTGTTTAGCTGTTGGTACAATCGCGTGGTGAGCTGCTACTTTTGAATCGTTAAAACATTTACTTCGTTTTTTTGCATCTGCTCCATTAACAAATTCTGCTTTTTGGCCTCCATTTACTGCAATCGCTTTTAGTATCGCAGCTGCATCTTGGTGATGATCTTTTGGTAAATAACGATTATCTGAGCGTGGGTAAGTAATTAACTTATGACGTTCATATAAAACCTGGCAAATATCGAGCACTTTTTGCGCTGGCAATCCGAACGCTTTAGCGGCATCTATTTGTAAAGCAGACAAATTATAGGGAAGCGGCGCGGTTTGTTTTTTTTGCTTTTGCTCAAGAGCAGTTACGCTTGCTGGTTGATTAGCGATACGTGAAGTTACATTTTCAGCTAAAGCTTTGTTAAGCACTCTGCCCTCTTCATCTTGATAAGGTTCGCACGCTTTACTTGGTATCCACTTAGCAGTAAATGATTGCTCCTTAGGTGTATCAAGGTGAGCAAGTACTTCATAAAATGGTTTTGATACAAAATTTGCTATCTCGTTATCGCGATTAACTACTAGGCCCAAAATGGGTGTTTGCACTCGTCCAACCGACAATACATTACCAAATCCCGCTTTTTGCCCCGCTAATGTGTATGCACGCGTCAAGTTCATGCCAAACAACCAATCAGCACGAGACCGCGCAAGAGCAGAAACACTCAAAGGAATAAAGTCACGGTTAGCACGCATACTATTTAGTGACTTTTTAACTGCCGTTAAGTTTAAGTCACAGATCAGTAAGCGCTGAATATTTTGCTTTTTTGCTTGGCTGATTTTTGCTTGTTCTATTACTTCATCAACTAATAACTGGCCTTCACGGTCAGGATCGCCAGCATGTACAAGTGTTGTTGCTTGTTTGATTAGCTTTTTTAAAATAGTGAGTTGTTTACGAGTTTTAGGCTTTGCTTTAAGTTGCCAATGTTCTGGCACAATAGGTAAATGTTCAAACTGCCACTTTTTAAAACGCTCGTCATAGTCATCGGGTTCTGCTTGTTCGAGCAAATGACCTATGCACCAAGATACACAATCACCATTCGCTACCTCAATATAGCCATCATGCTTTTTATGCGGTTTAGGAAGTGCGTCTGCAATAGCGCGACCCAGCGAGGGTTTTTCAGCAATATAAAGTTTCATAACCAAAAGCTCTAACACTGTTCATATAAACAGTAGTCTAGCATATCATTTTAAAACGAGGGGTGTTTTTGTAGTTATTAACTTAAAGCTTTATTTCGCTTATTAGCAAAAATATATAAAAGGGGAAGATAACACACTACAATAGTGCCAATATTAATTAATGGCAGCAAAGTTTTATACATATAAGTGCTGTACGATAAATCCCAAAGGTGACGGTCAACTAGACGAAACAACTGCAGGATGGGTGCACCAATAACCACAAGTTGGCCCAGTACGCATTGCCACAAATGCAGTTTATCTTTCAGGCCCAAATAAGCAATCAGAGCCATCCACGCTAAATCATTAAATGCCCAAATTATATAACGATATATGTAGGTACCGTCATCAAACTCTTTGATTGATGAATGAATTAAAGCACCAAAAAGAAAAAAAGCGGCTGTTAATAAAGTAAACCTTAAAGCACAAAAATCTTTTCGTAAATAAAAAACAAAAATAGCTGGGCTCAAAAAAAGCATCCAGCTACTGTTTGTAATCTCTAAGACTTTATCAAACCAATCAGGCATGATTACTTAGTAAAATTCGTTTTTTTATCATCGTCATCGCCATTTCCATTACCAGGCATACTACAAAACTTATCCAACATATTCACTCCAGTTTAATTACATCTGTTAATAAAGGTGTATTCTATGCTAAAAAAGTAACAAAACCAATAAATTCTATCTAATATCAATAGGATCTGATTCTTTCGCCTTGCCTTGTAAAATTGATATTTCTACCCGGCGGTTACGTCTTCGATCTTCTCGTGAATCATTCGGCACTAAAGGTCTGGTTTCTGCACGCCCCACGACCATCATTCGAGTTTTATCAAAACCCGCAACTTTTTGCAGCTCACTTGCTACCGCAACAGCTCGTTTAGAGGACAAATCCCAGTTATTAATATAAAGCTCATTAGAGACTTGGAAGTCATCAGTATGACCGGAGACGGTGATCTCCCCGGGAACATCTTTTAGTAACCGGCCAATATCTTGAATGATAGGTTTAAACTGGGGTTGTAAAAACGCACTGCCCGATGGAAACGAACCATTTTCTCTAATACGAATAATGATTTGCTGACCTAATGACTCAAGCTCAATAGCTCCATCAATAATTTGCTTTTCAAGCTGTTGTGCAATTTTTTTAACTAAGTCATTTATTTGCTCTTGATCAGCAGCAGAAACTGAAGGCGCTGAAGCTACTTCTTCAGAGGTGCTGCTAGACTCACCGCCTCGTTTTTCGCCTCGTTGTTCTTGGCGTCCGCCAGCAGAGCTTTCATCGCCCGCCTGAAACTCTAGCATTTGCTGAGTCATTTCAACTGTTTGCTGCTGAATAGTTTCAATGGGGGTCGGCTCAGGCTTACCTGGAGTAAACTCCATTGCAATAACCGAGGTGCCTTTTGGGATATCTTTAACTTCAATTTTATTTTGCACACCAAAAGCAAACTTCATAGAACCTGCAATTTGCTTAAATTTAAGCACATCCATTTCAGAAAACGCGAGTAAGAGTACAAAAAAGCACATTAATAGCGACATTAAATCGGCAAATGTCCCCATCCATGCAGGTAACCCTGGGGGTGGGCATTTACACTCTTCATCAGACATAACTATTCCTCAGTGTTTACCGCGCGTTTAGACTCAGCCAAATAATTTTTCAAGATCCCCTCAATTACTTTAGGGTTTTGGCCATCTTGAATGCCTAATACTGCATCCAAAATAAGTCGCTGGTTCATTGCTTCTTCGTCTTTACGCAATTCAAGTTTTACCTGAATAGGAATGGCGACAACATTCGCCAAAAATGCCCCATACAACGTTGTTAACAAGGCTACAGCCATTGCTGGGCCGATTGCTTTTGGGTCATCCATATTTGATAACATAGCCACCAAACCGATTAATGTACCAATCATCCCCATTGCAGGAGCAATATCACCTAACGATTTAAATAAGCTTGCGCCCATTTCATGGCGAGTTGTAGTGAGGGAAATATCTTTTTGTAATGTAGCGCGCACTACATCTGCATCATGCCCATCTACGAGCATATCAACGCCTTTGCGCATAAATGGATTTGGAATTTCAGCCTCTTCCAATGCTAAAAACCCGCCTTTTCGGGCAGAATCTGCTAGCTCAACCGCCTTTTCAATTAAGGCTTCAGGGGGTTCAATTTTAAACATAAACGCTTTAGCACAAACCTTACCAATGCCTAAAAATTGCGACATAGTAAAATTGGATAAAACGATAAAAAGGGAGCCACCAAATACAATAACCACGGAAGGGGTATTGTAAAACATACCGACTTCGCCGCTACTACTCATAAACATGGACATGACAATTAAGCCAATTGCGCCAAGGATCCCAATAATGGTTGCTAAATCCACATTCCCTCCAAAGGTTTTATATTTTTTCTTCGCAAGCGTTGTTATTAAATGTATATCGGCAAGATACTGAAATACTTAAGTGATTTTTATGATAAACGATAAAATTACGATTAGTCCTATTTTAGATCAACATAGGTAATCAATCTAACTAATCAGAATTTATAATTTAAAAAATAACGCTGAAGCGCAGTAAAACCCAATTAACAGCATTTATCTATCAAAAAAACATAACATTCTTTGACCTAGTTTAGCATTCCCCCTAAAATTGGCGTTTAAATTTATTATGTAAGTTGAAAATAAAGATGGCGACTAAAAAACCTGAAAATTTAAGTTTCGAACAAGCACTAGAAGAACTAACAACAATTGTCAGTGAAATGGAACAAGGTGATTTATCGCTTGAACAGTCTTTAAAGCAATTTGAGCGCGGCATTGCATTAGCCAGTGCGTCTTCCGGTAAACTTCAACAAGCCGAGCAAAAGGTGTCGATATTAATGGGTAATGACGAAAAAGCACCGCTTACTCAATTTAATAACGATATGGAATAATTGTGAGCATAAAAGAACAAATAAAGCTTGCTCAAGATGATGTAGCCAATACTCTCAATCTTTATTTCGAACAACCTCTTGAAAGCGACAACACCATAAAAGAAGCCACCCATTATAGTTTAATGAATGGCGGGAAAAGATTGCGGCCCTTTTTAGTTTATACCACAGGTAAAATGTTAGGTGCTGACAAGCGTGATTTAGATGTACTTGCAGCAGCGATAGAATGCATTCACAGTTATTCATTAGTGCATGACGATTTGCCCGCTATGGATGACGATGATTTACGTCGTGGCCGTCCTACATGTCATATTGTCTATGGTGAAGCACAAGCTATTTTAGCAGGTGACGCACTGCAAACCTTAGCATTTGAGCTTATTGCTAAGCACACATTTAAATGCTCAACAGAAGCTCAGTTAAAAATGATTGCAGAATTAGCCCATGCTTCAGGCTTGCAAGGAATGGTTGCCGGACAAGGCCGCGATATTGCAGCAACAGATAAAGTTATTACGGTTGATGAATTAGAACGTATTCATAAACTTAAAACCGGCGCATTAATAAATTGTGCGATTACTTTGGGCGCACTTTGCGCTCCTAATATTAGCCAACATACTTTAGATAACTTATCTACTTTTGGGTATGCTATTGGGCTGGCCTTTCAGGTTCATGACGACATTTTAGATGTTGAGGGCGACACACTGACTTTAGGTAAGCCTCAAGGGTCAGATATTGCTGCTAATAAAGCGACATACCCCGCTTTATTAGGTATGCTAGGTGCTAAGCAAAAAGCACTAAATTTGATACAGCAAGCCCATGAGGCGTTAGCCAATATTGACGCAGACACGACCGACTTAGCGGCATTGGCAAACTATTTAATTGAACGTGACCATTAAACATGGCTAAAACGTATTAACTCTTAGAACAAAATTATTACTGAATATTAGTTTACCTCTTAAATCTAACTTTTGAGGAAAGTTAATATTAGCGAAGGATATATAAAAAACCATGACACTTGATAGCAGCAAGTATCCATTACTTAATTTGGTGAACGAACCAGTCCACTTGCGAGACTTAGCACAAGATAAGCTTTCTGCATTTAGCCATGAATTGCGTGATTACTTACTCAATTCAGTATCGCAAAGTAGCGGCCATTTAGCGTCTGGTTTAGGAACCGTAGAACTTACCGTTGCATTACATTATGTGTACAACACTCCCGACGACCGTTTAGTTTGGGATGTAGGTCATCAAGCCTACCCACATAAAATACTAACGGGACGTCGTGACCAAATGCACACCATTCGTCAAAAAGATGGATTGCACCCATTTCCATTTAGAGACGAAAGTGAATACGATACGTTTAGTGTTGGCCATTCAAGTACCTCTATTTCAGCGGCGCTGGGTATGTCTATTGCTGCGCAAAAAGAAGGCAGAGGTCGTAAAACAGTGGCGGTGATAGGCGATGGCGCAATTACCGCAGGTATGGCCTTTGAAGCGATGAATCACTTAGGTGATGTTAAATCAGATATGTTGATTATTTTGAACGATAACGAAATGTCGATTTCTGAAAACGTCGGCGCGTTAACCAATCATTTTGCGCGTATTTTATCAGGTAGCTTTTATACCAACATCCGCGAAGGCAGTAAAAAGCTTCTTTCTGGTGTACCGCCGGTAAAAGAACTTGCCAGCCGTATGGAAGAGCACATTAAAGGGATGATGATCCCGGGTACTTTTTTTGAAGAATTAGGCCTAAACTATATTGGTCCAATTGATGGTCATGATGTGAATATGCTGGTTGATACGCTGCGTAACATGCGTAACTTAAAAGGCCCACAACTTTTACATATAAAAACCCAAAAAGGCAAAGGTTACAAGCCCGCAGAAGCCGATCCGATTGGTTATCATGGCGTACCAAAATTTGATCCTGCGACTTCAAGTTTACCGAAATCTAAACCAAGTGCAGCGACTTTCTCAAATGTATTTGGTGATTGGCTTTGCGATATGGCAGAGCAAGACAACAAGTTAATGGCAATTACTCCTGCGATGCGTGAAGGTTCGGGAATGGTGCGCTTTTCTAAAGAACACCCAGAACAATATTTTGATGTGGCAATTGCTGAGCAACACGCTGTAACCCTTGCTGCAGGTTTTGCTTGTGAAGGGTTAAAACCCGTTGTTGCTATCTACTCTAGCTTTTTACAACGTGCGTATGATCAACTAATTCACGACGTTGCATTGCAAAACCTACCGGTATTATTTGCTATTGACCGCGCAGGTATTGTCGGAGCTGATGGTGAAACTCACCAAGGCGCCTATGACCTAAGCTTTATGCGCTGTATTCCTAACATGGTTATTATGGCACCTAGCGATACTAACGAATGCCGTCAAATGCTATACACTGGCTATCAAGCCAATTGCCCAGTAGCTGTGCGTTACCCGCGTGGCAGTGCGGGCACAGCAGAGGTTAAAAGCGCTATGCAACAGCTCGAAATTGGTAAAGCTAACGTAATTAAACAAGGTGCTAAAGTAGCTATATTGTCATTCGGTACCTTGCTTGAAAACGCCCAATTAGCCACTGATGAGCTCAATGCCACTTTAGTTAATATGCGATTTATTAAACCACTTGATACTGGTTTAATTGATGAACTTGTCGCTAACCACGATATCATTGTAACACTTGAAGATAATGCAATTTCTGGTGGTGTAGGTTCGGCAGTTAATGAGTATTTAGCTACTCAAAAAGCGGCTGTAAAAATACTTAACTTAGGTATACCGGATGAATTTATTAAACACGGTACTCAACAGCAAATGCACGATGAAATGGGGTTAGGTGAGCAAGGTATATTAACCTCAATCAAAGCATTTATGAGCTAATACTTATAGTGTTTAATAAAAAAGGAGCCATTGGCTCCTTTTTTATTGCTAACTTTAACCTCTAGCGCATCCACACTTTAATGTCGGCTAAGCCATTACTTTGCAATAGGCCAATCTGCTGTTCAACATTCGGGTTTTGCTCAAACTCAAATGCATCTAATTGCTCATCAAAGGTAATGTTAGCAACGCCATCGCCGCCGCGTTTTTTAACTTGATGCAATGCGATATCAGCTAAATTAATCGATGTTTCCCAGCTAATAACTTGACCACCTAGCAGAGGTAGCGGATAGAAAGACCAACCCACTGACGCTGTTATATTGGTTGTCTCACCGTTAGGAAGTTGGAAGGTATAATCGGCAATAGCTTGGCATAATTCAGATACATAGCTGTCGATTAAATTACACTTAAAATCGCGTAATAACAGTAAAAACTCATCACCACTCCACCGAGCAACATAATCAGAGCCTTGAGTACGCGAGTTAAGTAATGCCGCTACTTGTTGTAAACAGCTATCTCCAGCAATAGGACCATAAGCATCGTTAATGCGGCTAAAGTTATCTAAATTAATAATTAACAACACCAAAGATTTACCCTGAGCCTGCAATGACTGCGAATTACGCTGAAAATGCTCAATATCTTTTGGTAGTTGATCAAACAAGAAACGACGGCTTCTCAGCCCAGTTAGCTCATCAGAGTGACTAACAAGTTTAAGCTGAGAATTTACTTGGTTTAATTTATCATTCGCTTGGCGAAGCTCTAGGGTTCGTTCAGTAATAAGCCCTTCGAGTACTTGTTGCTTACGTCGCTCTTGAACTTTAAATACCCAAAACACTAAATAAAAGAGCAACACAAAACCACTGGTGATCAGTAATCTGAAGTAGATGGTTTCACCAAATCGTTCAGGAACAACAAACGCATATTCGGCTGATTGCGCTTTACCCCAATCCTCACCTTGGCGTTTAGTTTCTAATTCAAATAAAAACATACCAGCGGGTAAATTTGTATAAATTGCTTCTCGACGGGTATTTGCATAGCGCCAATCGTTATCAAGCCCATTAAGTTTATATCTAAACTCAATACTTGCCGGAGCGTAATAATCAATCGCAGTATAGGTAAGTGTTACATCACGCTCATCGGTCTCAAGAACCGGTTTTTCACCTAACGCAGCAGCTGCAAGCTTTCGTGATGGTGTGGTTAAGGTTTCTATAGTTGGTTTAAGCGAACGTAATCCAAATAACTCTACGTCTTTCGGAATTTCCACCACACCTTGTAAGCTGGGGTACCAAATAGAGTTATCCATATCAACCACCGCATCATGGCCTAAGCCATTACAACATTGGCTGGCTTTACCATCGAGCTGACGGTCAAATGAAGAAATCACTTCTTCTACTTTTAAGCTTTCGATGTTGGCTTTAAATTGCTCAACAGGCATGCGGTAAACCCCTTTCATGGTGCTTACCCAAATTCGCTTTGAGGTGTCATCGTATTCTAAACTGAATATGGAACCATATGGCAATCCATTGGCGGCGTCTAGTTGCTGCCATTGCCCTTGTCCACTGCGATAAAACAGGCCATCATTCAACGAGCCAATTAAAATGCCTACCCCTTTTATATGTAAAATACTGGTCACATAAGCGCTTTCCAAAGTGGTTTGGTCACCTATTTTTTCAATTCCTCGCTCAGTAAAGTAATACGCGCCTTTACTGGTGCCAATAACCCCAAAATTTGGTTTATCTAAAACATAGGTTACAAACTTACTGCCTAAAAAAGCATTGTACGCAAAAGGGTTTAAACCATTGTAATTTAAACGATATAATCCTCGCCCGGTGCCTACCCAAAAACCGCCTTTAGTTGAAGTGCTAATTGCAAAAACAGGGTTATCGCTCAATGCACGAGCAGGGAAACTATATAAGGTATTTGATTCGTAGAAAAACAAGCCTCTGCCAGTAGCAACATAAAGGCGATCGCCATCAAATTGCAGGTCATGTACCGAGGCATTTCCATACTTGGCACTATTAATAACATTAATAAAAGTTTTATCGGCATCAAAATAGCCAACGCCACTTTTGTTGGCAATCCATAGCTTACCATCAGGTGATTTACTAATTGCCATTACCGCTTCGGTCATTTTAGAAATGGCAGAATGGCGCTCTATTCGACCTTCGTGAGCAAGCCATAGCCCTTCACTAAAACTCGCTAACCATATGTTATTTTCATCATCTCTAAATATATCAGCAAACCAAATACTCTGATCTAGCTGGCTTGGTTCAACCCACTGCCAATCATTAGATTTAGCTCTAAATAATAAACGTCCATAGGTTGATATCCACAAGCCGCCATTGCCGTCGCTCATAAACTTATACACAGCTGAGTTATTAGCATTGGGAAGTGGAAACGGACGTAGCTCGTCATCTAAATCTAAAAAATAAGCCCCTAACTCAGAAGCTAAGTACAAATTACCATTTAAAAACGATAGATCGTGAACAATGGTTTGCGCTAAACGATCGGGTAAAGCCACTTTAGCGGTTAGTTCTAAGCGTAATTTAGAAAAGTCAGACGAGCTTTGCGTTAAACGTAATAAATTACGGTCGTTAACCAGCCAAATCCCTTCAGGTGAAAGCGCCATTTTACTGACCGATCCCACAATTTGAGTGATAGCTGTGGCGTTTACAATAGGACTAGGGTTATTTAGTTGGTCGCGCAGTTCTATTTGGCCTCTGTCTATATAATAGAGCCCATTAGCTGCTATCCAGATACTGCCTTGAGAATCTTCAAGAATATCTCTTACAGGGCCTTTAATATTAAACTCTTGTGCGGTTAGCTTTTCAGGATCGATAACCACAAGGCCATTTTTAGTGCCTACCCACAATAATCCTTCTCCATCGATCAATAATTTATTAATACCATTGCTGGGTAAAAATAAACTATTTTGGGTATTATAATTAGTGAAGGTATTGCCATCAAAACGGCTTAATCCAAATTGAGTGCCAAGCCACATATAGCCTTGGTTATCTTGTACTACACTTTTTAGGGATTGTGAGGGTAAGCCGTCTTTGATATTCCATTGTTTAACTACGTAATCAGTAATTGAAGCCGTACTTGGCATGGCACATAGCATAAGTACACAAACCAATAAAAATCGCATCATAGTGCTGCCACCTAGTTAAACAAATAATAAATTAAAAGGGTAGTAAACCTACTTTTATCAATGCTTGCAAACAAATAAGCGAAAAAATACCTGCAAGTACATCATCGGCCATAATACCAAACCCACCATGGGCACGTTTATCGAGTATGCGAATCGGCCCAGGCTTTGCTATATCAAAAAAGCGAAACAGTAAAAAGCCCACCAGTAATGTTTGCCAGTTAAGTGCTGCGCCAATCATAGTAATATAGTAACCAGCAACTTCGTCCCAAACAATTGCGGGATGATCATGTACTTGAAGGTCATCGGCGGTTTTTCCACATGCCCAAATACCAAAGATGCTTATGACTACTGCAAATACAATTTGTAACCATAGCGGAAAATGCATGGTAATAAAAATAAACGGTAATGCTGCCAATGTGCCAAATGTACCAGGTGCTTTTGGTGCGAGCCCAGTACCAAAACCCAAGCCAAAAAATTGATGTGGGCGTTTTAAATTAAATAATCGGTTTTTATTCAAACCTGCTCCTTGGAAAAGTGCTCAAAACCTTTATGTTCAAAAGCAAACTTCTCACCTTGGTGTAATAACTCTATATTGCCGTCACCACTTTTTATTTGCCCGATACAGCTTGCCTCTACACCGTATTGGCGCAGCTTAATATCTAGCATACTCTTGTTACTATCAGCAACGGTATACAGTAACTCGTAATCATCGCCATAGTTAAGAACAAAAGGAAGTCGCTGCTCAAAATCAAGACTCGCTTGCATGGCATCTGAGGTGGGGACATTTTCAATATTAATGGTGGCACTAACTTGTGATAAATTTAGCACATGCCCTAAGTCGGCTAGTAACCCATCGGAAATATCAATGGCCGACGATGCCAAGCCTCGTAACGCTTGCCCAGCAGCTACACGTGGCGTGGGGAAATTTAAACGTTTATTAATATCTTTTAAGTGTTCAGGTGCAATCGATAAGCCTTGTTTTTTCGATTCAATCGCCAACCCAGCATCACCAAGCGGACCGGTTACAAAAATCCAATCACCCACTTTTGCACCACTTCTACGTAATGCTGTGCCTTCAGGAACTGTACCTTTTGCACAAATAGTAATACTAAGTGGACCTTGAGTGGTATCACCACCAATGATCTGAACGTTAAAGTACTCAGCAATTTCATGCATGCCATCAGTCAGCTCAGCAATCCATTGTGGATCGATACTAGGTAACGTAAGTGCAACCGACACCCAAGTAGGCTCTGCGCCCATGGCAGCTAAATCACTTAAATTAACAGCAAGAGCTCGATGCCCTAATGCGCGAGGGGAGATATCATGAAAAAAATGCACCCCAGCAACTAAGGTATCTGTGGTTACAGCAAGCTGACAGTTCGCTGGAACTGTGACAAGCGCACAGTCATCTCCAATCCCTAAATTAACATCGCGACGAGTAATGCCACGACCTTTAAAGTAACGATTAATTAATTCAAATTCCTTCATACACAAAAAAGCCGGCCTATGCCGGCTCTCCTTTTTAACGGTTATTTATAACAACTCATCTGATAATAAATTTCAGCTAAAGTTGTTATTACTTGCGTAACTGTTTTACAGCTTTATCAAGTACACCGTTTACAAATTTATGGCTATCTTCAGCGCCAAACATTTTAGCTAATTCAATACTTTCATTGATAGCCACTTTGTAAGGAACGTCTTCACGAAATTTAAGCTCGTAGCTGCTTAAACGTAAGATAGCACGTTCAACTTCGTCTAATTCATCAAATGGACGAGTTAAATGAGGCGATACAGCTTCGTCTAGTTGCTTGTGGTTTACTGCAACTCCACGCGCTAAATCTTTAAAATATTCAACATCAATTTTAGTCACATCGTTTTCGATCAACATTTGTTGTTCGATATCGGCAATTGCATTGCCGCTTAATTGCCATGAATACACGGCTTGAAGTGCTAAGATACGTGCTTTACGTCTTGCTGCTGGTTTCACAAAAATTCCTTAAACTTAAATTTTATCTAACACATTAACCATTTCAAGCGCACCTAAAGCAGCTTCGCCGCCTTTGTTACCCATTTTGGTACCTGCGCGCTCAATTGCTTGCTCAATGCTTTCAGTGGTTAATACGCCAAATGCAACCGGGATATCATACTCAAGTGATACTTGTGCAAGCCCTTTATTTGACTCGCCAGCGACGAGATCAAAGTGAGGCGTGCCCCCTCTGATCACTACACCTAAGGCGATAATTGCATCATATTCTTTTTTTGCTGCAACGCGTTTCGCTGCTAAAGGTAATTCAACCGCACCTGGTACGTAAATTACGGTAATATCATCTTCTGATACTCCACCAGTACGTTTTAGCTCATCAACAGCACCTGCAAGCAAGCTACTACCAATAAAGTCATTGAAACGAGAAATGACAATGGCAAACTTTTTGCCTGGAGCGTATTTATTACCTTCAATAATTTTCATTTGATAACCCTAAAAATAAGTTTAAGCGATTTCGGTTGCGCAAAAATTGCTGCGCATTATACCACATAAATAAAATAATAGCCTAGCGTGTAATTATTGTGGCTCTACGTAATCAACAACTTCTAAATGGAAGCCTGATAATGCATGATATTTTTTCGGTAAACTCATCAAACGCATTTTTTGGATACCTAAATCAGCCAAAATTTGCGAGCCTACACCTACGGTACGTGAAGTACCTTGGAATTTGCGTGGCGTTACACTCTCGCCAGCATCAGCTGCAGCGAATGCTTTAACAGTCGCTTCTAATTCGTCAGTGCTTTCTTGCTTACCTAAGATGACTAAAGCGCCATTATGCTCAGCTATATACGCCATTGCTTGCGATAATCCCCAACTACGATCAGCATTACGATCAGAGAGTAAAATATCGTTAAAGGTACTTTGTAAGTGCACTCGCACTAACGTTGGTTCTTGTTGTTTTATTTCACCTTTAAGCAATGCATAGTGCAGCTGCCCGTCAATGGTGTCTTTGTAAGTTACTAAGTCAAATTCGCCATGCTCAGTTGGCAATTTACATTTTGCAACTTGCTCAATAGTGGTTTCATTTAAGTTACGGTATTCGATTAAATCAGCAATGGTGCCAATTTTAATATCATGTTGCTTAGCAAATACTTCTAAATCAGGGCGGCGCGCCATGGTGCCATCTTCATTCAGAATTTCTACAATCACTGATGACGGCTCAAGTCCCGCTAAACGCGCTAAATCACAGCCAGCTTCAGTGTGCCCTGCGCGCGTTAATACGCCGCCAGGTTGCGCCATAATAGGGAAAATATGCCCAGGTTGTACAATATCACTTGGCACAGCGCCTTTAGCAATGGCAGCTTGAACAGTACGAGCACGATCCGCTGCAGAAATACCCGTTGTAACCCCTTTTGACGCTTCAATAGACATAGTAAAGTTGGTCGAGAACGCGGCACCATTATTTTTAACCATCAGCGGTAAATCAAGTTGCGAGCAACGCTCTTGAGTCATGGTTAAACAAATTAACCCACGGCCATGAGTCGCCATAAAGTTAATTGCTTCTGCACTAATGTGCTCAGCAGCAATAATTAAATCGCCTTCATTTTCTCTGTCTTCATCGTCCATTAAAATAACCATTTTACCGGCTTTAATGTCATCTATTATTTCTTGTGCGCTGTTTAAATTCATAAGTTGCTCGTATAAGTTGTCAATATCGTTATTTTATAAAGCCCGCTTTAGCGAGTAAGCTCATCGAAATATCTGAACCAGTAGGATGCTCAGCTCCCTTTACAAGGCGCTCTAAATAACGTGCTATTTGGTCGACCTCTAGATTCACTTTGGTACCGACTTGAAAATCGGCTATGGTCGTTTGCCCGCTGGTGTGGGGCACAATCGTTAGTTTAAATTTATTACCTTCAACCGCATTGACCGTTAGGCTAATACCATCAATACATACAGACCCTTTATAAGGAATGTATTTCATTAAATTTTCGTCGGTGGCTAACCAATATTCAGTTGCTCGCGCATTGGTATTTATTGCTGTGATAGTGGCAATACCATCGACATGACCAG
This sequence comes from Pseudoalteromonas sp. Scap25, assembly GCF_013394125.1. Classification (GTDB taxonomy): domain Bacteria; phylum Pseudomonadota; class Gammaproteobacteria; order Enterobacterales; family Alteromonadaceae; genus Pseudoalteromonas. The sequence goes on along the minus strand of NZ_CP041327.1, from coordinate 795,174 downwards.
ACACTAAATGACCTCCGAGGCGCGATACAGGTTGCATCGCCTTTTCTAAGTTAACTGTTTGCCCTAATGCGTAATGTGCAAACCCCGTTAAGCTAATCGTTTCATTTGATAAGTCAGCACTAAAGCCATCTATATGCTTATCAACAACCGTGAGGCACACACCATTGGTTGCAATACTGTCACCTAACTTAACATCACTCATATCAAGGTTTTTACTTTGGATACGAATAGCTAAATCACCTTGTTTTTTTTGTAATAACGCAATTTTACCTGTCGCTTCAACTATTCCAGTAAACATAGTGCTACTCTTTATATAAAATAATTAATGAGCTTTTTTGTGTGCTGTGATACGTAAATCATCACCGATTGGCACACACTCATTAAAAGTTAAATTAATGGTATTTTGCATACTCATTAACTCTGGGAAATTCAGTAAACTTTTAGCATCGCTGCCCATTAATTTAGGGGCAATGTAAAAAACAAACTCATCAATTAAATCAAGTTCAGCCATTTTTCCGGCCAATGTGGCACCCGCTTCTAACCACACATTATTAAACTGTAATTGCGCTAGCTTTTGCAGCACTGCTTGTAAGTCTACTTTATTGTTCTTTTCGGGGACTTCGATCTGTTTAACAAAATGAGGCCACTGATGCGATTTATCAACCTTGGTGGTAAATATTATCACCTCACTTTGAATTGAAAATAAGGCAAGTTCAGGGGTAAGTCTGTTTTGGGAATCAATAATAACGCGAACAGGTTGGCGCAGTGGTAAATTGGTCGGTAAAGAAACCGGAAGTTCTTCTGGGCGTACATTTAGTTTTGCATCATCCATCAAGACTGTATCGGCACCGGTTAAAATTGCACAGCTCTGAGCACGATATAGTTGCACATCTTGGCGCGCAGCAGGCCCGGTTATCCATTTACTTTGGCCGTTTTTAAGCGCCGTTTTACCATCAATACTGGCGGCCATTTTGCAGGTTACAAAGGGTAACCCCTGCTCCATTCGTTTAAAAAAGCCTAAATTTAATGCCCGCGCTTGCTCTTCAAGTAATCCGTAAGCGACTTCTATACCCGCATCCGCTAAAATTTTCAGGCCTTTTCCTGCAACTTGCGGGTTGCTGTCAACCATAGCAGCAACCACTTTTTTTACACCCGCGGCCTTTAGCCCTTCAGCGCAAGGCGGTGTGCGACCATAATGACTGCAAGGCTCTAGGGTTACATAAGCGGTTGCACCTTTAGCATTCTCACCGGCCTCAGCCAAAGCATTAACTTCAGCATGACCTTGCCCTGCTAATTGATGAAACCCTTCAGCTATTATTTTATTATTTTTTACTAGTACGCAGCCTACATTAGGATTAGGAGTGGTGGTAAAGCGCCCTTTTTTTGCCAGCTCAATGGCACGTGCCATATAACGTTTATCATCCTCTGAAAACGAGCTTTGCATGGTCATTACTACTCTCCTAAGCGGGCTATTTCTTCACCAAACTCACGTATATCTTCAAACGAGCGATATACTGAGGCAAACCTTACATAAGCTACTTTATCTAACTTTTTCAGCGCTTCCATAATGCACTCACCCACTAAATGGCTAGACACTTCACGTTCGCCGGTGGCTCGTAGCTGAGATTTAATTATATTAACGACTTCATCAACTTGTTCGGTACTTACGGGACGTTTTTCAAGAGCGCGGGTTAAGCCATTTAGTAACTTATCTTCATTGAACGGTTCACGACTGCCATCTTGCTTAATAACTCGCGGCATCACTAATTCAGCCCCTTCAAAGGTGGTAAATCGTTCGTGGCACTCATTACATTCACGGCGTCTACGTACTTGGTGTCCCCCGCCGACAAGGCGAGAATCAATAACTTTAGTATCTTTGGCGGTGCAAAATGGGCAATGCATAACTGTGTGTTTCCGTTTTAAAAACAAAAAATGGCCGCTATTATAGCGGCCATTATCATAACAAAAATGTGTGCAGTTGTGATCTAAATTACTATTTTACTCTTGGATTAAGCGTAAACAGGTAATTTTGCACAAATTGCTTTCACTTTTTCTTTTACTTGCGCTTGTACTGACTCATCTTCGATGTTGTCTAGTACGTCACAGATCCAGCCCGCTAACTCTTTTGACTCTGCTTCTTTAAAGCCACGACGAGTGATTGCTGGTGAACCAATACGCAAACCAGAAGTAACAAATGGTGAACGAGGATCGTTCGGTACTGAGTTTTTGTTAACCGTGATATTCGCATTACCTAGGGCAGCATCTGCATCTTTACCTGTGATATCTTTGTCGATTAAATCAAGTAAGAATAAGTGGTTGTCAGTTTTACCCGATACTACTTTGTAGCCGCGCTCTTGTAATACGGCAACCATTGCTTGTGCATTTTTAACAACTTGTGCTTGGTATGTTTTAAACTCAGGTTGAAGTGCTTCTTTAAATGCAACCGCTTTAGCAGCAATAACATGACATAAAGGACCACCTTGGCCACCTGGAAAAACAGCGCTGTTTAGCTTTTTGTAAATTTCTTCATCGCCACACGCAGAGATGATTAAACCACCGCGAGGACCCGCTAATGTTTTGTGTGTTGTGGTTGTTACAACGTGAGCAAATGGTACTGGGCTTGGGTAAACACCCGCAGCAATTAAACCTGCAACGTGCGCCATATCAACAAATAAGTAAGCACCTACTTTGTCTGCAATTTCACGGAACTTAGCCCAATCAACAATACCTGAGTAAGCAGAAAAACCAGCAATGATCATTTTTGGTTTGTGCTCAAGTGCTAACGCTTCAACTTGTGCGTAATCAATTTCGCCAGTTTCTTCGTTAAGGCCATACTGAATTGCGTTGTATGTTTTACCTGAGAAGTTTACGTGTGAGCCGTGTGTTAAGTGACCACCGTGCGCTAGGCTCATGCCTAATACAGTATCAAGTGGGTTTAAAAGAGCTTGGAAAACAGCAGCATTAGCTTGTGAACCGGCATGAGGTTGCACGTTTGCGTAATCTGTACCAAATAATTCATTTGCGCGGTCAATAGCAAGTTGCTCAACCACGTCTACGTGCTCACAGCCACCGTAGTAACGTTTGCCCGGGTAACCTTCAGCGTATTTGTTAGTCAGCTGAGAACCCTGCGCTTCAAGTACGCGTGGGCTACAGTAGTTTTCAGATGCAATTAACTCAATATGCTCTTCCTGACGTGATGTTTCTTTGCTCATCGCGTCAAATAACTCTGGATCAAAGTCCGAAATATTCATGCTACGTTCTAACATTGGGGTCTCCTGGGCAACGTGTATGGGTATTTTTTAGAGGCTTTATTGTACGCTTAAAACGACGTTTTGCCTACGCTCTTAAGTTGAGGATATTTAAACAGGGATTGAGACTATTTCACAGCATTTTGATGATGATATTTTTTTATAAACTAATAACAATTTTAAATGAATTTTATTTACTACATTTATATAGCTTATGCGTTATGTCTTAAGCGATGCATAAACAGACAAAAAAAGCGGCCTAAGCCGCTTTTATTATCTGCCTTTTTTAGGCAAGCTTTTTAAACAATTCTGTACGCAAAACATCATAATCGTTGTGCATATCAGTGGCTAAACACGGTTTTGCAAGCGCATCTGCTAGCGGTTTTGGCATGGCTATTTCGGTATTTAGTACCTCTTCAACGCTTTCTTTAAATTTAGCTGGGTGTGCAGTCGCTAAAAAGATACCTGCAGCATCTGTTGCTTTATTTTCAATAAGCCCTTGGTAGGCAATCGCGGTATGAGGCTCTGCAATATAGCCAAGCTGTTGAATTTTTTTCATCACTGATTTTGTGCTTTGCTCATCCACACTAACAGAATAAAAATTGTCATAACTAAACCAGTTATTATCTAGCATAGTTTGTACTCGCGGCCAGTTATTAGGTTTACTCACATCCATTGCATTTGAAAGCGATTCAATTGTCGCATTAGGCGTCCAATTTTTATCAAGCATAAAGCGCGGTACTGTGTCGTTTTGGTTCGTAGTCGCGCTTAGTTTACCTACTGGCATACCAATAACAGCGCCAATCATAGCCGCACACACATTACCAAAGTTACCACTCGGTACTGAAATATGCGCTGTAGCACGCTTTTCTTTTGGCAGCTGTGCAATGGCTTCAAAGTAATAACACACCTGCGCAACTAAACGGCTAATGTTGATTGAATTTGCAGAGTTTAAACCTAACTTCGATTTTAGCTCTTCATCTAAAAATGATTTTTTAACCAATTCTTGGCAATCATCAAAACTACCCTCAATCGCATAACAGTGAATGTTGTCACCAAGCGTTGTAAATAACTTTTGCTGCGCTAATGAAATTTTACCTTTAGGGTATAAAATAACGACATCAATATTTGGTTTTTTATAAAAAGCATGTGCGACTGCAGCCCCGGTGTCACCCGATGTTGCTGTCAATATTGTCACTTTTTCGCCTTGATTAAATTGCGCTAAGCACTCGGCCATAAAACGGCCACCAAAATCTTTAAATGCCAGTGTTGGGCCATGGAATAACTCTAAGCAATAGGTATTGTCTTCAACTTCCACCAGCTTAACCGGAAAGTTAAACGCATTCTTAACCATCTGGGCAACAGTATCACTTGGTAGCTCGTCACCAATAAGGTGCGATAAAATTTTGCCGCTGCGAGTAACAAAGTCCATATCTAGTAATGCATCAACATCACTTAATGGCGCTAACGACTCTGGAAAAAACACACCTTGATTACGCCCTAGTCCTGTTTTTACAGCTTCAACAAACGACACTTTTTGTGAATATTCTTTTAAATTATGTAATTGCATGACTCTTTATCCTATAAAACATTTAATTGACGCGTGCCGTCGTTATCTAATTTACAAATATGGCAAAAACCTTGCTCGTTGATGTAATTTTCCTCTAGCCACTGCGCGCATTGCTCTGCCGCTTCAAGCGTTTTACATACACTAAACAAGGTCGGCCCTGCGCCTGAAATACTCACCACTTCAGCACCGAGTTCTGGCAAACTAAGTTTGGCTTGATCAAAACCATTTATTAGTGGCGCACGATGTGGTTCAGCAATATTGTCTTGCATAATACAAAGCGCCTCATCAAAACGTGAAGTCAGTAATAAACTGCTAAAAGCCGATAATCGCTGCGCAAACTCAACCCCCGCATGCATACTTAGCTCTTTTGGTAAAACAGAGCGTGCCTTTGCGGTATTGAGCGAAAAGCCAGGAAATGCGGCAACGTAATACCAGTTTTCATCAACAGGTAACGCTATTGATTTATTTGGAATTAAGTCGCCCGTTAATTGTAAGCCACCAAGATAACAAGGAGTGATATTGTCATAATGACGTCCACCGCTTACCAAGCCCTCAAAATCGGCCATTAGCTCTATTAACTCAACTTGGCTTAAATTAGTTTGAGCAAACTTATCCAGCGCTGCAAATGCCGCAACAACAGAGCAAGCACTTGAGCCTAACCCAGACCCTATAGGCAGGTTTTTTTTCAACTCTAATTTTACGGCTGGCATATTCGGTGCTACATGTGTACGAAAATGCACTAAACATTGATACGCTAAGTTTTCATTCGCATCGCTTGGGAGTTTATGGGCGTATTCGCCACTACAAATAAACTCATCACGAGGCGCTTCACAAATAGTAACCACATCCCCCAGCAAGCTGCCATCAATCGGGGCTAACGCCGCACCGAGGGAGTCAAAGCCAACCGTAAAATTACCAATGGAGGCTGGCGCATAAACTTCAATCATAACCGCCCCCTAGCGTGATAGTGTTTTAAGAATATCGGCAAATACACCCGCAGCAGTTACTGCAGAGCCTGCCCCATAACCACGAATTACAAACGGACGCGGTTGGTAGTATTGGCTTAAAATAGCCAGCGCATTTTCACCATCACGAATTACACTTAATGCGTGTGATGAATCCACGGCTTCGATTCCGACCTTACAGTGACCATTTTTAATTGTGCCTACGTAGCGAAGTACTTTACCTTCACTCGCTGCACTTTGAATACGGTCGTTAAAGTCAGCATCCAGACTTGGTAGCTTTGCCATAAACTGTTCAACATTGTCACCTTGGGCGAAGCCTTGTGGTAACACCGACTCCACTTCAATATCGCTAAGCTCTAATTGCATACCTGCTTCGCGGGCAATGATAAGTAGTTTACGTGCTACGTCAGTTCCCGATAAGTCATCGCGCGGATCGGGCTCTGTAAACCCGCTTTCTTTGGCTTTAATTGTTGCTTCAGAAAGTGATAAACCATCTTCTAGTGCACCAAACATGTATGAAAGCGAGCCTGATAAAATACCACTAAACTCAAGTAATTCATCGCCAGCACCAAAGAGTGATTGCAAGTTATCGATTACAGGTAAACCTGCACCTACGTTAGTTTCGTATAAAAACTTACGATTATTTTTATGTGTAGCTGCTATTAAATCTTGGTAATACGTATATGAGCTCGTGGTGGCTTTTTTATTGGCAGCCACAACGTGGAAACCCGCATTTAAAAAATCGACGTATTGCGAAGCCAAGGCATCTGATGAAGTACAATCAACTAGCACAGGGTTAACCAAGTGGTTTTGCTTAACAAACTGTTCTACTAATTTTAAATCAAATGCTTGCTCTGATTGCGTTAGTTTTTGTTGCCAATCATCAAAAGCAATGCCTTCACCATCAAGGTGTAATTGACGAGAATTAGCCACACCGTATAGGTTTAATTTAATATTTCGCTTTTCAAGCCATGCTTGTTGACGTTCAAGCTGGTTTATTAGCTCTTGACCGACTAAGCCACATCCCAATAAAAACACATCGATTGAAGGCACATGAGTGAAAAAGTTTTCATGACAGATTTTAACCGCGTCATTACACAACTCACCGTCAATAACCGCAGAAATAGCGCTTTCAGTTGAGTCTTGCGCTATAGCAACAATGTTAACTTGTGCTTGAGCAAGCGATGCAAAAAACTTAGCCGCTAAGCCTTTATGAGCGCGCATGTTATCGCCCACTAACGTTACTATTGCTAAATTACGTTGCACATTTACCGGCTCAATTAAGCCAGCTTTTGACTCTAAGTCAAAGGCCACTTGCAACGCACTTAACGCTAGGTTTAAATCACTTTCATGAACACAAAAACTGATGCTAAATTCACATGATGATTGAGTGATCAGGACGATTGACACGTTATCATGCGCTAATGCATTAAATACTTTCGATGCCATACCCACTTTGCCCTTCATACCAGGACCTGAAACGGTCAACATAGCTAAGTTTTGTAGGCTTGAGAGTGCTTTTACTGGCTCATCAGATACCGTATCGTTACTAATTAATGAGCCTTGTGCATCTGGGTTATGAGTGTTTTTAATTTCGCATGGCACTCCAGCTTTTGCACACGGTAGGATAGTTTTAGGGTGCAACACTTTAGCGCCAAAATAAGAAAGCTCCATCGCCTCTTTGTAAGATAGGAAATCAACCTTAGTGGCTTTTTTGATATAACGCGGATCGGCGCTGTATACACCATCAACGTCAGTCCATATTTGGCACACTTGCGCCTCTAAACACGCTGCAGCAATCGCCGCTGAATAATCAGAGCCATTTCGACCAAGTGTTGTGAGCTCACCTTTATCATTACTTGCAGTAAATCCAGGCATGATGTAAACCGTTGCTGGCGACTCTTTTAGTACCGCTTGAAAACGGGCTTTACTGGCGACTAAATCGGCCTCAGCGTCAATGTGTCCACCCGTTGAAACAATACAGTCTGTTGCTTGTAAATAATGCGCGTTATGATCGGCTAGTAAGCTTTGCATTAGCGATACGCTAACACGTTCACCAAAGCTAATAATAAAAGCCCTGATTTTGTCTGGGCAACACTTAATAAGTGCAACCCCATCAAGCTTATTTTTCAATTCGTTAAAGTCTGGCCAGTTTTGAACTGTTCCTTGTTTTTCCTCTACAGCTGCTTTTAAAGCATTGCAGCGGGTAACAAGTGCATCCCACAACGGGTTGAAATCCAGCCCCTGCTCTGCTGCACTAGCCAGCGCAACAAGCGAATCTGTCATACCGCCAGGCGCTGAAAGCACCAGTAACATTTCATCTTTTAATTGTGCCTTAGCTAGAGCAGCTACTTGCTCTAAACAGGCAAAGTCAGCGAGCGATGAGCCACCAAATTTTAAAACGCGCATTTTTATGTTTCCTCATTCCATAAAACGAAAAAAGGCCTGTGTTCTAAGTGAACACAGGCCTTTAAATTTGTTGCACCGACCTATGCCACTATCCAGTAAGAATGGTGGTTGTAATAATAATGGTCGTTACAAGACTAAATGTTTTCATAGCTTAAGACTGCCTTAACAAAGGCTATTCTGTCAACCCTAAATTAGAAGATAAAACAGTCTTTTTCATCATGAATTTTATTAATAAATGCCAAACTTATGCAAAACGTCGTTAAGTTGTGCTTTATTAATCGGTTTGTGAATAAAATCGATTGCGCCGAGTTGCGCTACGCGATCTCGCATTTTTTGTTGAATATCTGCAGAAATTACCAATACATAAGTTTCTATTTTATTTGCTTTGACCTGCTCAAGCACTGCAATCCCATCCACTTCAGGCATGGTTAAATCGAGGCATAAGAGATCAAAATGCTTATGGTGTAATAACGCCAAGGCTTCTTTACCATTGGTTGCCTGTTGAATATCAGCATCAATACACTCATTTAAACAGCGGATCACTTGTTTACGAGCAACAGTTGAGTCATCACAGACTAAAATAGAAAAACGCATCATAATGACAATTTAATTAAACTCATATAAAACACCTAAACCCACGCTAAAATTAATTTGCTTACTCAGGCAGCAAAAAGTCAAAAATATAACCAACATAAGTAGCGAGCAGGTTATTTACTGTATCTTTTACTAACGTTATCAATAAAGTGCATTAATGCACAATAAAAATTAGCAAAATAACTCTACCTAATTTGAAAACAAACTAGCGAAACACACTATGCTTGATTGTTAAGTTCATGAGGTAATCCTTATTTAAGATCGCAAAATAACAATATAATAAAATATATGTTTATTTTTAATGATTTATTAACTAATGTTTATAAGCGTACACTAATAGTTGAATAATTAAAGGAAATACAAGTCCCTCATGCCGCAAAAAAGTCTTTCAACAAAGTTACTCACACGAGTTTTATCGGTTTATTTTATACTGACTTTTGTGGTGACCTGCGGACAAATCTTCGCAGAGTATGTTAATACCAAAGATTACATACGCGATGAGCTCGGCACACTGCAAAAAACATTTGGTAGAAGTCTAACCCGAGCAATTTGGGAGTTAAATATAAAACAAACCACAACAACCGCAGAAGGATTACTTGATATACCTATGGTTGAAGGGGTTATTATTCGTGATGATAACGGCGCTATTATTTCTCAATTAGGCCGCGCGCTAAACATTCACAACCTATATAGTCAGCAACTTGTCCAAGAAGACGTGATTGTAGAAGACGCCAAAGCAGGTTTATTTGGTTATACATTTCCGCTTATTTTTGAATTTTCAGGTCGCGCCACCCAAGTAGGTGATGTGACTTTATTTTCTAGCCGCGACGTGATCTTTAGTCGCATCATGCTCTCTATTTACTTTTTAATTGGCAACGCCATGATTAAAACCACCTTTTTAATCATCTTGTTTTTAATCGCATTTAGAAAGCTGCTAACGGAGCCACTCACACAACTTACTGAACAAATTGAATACCTTGAATTAGAAGAGCTCGATGGCCAGCGCGTTAAAATTGTCACTGACGAAAATAACGAACTAAAAGTAATGGAGCGCTCTTTTAACAATTTGATCTCTAAAGTTGTTGAGTATAAAAAAGAGTTAAAGCAAACCCAGAATGACCTAATCGAAAGTAATCAAAAACTAGATCAACAAAATTTGCAGCTTGAACAAGATGTAGCGCGTAAAACATCAAACCTTAGCCAAGCAATGATCGACCTACAGCAACAAAAATATGAACTCGAACGCCAAAAAGCAGTATTAACTGAAGAAGTTGACCTACGAAAGCAAACTGAGCAAGAGCTGCTAAGTAAACAAACCCAACTACAAAACTCACTCGATGAACTAAGCTTTGCGCAAGAGCAGCTTGTTGGCTCAGAAAAAATGGCGGTATTAGGCGGTTTAGTGGCGGGTATTACTCATGAAATTAATACCCCTATTGGTATCGGCGTAACTGCGACTTCATTTTTACATGAGCGTTTAACTGAAATAGAAACTGCGTTTAAAAACAAATCGCTATCCTCTTCAGCACTGGAGAGCTTTATTAATGATGCTGCACAAAGTGCTCAGCTACTCTCTCACAATTTAGAGCGCGCATCTGACTTAATCACGAGCTTTAAACAAATCGCAGTTGATCAAGCCAGTGAGGCGCTAAGAACCATTAACTTTAAGGATTACATTAATGAGGTTATACGTTCTTTACACCCGCAAATTAAAAAAACATCCCATAGCATTCGCCTGCATTGCCCTGATGATTTAATTATTAATTTACCTGCGGGGGTGATCAGCCAAATATTTACTAACTTAATTATGAATTCATTACTGCATGGCTTTGAAAATATAAACAGTGGCCAAATTACCATAGATGTAAATACCGATGAAAACGACTTAGTCATTAATTACCAAGATAATGGTATCGGGTTGAAACCGGCACAACTTAAGCGTTTATTTGACCCATTCTTCACCACAAAGCGTGATGAAGGTGGCAGCGGCTTAGGTGCTCACATTATTTTTAACCTCGTAAAACAAACACTCAATGGCAAAATTGAAGTCAGCAGTGAACCCGACCAAGGGTTACATTACCGAATTTCGTTCCCTAAAAATATGTCATCCCCCCTGCCACTTTTTAAACTCGATTAGCCGTTTCTAGAAGCGGCTTTTATTGCTATGATTGCACAAATTTTTTAAATGGATCATTTCCCTATGTGGTTTAGTAACCTTATATGCTATCGCTTTAAACAAGACGTTTCGTACACTCAAGAAGACTTTGACAAGGCGTTAGAACAAGATCTATTTCGTCCATGTACTGGCCAAGAGTTGGCGACATTTGGCTGGACAAAAGCATTTGGTAAACATGGTGAAACTTTGTCTCACTTTTCACAAAAAAGCATTTTAGTGTGTGCCAAGCGTGAAGAGAAAGTGTTACCGGCATCTGTAATAAATGAGCTTGTTGCAGAGAAGGTTGATCAGATTGAAGCTGAAGAAAATCGACCAGTAAAGAAAAAAGAAAAAGATGAATTAAAAGAAAACATCTTGCACACGCTACTGCCACAAGCATTTAAAAAGTCGAGCCTACAGTTTGCGTTCATAGACCAGGAAAATGGTTGGGTTGTAGTTAATAGCGCAAGCTTTAATAAAGCTGAAGAGCTTCTGGCGTTACTACGTAAATCATTAGGTACGCTACCCGTTGTTCCTGCGTTTGCTAACTATGATTTAGATGTGTTTTTAACTGACTGGCTTACTAACTTTAGTACTCCAGAGGGCTTCGCTATAGGCTCTGATGCTGAGCTTGAAGAAGCGGATGACAGTGGAGCCCAAGTTAAGCTTAAAGGCCATGACTTAGCGTGTGACGAAGTAAAATCGCACCTTGAAAGTGGTAAACGCGTCACTAAGCTTGCCTTGGATTGGCAAGAACGCGTTAAGTTTATGCTACAAAACGATGGTTCAATTAAACGTTTAAGCTATAGCGAAACACTTAAAGAAGAAAATGCCGATATTCCTAAAGAAGATATGGCGGTTAAACTAGACGCTGACTTTATTCTTGCATCTGAGGAAATAAAACTGCTTCTTGAAGAGCTTACTCAAGGCTTAGGTGATGCAGACGATTTAGCGTAAAAGCTTTATTAAACAAATAAAAAAGCACGATACTAATCGTGCTTTTTATTGTTCAAAAATTTAGCTAAACATTTCTTTTACGTCTTCAACCATATGCAAGTATTCCTCACTCTCTAACATTTCTAATGAAGGAAAAATGCCTTTATCAATATAGGTTTGTAGCGCCGCAGATTTATCTGATACTTGTAGGGTTCCCTCAAGGATTGCACCAATGCGAATAAAGTCGATGTAACTCACTTCAGTAGAGCGATAGTTAACATCAGCCCAGTGCTGTGCAACTTCTGCAAACACGTCTGGGAATTCCCATGCTTTCATAATTGAGCCGCCAATTTTACCGCTTAAGCGTTGAATTGCGTGCGCTAAAAAACTCGGATTGGCAAACACTTCTGGGTGTCGCTCAGCCTCAGTTAAAATCGGTAACACCCCAATATTATAAACCAATGAAGCTAGTGTAATGGCATCACGGTTAAGCGAAGTGTGAGTATTTCTTTTTAAATAAAACTCCATCAATGAAATAGAATGCGAGGCCACATGCAGCGTTTTTTGCCACGCCTTGCCCATGTATCCCTTTATTAGCTCATTATTAGATACAAACAGCTGCTCCATTGCCATGGCTGTAGCTATATTTTTTATTTGCCTTAAGCCAATACGTGTCACTGCTTGATGTAAGTTAGACACCTTTACAGCACGACCCATAATGGCACTATTTGCTACTTTAATCATTCGCGCAGACAGTGCAGGGTCATGTGCTATTGCATCTGACATTTGCATCAAATTTACATCTGGATTGTCAGCGGCTTGACGAACCTTAATCGCTACCTCTGGTAACGTAGGTAACACCAGTGTGTCGTTGTTAATTCTGTCAACCAAAATTGTGAGTAAGGCATTTTCTGTAGACATAAAATATCCCTTTGCTTAATGACCTACACTTTACAGCAAGTCTTATATTATTAATTATTTCAAAGCTTAGCAGTACTAAACATATACCCAAAGTAGAAAAAATTGTAGATAATTATTGATTATTTACTAGTGCCTCACTGATTTATGCGCACTAACGCCTAATACTTGCTATTTGCTAGTGGGTTTTGCTTTAATGCAAACATGCTAAGGCACATTAACACGCTTCAGTACCTTAACTTACAGTATACAAGTTATAAAATAGACTTTTTAAAGGCAATATAATGATCTTAAATAAAATTAGCCAAGCAATACTGCTCTCTGGCATCGTTTTTCTTAGTGCCTGCTCTGAGCAAGCACCGTCTTCAAGTAATACGCCGCAAAGCTCAGCGCCAACGGCTTCTCAAACGCCTTCTGGGCCAGCGCTTATTAATATTGACCGTCAACGCTTAGACATATACACAGACTTTAGTTTACAAAGTGACTTATCACACTTGTCTGACAATCAAAAAGCTATGGTAGCTAAACTTATTGATGCTTCAAAAATTATGGATGATTTATTCTGGAAGCAAGCATTTGGTAAAGATAAAAAAGACTTTTTAGCACAACTAGATGATGAAAAAGTACGTCAGTTTGCTGATATTAACTATGGCCCATGGGATCGCTTAAACGGCGATGAAGTATTCTTATCAGGCTATAAAGAAAAACCGCTTGGTGCAGGCTTTTACCCAGCCGACATCACCAAAGAAGAGCTTACTAACGCTGATGTAAAAGATAAAACAGGTCTTTACTCACTGATTAAACGCGATGAGCTTGGTAATTTATACAGCACACCTTATTCAGAAGAGTATGCAGTAGAGCTTGCTCAAGCTGCAGAGTTACTTAGAGAAGCCAGCAAACTAGCCGACGATCAAGAATTCGCCAACTACTTAAACTTACGAGCTGACGCAATACAAAGCGATGACTTCCAAGCCTCTGACTTCGCTTGGATGGATATGAAAAATAATCCAATTGATGTGGTTATTGGCCCAATTGAAAACTACGAAGACCAATTATTTGGTTACCGCGCAGCTTATGAATCGTATGTTCTTATTAAAGATTTAAAGTGGAGCGAGCGACTAGCGAAATTTGCAGCGTTTTTACCTGAGCTGCAAAAAGGCTTACCTGTCGATAGCAAATACAAGCAAGAAGTACCGGGCTCAGATGCCGACTTAAATGCCTATGATGTTGTTTATTATGCTGGGCACTCAAATGCTGGCAGTAAAACCATTGCAATTAACTTGCCCAATGATGAGCAAGTGCAATTAGAAAAAGGCACACGTCGTTTACAGCTTAAAAACGCAATGCGTGCGAAGTTTGATAAAATTTTAGTGCCTATCTCAGAGCAGTTAATTGTGCCAGAGCAACGCAAACACATTACCTTTGATGCATTTTTTGCCAATACCATGTTCCATGAAGTGGCTCACGGTTTAGGGATTAAAAACACCTTAACGGGTAAAGGTACCGTTCGCCAATCACTTCAAGAACACGCTAGTGCTTTAGAAGAAGGTAAAGCCGATATTCTTGGTTTATACATGGTTGAACAGTTACTTAAAAAAGGTGAGATCACTGAAGGGACGTTAGAAGATTACTACACCACCTTTATGGCGGGTATTTTCCGCTCAGTGCGTTTCGGTGCCTCAAGTGCACATGGTAAAGCAAACATGATCCGCTTTAACTTTTTTGCTCAAGAAGGTGCTTTTTCTAAAAATGAAGACGGGCTTTATAGCATCAACATGGATAAAATGGGGGATGCTATGGCAAAGTTATCGCGCCTTATTTTAACTCTACAAGGTGACGGTGATTACGAAAAAGTAGATCAACTTATTGCCACTCATGGCGATATTAAAGCGGAACTTGCTAAAGATTTAGAAAAGTTAAGCAAAGCGAACATCCCTGTAGATGTGACCTTTAAACAAGGCAAAGATGTGCTTGGCCTTAATTAACAAAAGCTAATTAAATAAAAAAGCGTTACATTGTAACGCTTTTTTATTACTTATCAGAATGCTTATTTGTCATTCATCACTTTGCGTACAACCGGTTCAAGGCTTGCCATTCCCCACTGCTTACCGATTTCAATCGCATACTTTATATCTGTACCTTGCTGATGGGCTGAAATAGCCATTAACGCGCCAACACGGTTGCTACTTGCACAATGAACAACCACCGACTCACCTTTAAGTTGCTCTAAAAGATTGGCTAACTGCTTTGCATTATCAGTGTTTACGTCTTTTGCACCCGCAATCTCAATTAAGTGGTAGCTCATTCCTAAAGAGTTGACTAACGCGCCTTCATCCCAGTCTTGCTCATCTGCTGCACGTAAATTAATAACATGCTTTACCTTGGCTTGCGATAATTGCTTAAACTGCTCTTTAGTCGGTTGCGCTGCTGAAAAAATCAGGTTGTTATGTGCTGCAAAGTTTTTAATGCTAACGTTATTTACTACATCCGTAGCTACCGGCTGCTCGCTCGCTATTACTGTTGAAACAGCAATGGCTGCTATAAATACACTAGTGCAGAGTTGTTTTATTAATTTCATACTATCTCCTCAAAGTAACCCATTCTGATTTTAAAAATGCGTTTTTAATTGCTCTATCTGCTCATTAGTATAAGGGACACTTGGAAACTTGCCCC
Organism: Pseudoalteromonas sp. Scap25; assembly: GCF_013394125.1. Taxonomy (GTDB): domain Bacteria; phylum Pseudomonadota; class Gammaproteobacteria; order Enterobacterales; family Alteromonadaceae; genus Pseudoalteromonas. The sequence goes on along the minus strand of NZ_CP041327.1, from coordinate 779,706 downwards.
ATACCGGCGCAGGCCATGCAATATCTGTTTTAAAACGCGCTATATGATGAATATGTAATTGCGGAACCATATTGCCAAGCGCGGCCACATTTAACTTATCAGGATTAAACACCTCAATTAATAAATGGCTGAGCTTAGCCGACTCTTGTAAATAAGTGATTTGTTGCTGCTCGGTTAAATCTATTATCTCTTTTAAACCCGCTATTCTAGGAACTAATATAAACCATGGGTATTGGCTGTCATTTAGTAGTAATACCTTACAAAGAGGCCAATCGGCCAGTTCAATACAATCTCTTGTCAGCTCTGGGGCTAAGGTAAATGATGTTTCGCGCATGTTAAATCCTTAGGTTATTTTACTTCACACTTTATAGCATTTAGTTGCAGTTGCACACGCTTGTGCTTTACCATCGGGGGTAATTTTATGTAAGTAAAGGCAATCCTGTGTTAAAAAAACTAAAACACCTCTCACTGGCAATCCCCCTGATGGCGGGCGCGTTAAGCGCTCAAGCAAAGCCGTTAACGCTTGAGCGCATATTTGATGATCCAAGCTTAGCTGGCAAATCTCCGGTACAACTTAAGTTTTCTCCCGATGGTAGCCGTGTTACCTACTTACAAGGTAAAGCAGATGACTATAACCGCTATGATTTATGGGAATATAATTTAAAAGATAACACCAATCGATTGCTCGTTGATTCAGCGCAATTATTTTCAGGCCCAGAAAACCTGTCAGATGAAGAAAAAGCACGCCGTGAACGCCAGCGTATTTTTGGTAAAGGTATTCTTGAATACAAATGGTCAAAAGATGGTAAAGCGTTATTATTTCCTCTTAATGGCGACCTTTATTACTTCGACTTAAAAACAAAAAATAGTAAAAAGCTGACTAACACTGAAGCATTTGAAACCGATGCGCGCTTTTCTCCAAAAGGGAATTTTGTGTCGTTTGTTCGTGAGCAAAACCTCTTCGCATTAGAACTGGCATCTGGTAAAGAAATTCAATTAAGTAAAGATGGCGGTGGCGTTATTAAAAACGGTATGGCCGAATTTGTGGCGCAAGAAGAAATGAGCCGCATGACCGGTTATTGGTGGGCAAATGATGAATCTAAAATCGCCTTTACTCGCGTTGATGAAAGCCCTGTTCAAGAAGCAATTCGTAACGAAATTTATGCTGATGAAGTAAAGCTATTTAATCAGCGTTACCCATTTACTGGCACTAACAATGTTGACATTCAACTTGGTGTTGTAAAACTTAATGACCAAGCAGTTGACTGGGTTGACTTAGGTGAAGATAAAGATATTTATATCGCTCGTGCTAAATGGTTAAACGATAGCAACACCCTGTCTTACCAGTGGCAAAATCGTTCTCAGCACAATTTAGAATTACGCTTTTACAACAGTAAAACGAAACAGCAAACCGTCGCATTAACTGAAAAAAGCGATACTTGGATAAACCTACATTTTGATCTTGAGTTTTTAAAAGATAAAAAACATTTTGTGTGGGCCTCGGAGCGAGATGGATTTAAGCACCTTTATTTGTATGCTAATAATGGCCAACTTATTCGTCAAATAACTACTGGTGACTGGGTTGTTGATAGCTTAAAAGGCGTAGATGAAAAAAATGGTATAGTTTACTTTGCAGCGCGTAAAGATACTGCGCTTGAAAGTCACTTATACAGTGCGCCTTTATTTAAAAAAGGGGCAATTAAGCGCATTACTGAAAAAGGCCAATACCACAATGTTGTACTGGCAAAAGATAACAAAACCTTCATTGACACTAGTTCATCGGTGAATAAGCCAAATTCAGCAGCACTGCGCAAAATCAATGGAGAGTTTATTACGTGGCTTGAAGAGAATAAACTAGACGACTCTCACCCACTAACTCCCTTTTTAACCGATTTAGCAAAGCCTGAGTACGGTACTATTACCGCTAAAGATGGCCAAGTTATGCATTACCGTTTATTTAAACCTACAAACATGGCTAAGGGTAAAAAGCACCCAGTTATTGTTAACGTGTATGGCGGCCCTCATGCTCAGCGAGTAACTAATAGCTGGCGTAGTAAAAACTTATACTTTCAATATATGGCGCAACAAGGTTATGTTATTTTTCAACTAGATAACCGCGGCTCTTACAATCGTGGTAAAAAGTTTGAAGATGCAATATATAAAAATTTAGGTGTTGTTGAAGTAGCTGATCAGATTAAAGGCGTTGAGTTTTTACGTACACTTGATTACGTAGACCCTGCACGCATTGGTATTTATGGTCACAGCTACGGTGGTTATATGGCGCTAATGACCATGTTTAAAGCAGGCGATTACTTTAGTGCCGGTGTTTCTGGCGCTCCTGTAACTGACTGGGCCTTATACGATACTCACTACACCGAGCGTTACTTGGGTCACCCTGATACAAATGCGCAAGGTTATACCGACAGTGCTGTTTTCCCATATGCTGAAGGCCTTAAAGGCCCATTAATGATTTACCATGGTATGGCCGATGACAACGTGTTGTTTACCCATGCAACAAAATTGTTTAAACAGCTGCAAGATAACAATCAACAGTTTGAAATGATGACTTACCCAGGCTCAAAACATAGTCTTCGCGGTAAACAAGTTCAAACTCATTTACATCAAACTATTACTAACTTCTTTAACCGTAATTTTAATACAAACTAACTAAGTTATTCGACTAAAGGCTGATACAAGTATCAGCCTTTTTTTATGCAAATAAGATATATTGAAACGTCAACAAACAATAATTAAATCCATTTAAGCATAGGGTAACTAAAAATCTAAGCCTGAGCGCGCAACTTGTATTGTATTTAAATTAACCGCTAACAACTAAATATAAAAATTCAATATTATGAAAATAAAGCTCTATTAGCCTATATTTTAACTATGCTTATTAAAGAGAAGTAATGCTCTTATACAGGAACATGTTTATGCTAAATCTCCGTCGTTTTACTATATTTCAACGTCTAGCCATTTTAGTAGGGATTGTAATATTTGGTTTAATTGTATTGAGTATTTCGAGCTTGAGTAACCAATACCAAGCGCTCAAAAACGAGCAATACCTTAAAACTAAAAATGTGGTAGAAACTGCATATAGTACTATTAAGCACTATGCAGCCCTTGAACAAAACCAAACTCTTACTCGCCAACAAGCACAGTCTCAAGCAATCGCATCAATACGCTCATTGCGTTACGATGATACTAACTATTTTTGGATCAACAATTATCAGCCAGCCATGGTAATGCACCCAATAAAGCCAGCTCTTGAGGGAAAAGATTTAACTAATAATAAAGACCCTGATGGCACCCCGTTATTTGTTGAGATGGTTAGCGTTGTAAAACAATCCGGCGAAGGTTATGTGCCTTATAAATGGCCAAAGCCCGGTAATGACAACCCCGTAGATAAAATTGCGTTTGTTAAAGGTTTTGATCAGTGGCAATGGATAATCGGCTCGGGAGTTTATCTTGATACCATAGACAGTGCCTTTTCGCAGCAGCGCACTATCATCATAATCAACGTTGTTATTATGATTATTGTGGTGGTGTTATTTAGCTACTTTATTGGCCGAAGCATTTTAACGCCGACTCGTTTAGCAGCGCAGATGATGAAAGATATCTCTCAAGGTGAGGGGGATTTAACTCGTACTCTCAACGAAAATGGTAATGATGAAATATCTCAACTTTCGAGATCATTTAATTTATTTGTCTCTAAAATTAGAGAGTCTTTAGTACTAGTCGCCAAAAGCGCAAACGATGTAAACGAGCATGCCCATGCTGTAGATGATTCTAGCAAAACCAGCCAGTCGTTTATTGAGCTTCAAAACGACAGTAGCACCCAAGTAGCCGCTGCAATGGAGGAAATGACTCATCAAATTCATGATGTTAGCCGTAATGCCGAAGCCGCTGAACAAGCCGCAAATGATACTGCCAGTAATGCATCAACGGGTAAAAATGTGGTATCTAAAACGATTATCGCCATTGAAACCCTCTCGAGTAATATAGAAACCGTAAGCAAAGTAACCGCTGATCTTGCTCAAGAGAGTAATAATATTGGCTCGGTGCTTGATGTAATAAGAAGTATTGCAGAGCAAACTAACCTGTTGGCACTCAATGCAGCCATTGAGGCTGCACGGGCAGGTGAGCATGGTAGAGGCTTTGCCGTCGTAGCCGATGAAGTAAGAACCTTAGCAAGTCGAACGGGTAAAAGCACTGATGAAATTCAAGCCATGATAGCTAAACTGCAAGAAGGCGCTAAAGCCGCAGTTGAGGCGGTAAAATCTAGCCAAGAAATTTCTATTTCTACGGTTGAACAAGCCTCTTCAGCAAATACATCACTGGATGAAATAGACAGGTTAGTAGCGGTGATCACCGATATGAACGGCCAAATTGCAAGAGCAACAGAGCAGCAAACATCGGCCGCAGATGAAGTAAACTTAAGAATTAACGATCTTTCGCAATCAACGGAGCAATCATTAGGTAATACGAAGGATTTAACCCTTGCCAGCGACAAACTCAAACAAAGCAGTGTTGAATTATCTAGCGTGGTATCGCGCTTTAAGCTGAGTTAACCTGAATTCCGGATAATAAATCTATCTCAAGCTAGAGAAAATTAAACATAAATATCATTTTGATTCAATGCGTTAGTAAACCTCTTAACCAAAGTTCAGGTTAATTAATACCTTTCACCAATTAAAAAGCCCTGATTTTCAGGGCTTTTTAGACTTATTTATAGATAATTATAAACAGTAGCGGGCAAATAAACTGCTTACTGATGCTGCCGTTGGTTTACCATGTTGCCAATCACCACCTTCAACACCACTACCGGCAATATCCATATGCACATAAGGAAGTGGTAAAGTAGACTCATTACCATGCTTATCTAACCCGCCTACCACAGCTAAAAATGCCATAGGAAATTGATGACCGCGCGCTGTGACGGCAGAAGCCGCATTATTACTAGAAAGTACGTCATCGGCTAAAGTGCGTGGTTTTATAAAGTCATAATCTTCACGACGTGAACGTGATACTTCTGCACCGTCAGCCCATAAATCACCACAATCAGCTAATTGACGTGAAATATTAGCACTACGTGCTGGCCCATTTTCTACATAAGCACCATATGGTCCCATCGCACGTGCAGCATGCCCTGTTAAAGTAGCCACAGTAAACAGCGTTGGATTTATTTCGTTTACAGCCAAATCTTTCATTTCACTAAGTAAATCACCCATCGCTAGACGCCCCTCGGCATCAGTGTTACCAATGCGCACTCGCACACCTTCACGGCTAGTAATGATTTCATCAGGAACAAAACAATCTGAACCAATTGAGTTACGTACCACTGCTAAAAAGGCAATCACTTTAACGCCTTTAGGCTGGTAATCAGCAACTGCTTTCATAAATCCAGCCACAGAAGCCGCACCACCTTTATCTCGACTCATACCTGCCATGTAGCCGCCTACTTTTAAATCTGCACCGCCTGTGTCATAAACTAAGCCTTTACCAACAAACATCAGTGTGCGCGTTACTTCACCCTCTGGTACATATTCAAGTTTAACAACGCGTGGATGATGACGCTCTACTGCATAAGATGCACGAGCAACAGTACTTAGCATCGGATAGTGTTTATCAATGGCAGCCAAGTCATCAATCACATCAACGCTCACTGCGCTATTATTAAATAGTTCGCTACAGTAATCAGCAAAGCGTGGTGGTGCCATACGTTCAGGCTCGGTACCACATAAATCACGTGCAGCATATTGTCCAGCTGCTAATGCATTGACTGCTTTAATCGTTTGTTCATTGGCATCAATTAAACCGATTTGAGTAATTGGCTCAATACCATGACCATGAAATTCACGTGCTTCAAGAGGCTGCCATAATGCTTGGCATGCGCCTAAATAGGCCACTTCCAGCGCGTGTTGGTAACGGCTGTTGGTATTTAAAGCAGGTAAGTAAATAGCGGGGTTAACACTGCCTGACGCTTTAGCCTCGTTAATGGCTAATTTAGCCGCATCAAAATAGCGACGTACATCATCATAATCTCTATTTAAAGGGCCTGTTGGGGCTAATACAACACGTTTACCGGCAATTACTAGCAAGGTAACTTGATTACCTATGCGAGAGTCTACTTGAGCTTGATTTAAAATTGCATCGCGCAGAGGCGTATTTGGTATGTGAGAAAAGTCATCGCTGATAATAATTAGTGCATCGTGTGATGCACAATCTAGGCTTGCACTAACTGGCTGAGCCAACACTGCTTTTGGATATGCCATAAAAAAGGATCCTGTTAGAAAACGTAGCCCCTATTATTATTTATTTAGCAATTTATAACCAGTAAACTGCGGTAATCTGCATACTTACTGGCAACCTAGAGTTACAGCTTTTACACGTCTAAAATACTCAGCTGTAAATTATGCTCTGGTTGGTTTTTAATGCCAACACCTATTCCTAATAAACGCACAGGTTGTTGTAATCCGCGTTGATAGGCTTTGGCGAGTAACTCTTTAAAAATAGCCGTGTTTAATTGATGATTCGCTTGATCTGCTGAGGTCACAACAAAATTAGCAAATTTAACTTTAACACTTAACTTGTTAATTTTATTTTGTAGCTGCTGTTTGTTTAATCTAACCTCGAGCTCACCTAGCAGTTGCGGTAATTGCTCCAAGCACTCATCAAGACTATTTTTGTTGTATTCATAAGTATGCTCCACGCTCAATGACTTACGAATCCGCTCAGTTGAAACCCGCCCTATATGCTCTCCCATACATTTTTGATATAACGACACACCAAAATTTCCCACATGTTGCTGCATCCAATTAGCCCCTTTTTCGCGAACATCTTGGCCCGTGTACAACCCTTTTAAATTAAGCTTCTCCAAGGTTACCTTACCCACTCCTGGAATTTTACCTAGTGGTAATTGGGCTAAAAACGAGTCAACTTGCTCAGGCAATACTACAAATTGGCCATTGGGCTTATTTTCATCGCTAGCAATTTTGGCTATAAATTTAATTGGCGCAATCCCCGCAGAAGCGGTCAGCCCTGTGGTATTAAAAATATCGGTGCGGATCTGCTCAGCAATTAACGTTGCACTGCCTTTAAATGCAGTACTGTCGGTAACATCTAGGTACGCTTCATCAAGTGAAAGAGGCTCTACAAGATCAGTATAGCGGTTAAATATAGCGCGGATTTGAGTTGATACTTGTTTATAAACAGCCATTCTCCCCGGCACAATAACTAAATCGGGGCAAAGCTGTTTGGCATGATAGTTAGACATAGCAGAGCGCACACCATATTCTCTGGCAATATAATTAGCGGTAGAGAGCACTCCACGGCGACTGTTACCGCCAATTGCCAGCGGTACATTTGCAAGCTTGGGGTTGTCGCGCATTTCAACGGCTGCACCTGTAAAACTTCGCGTGTAAAATGTAAGCTAATCAGGAAAAATATGGCAACCAATTGATATTAATCTTATTTTATGTGCAAATAAAACTCCAAAAATTACCTACATTAATTTCTAATAAAAATTAAAAATCATTTCTTGGCAGATAAAGAGATTACAACTATTATTTATGCCAGCTATTTCCAACAACTGGCATAAATGTAGTGTTCAAATAATTTAATACCCACGGCGAATTTTAGCTTTTAACGTACTATGGAAGTCGCTTGCAGATTTAACTCCTACAGACCCTACGGACTCAAACATATTACGATTATAAACTGATTCTCGCTGCTCATTTTTATATGCTGCAATAAATAATTCCAAGTGTTGCATACTATCCATTTTCGGCCACATTTCTAAATATTCCGGTAATGGGCTAAAGCTAGAACGATAAGAAGCAATCCGTTTAGCTGATATTGTTGCCTCACCGATTTCAAAAGGGACCCACCAAGATGTAGCAGTCTCTTTCGATACTACAGCAATTAAGTGAGTACACTTTGCTATATTCTTTGTAATAACTGTTGTTATATCCACTGTCGATTGAGATTCGGCATCTAGAACATCTAAGTAAGTAGTAATGTTATCAAGCTTCAATCGACGATCAATTTGCATAGCTAAATCACGATCTAAATGTTTATAACTAATAAATACACTCATTAAAAATGTCCTTTCTTTGCTAATTCACGGTAATAAAATCCTAGAGCAGTCAAACGACATCCTCTAGAGTTTATGGCTGCAAAGTACATATGCTCAGCATCGACAGGCTCTATTAAACTATGCCTATTACATTGCTGCAGTTGAGAAAAAACTTCTCCCAACTTAGGATCAAAGTCAGGGTGCTCAGGCTCATAAGCTGGTGTCAAAGCGAATACAGACTCAGCTTCAGGAAACCATTCAGGTAATCTTCTCAGTGTTTCTAAAGGTACAAGTGGTGTGTGCTCTTTTAAAGAAATAAACTCAGAAACATTTGTTTTAAAAACAGGTCGTTGTTCCCAAGGACCAAGTGCATTATCAACAAAAGAATATAAGCTACCGGGGGTAACGTGACCAAGAACATTAACAGCCCCCCCGTGCAATGCTTGAAGTAACAGTCTAGTGAAAACGCCATGTCCGGCACACTCTTGTGCATACTCATCTTTTCTACATGCCGTTAAGATAGTAATACCATCACTAATTATGCTTGAGCCACCTTTCAATTGCTTACTTTCTCCAGCTCCGCCAGCTTCACAGCAGTCAAGAATAATAATTTTATTTTTTATCTCAGTTGCATTACTAGCCCAAGTAAGAATGTCACTTACACGAATACCGTCGCTTGTATTTCTATAATCTTGGGGCAGAATCATTCCTTCATGAAGATTTGTATCGAAACAACCATGACCAGCAAAATAGAGTAATGCAACATCGCAAGAACCTGAAAACAGCTCTTGAATTGATGCTTCTAAAGTATGCCTACTAAGATTATCTTCTGCAGTAGTCAAAGTTTTACTGTGAAAATTAGGAGTACCTGATGCATGTCTTGTTAAAACAGAAGCCATCTCTATTGCATCATTATTGCAGCCACTTAATGGGTTAATGAAGGTATAGCCGTTTACACCTATAAAAAGAGCTTTTCTCATTTTTTTATCTCCCTTAAGCCAAACGACGAATTGCTGAAATAACGCTTTCAGTCGACCAGTTACATATTTCATCTGCTGCACCTCTAACTACTGAAGACATATTCGTTGCCCCATATGGTTTTACAGCTAAAATTGGTTTTCCTAAACGTTTAGCTATAGCGATTTCTTTATTTATCCATTTACTATAAGTTGAGTACACGCCCGTCATTATTATTACTACTGAACTAGCTTTAACTTTATTCTCAATAGCCGCCTCAAGCTGCTTATCGGTTCTTGCTCCAATAATAGGATTTGATTCAGGAACAGAGTAATTCCTAAAGTTAAAAAGCGCTCTATTTCTAAGTAAGGTAGTTAAGCTGCTGTATTGATGTCCATAATTCCATGAATGGGAAATAAATAAGTGGTAAGTTTTCATTTGGAACCTCGTTCTGATTAATAATATTTTTTTAACCAGACCTTAGGGATTTGGTTAATAGAATAAGGTTAACTCACAAATCTGATTAAATAAAGTTTTTTAACCAGATTTATTTAATTAATTTATAGACAAACTCTTTACCACCAGATTCAGCTATTTCTTCAACTCTTTTGGCATAGCCCAATTTGAAAATATTTTTGAGGCGAGTGCTTGCGTTTTGCGTTGTAATATCAAAATGAGTAGAAACTTGATTAGTTGTTACTTTTTGCTTAATTATTAAAAAATCTGTCAGTTCTTTAACAGATTTAGCCATATCAGGCCCTATGAAAAATACCTTTTTATGATTCCAAACAGTCATAGGTTGGTTTTTGGCAATAGCACCATAAGTCCAATTATCAATTAAATCCTCATCCTGAAGATCTGTGAGGTAGATAAACTTTTCTCCTCTGTAGTGCTTTGCTAAAGCCATAACACTTTCTCGCGGAAAAGAAGCGTCGGTAGCTTCAATACCTTTTAGTGAAACCCCAAATGTATCCAGCTCTTGTCGGGACTCAATCATTTTATGTAGTTTAGAATATACATCCTTACCCTTAACATTCCCATTGGGGAGGGCATCGGTTGTTATATCTAATAATTTTATCAACATAATTCGTTCTGATTAATTATATTTATTTAACGAGATTCTAGCATACTAATGCAGAAAAAAGTCAAAACATATATGGGTTCCAGATATTTTTTTGAGATCTGAGCTATAATTGGATTCATCAAGCTTACCATCGACATATTTTAACGTAAGTTCAAATGTTTCTTGTCTTACACAAATTGTTGCATCAAACTTTGCAGCTTGTTTCGCACTAAGTTTAAGTCCTAGACCTCGGCCTAAATAATTAGCATCATTGGCACCACTTACACCGCCAGACTGCAGAACCTCATTTAATAAATGGATGTCTGAATTTTCCTTGTTCGGAGGATACTTATTATGCAATTGAGGGTATCGTTTGGCTAAAACAGGCCTCAACGTACCAATGATACCTTTTCCGCTATCAGAAAAAACAGTCTGAACTTTCGTCCTATTTTTACTTTTACCATAGACTTGAAGTGCTGCCACTCCTGGGGTTGGAGTTTGTGAGTGCTCAATAATATTGTTAATAAATTCAGCTATAAAACCAAATGCCGCATTGGAATGTTGCTCACCCGCTAATTCGATAAACGAGTTTTTTAGCTTTACAGGTAAGTTCGTTTGCTGTGTTTCAGCTGGTATTAAAACGAATTCCATTACTTTCTTATTACTACCATAATGAGAAGAACTATCTTTTCTCTCAGGAAGTACAGTTACTGACTCATGAAAAGTTTCAAATAATCCAATTCTACACAAATATGAAAATGATTTAGTGCACCCAGTAAAATCAAGAGTAACGTGCTTACCTATAGATGCTAACTGATTAACTAAAGATAATAGCCTGGAAATAGCACCTAATAGTATTGAGCAATTATAAAACTCAAACCTTACAATTTCTACAGAGTCACACCAAACATCACTTCCTTCTTTGAGAAGTGCTTCAAAGTCACAAGTAGTTAGCCAACCACTCTTTTCAAATCGAAGTACGACACCTATATTAGCTAAAAACCATTCATTTTTTCGTTCAATAAAAGTACCGCTTTTGTCATGGTATAAGAAAGAGTTTACGCTCTTTTTTTCAAGGCTTAGTTTTCTAGCTATCTCTTTACCTTTTAACCCTGGATTATTAGTAAGCAACTCAATTATTTTCGCTTTCATACAACCCCACTACCAGCGACTAAAAAATTCAATAAGCTTTTTCCAAATGATTCTTTCTTATTCATATAAATACTTCTGAAAACCAATAAACGTGTCGCGTATAGCTGCCGGTGATCCAAACTCAATGGCGGCGTCGTTAATTGTGTTGTATTTAAGCTCTACTAAGCTGCGCATTTTTTTAGGTGCAAGCTCTTGCACGCCGTCTTCAATGTATTTACTTAATATAAAGTTGATAAACTCTTGTTGTTTATAGTCGCTAAACGCTGAATTTATTTTAGGTTTTGCTTGTTGAGCTCGTTCTGTGCGTGTTTGTGCCTCTGAGGCATACGCTAAGTAGGATAAAACATCGTATACGTCGCTATCTTGTGCATCAATTACGGCCTTCATGCTGTCGAGCTTTTCGCTATCGTAACCCGCTTCGGTTAAGTCTTCTAATAGCTTTTCGCGGGTGGTTGGGTCACTCCAAATTTCACGTAGTTGGTCTTCGTTTTCAAAAAAGCGCGGTAAGTCGTCAAACATACGTTCAACAAACTCTTTAGCTGTAATGGGCTTGCCTTCAGCACTCCAGTACATTGCTGAGGATATATGCTTAATTTGCCGCGTACGGCCGTCTGAGAGCTTTATTTCGAGCTTTTCACACACACATGGTCTCTCGCCACATTTTTCACAGCCTTCAGGCTCTGGCTTTTCACAAACACATGGTTTTTGTTCACACACCTTGCACGGTTTCTTTTCACCGGCACCTTCGCCGCCAGTGTCTTCACATTGGCATGGGGTTGTGCCGCACTCTGGGCATACTTCGCTGGGTATTGGCTCACCATCCCAAGCTGGGTCAGCAAAGTTATGGTGCGCTTTTACGAAGTCGTAAATGGTAAAGTAGTCTTTGCCATCGTATGTGCGGGTGCCTCGGCCTATGATCTGCTTGAACTCAATCATATTGTTACAAAGTCGCATAAGCACAATATTGCGTACATTACGTGCATCGACACCAGTAGAGAGTTTGCGTGATGTGGTTAAGATTGTCGGAATGGTTTTTTCATTATCACAAAAGGTTTTTAAGTCATTTTCACCCGCTACACCATCGTTAGCAGTAACACGAACACAATAGTTAGTGTTGGTGGTCCAGCCTTTTTTAACTGCGTACTGATTAATAAAATCGCGCACCATACCGGCATGAACTTGTGTTGCACAAAACACGATGGTTTTTTCTTTAGGATTAAAGCGATCCATCCAATAGTGTACACGGCGTTCTTCGCGCTGAGGTATGGTAATAATGCGGTTAAAGTCACCTTCTTTATACAGTTTACCAGGCTCAGGGTCGCCTTTTACAACAACACCATCCCCCTCGATATACTTGTACTCATCCATAGTGCCAACAATCGGTAACACTTTAAATGGCGTTAAAAAACCATCGTTAATGCCTTCTTTTAGAGTATAGCTGTAAACGGGTTCGCCAAAGTAACCATAGGTATCAGCGTTATCGGTACGCTTCGGTGTGGCGGTTAAGCCTAGCTGTACAGCGGGGGCAAAGTAATTAAGAATATCACGCCATACACTTTCATCATTTGCGCCACCACGGTGACATTCATCAATAATAATTAAATCAAAAAAATCAGCTGGGTATTGCTCGTAATACGGGTTTTCTGCCTTGTTGACTGGCGCATTTTCATCTTCTTCTGTTGTGGCTTCTTTTAATTCGGTTTTAGGCCCACACATAAGCGTATGAAAAATAGTAAAAAACACACTCGCATTTTTAGGAACGCCGCCTCGTTTGCGAATATTTTCAGGGGTGATACGCACAATAGCATCTTCACCAAACGGCCCGAAATCATTAAATGCCTGATTGGCTAAAATATTACGATCGGCCAAAAATAAAATACGCGGGCGCTTTTTAGCAAGGCTTATATCTTTCTGCGCGGTTAAGCTCCAACGGGTTTTAAATAACTTCCACGCTGTTTGAAAGCCAATACAGGTTTTACCCGTACCAGTAGCAAGCGTTAGCAAAATTCGAGGCTCGCCTTGAGCAATGGCTTCAAGGGCATTGTGAATGGCGTTTTCTTGATAATAGCGCGGAGCCCAATCACCTTTAGCTTCAAAAGGAATGGTAGAAAACGCATCACGCCAAGCGGTGGTGTAATCCGCTTCTGGTTTATCGCCTTTTTGCTCAAAGGTTAAATCCCAAAGGGCTTGCGGTGACAGGTATTCATCTACCAGCGTCTCAATACCGGTGAGCATATCAATCTGGTAAACCTCATGGCCGTTAGTGGCATACGCAATACGACATTGTAAGCGCTTTGCGTAATCTTTTGCTTGGCGTACACCTTCGCTATAAGTCAGGCTTTCTTTTTTGGCCTCGACTGCGGCAAGCTTACGGCCTTTGTACACCAGCACATAATCACACGGGACTTTATTAGCGCGTTTACCACCGGCCATAATTTGACCAGGGCAAATAAGCTCGCGGCGAATAAAGCTGTTATCAACGTCCCCCCAACCGGCAGCGACTAATTTAGGGTCAATTAAATCCGCTCTAGTGTCGGCTTCATTACGCGTCCTTGCTTGAGTCATTAGGCCACAGCTCCTTCTTTTTCTTTGGTCAACTCGCCGGAAAAAGCTTTCTGTAGGATGGATTTTTTGAGTTCGTCTAAATCGTTTAATTTTTGAGTATAAATAACAGCTAAGTCATCGGTGTTTCTTCTAATTAGCCTTAGCTCTTCCACTACCTGATTTTGCTCGCTTAAAGATGGAAGCCTAATGGGTATCCCCTTAATCTTACTTTTATTAAGATTCTTTTGACGAACACCACGCCTAAGCTTCAACAGCTCAGGTTTAATAGAATTAATCGAATGAAGTATAAACTCCAGATTAATTCTATTATTTGGCTTTACTCCAGCTATAGCTTGATTAAAAGCACCGTCCCTATCCAAAATAGACATCTTTAAAGCTGCTGTATCGTACATGCCAACCAATAAGGAGCCCTCAGGAAGTATCTTGGCATTTGAACCATCTAGCCCGGCTGCTGTAATACAGCTTTTAGATTCTATTGTGAAAGTATCGTTAAGCTCCCCTGATGAATACCAAGGAATATCCCCATCCCAGAATTCATTTTTGGATTTAAGCGGTGTTCCGCCTGTGCTTACTTCTGCTGCATCCCCTAGGGTTATCTCAACCCACCCCTCACCACGCAGGCTAAACACTTGCTGCAAATAGCTTTCAAATAGCTCACGGGCGTTTTTGAGGTTTTGCTCAGCCTTGGCGCGGGCTTGTTCTATATCGGCAAAGGCTTGATCGAGAATGGCGACGATGCGTTTTTGTTCGGTAATCTCAGGGTGTGGTATTTCTACTTTCTCTAAAGCAGTTTTAGATAGCTCTTTAAAAGTAGTTCCACTTCCCAAATCATTTAATAATGAGACGCTCTTCAATAAAAAATAATACAAAAACTTGGTATCTAAAGTGCTTTTAGGTACTAACCCCCGGCAACCTTGGTTCGTTGCCATAGGGACTTTATTAATAGCTAGGTGACCAATAGGTGCTCGGGTTGAGAGAATTACCGAGCTTTCAGGAATTAGCTTAGCTGAAGATTTCTCTAGCCCTAGTCGAGTGATATTTCTACCTGTTTCTGAGACGTAAATACCAGTGATTTTCCCCATATCTTTCGGCGTAATCCACTTAACATCACCAAACCAATAGTCGGAAATACCGCTTTTAGGTGTTCCACCACTTATTATATTAGTGACTTCACTCATTTTAGATATGGACCACCCCATCACAACAACTCCTGAATCTTACCAAGAATCGCTTCGCTCTCTTTATCAAGCGCGATGATTTCTTCTATGATCGCTTGTGGCTCACGCAGTGAGGTTTCTTCTGCTTGGTTCGGATTTTTTACCGATAAATCCCATGCTGTATCATCAAGTTCAGTCGTAGCTAATGACCAAGACTTAGCACTGTCTTCAAAGCCCTTTTGTAACTCTACAAACTCTTTTAAGTCGTTATCGTTTAGCGGATTGGTTTTACCCAAGCTGCGGCCAGGGTCTAGTTGATAAAACCAAGTTTTTTGAGTTGGTTCGCCTTTGGTAAAAAACAACACCACGGTTTTTACACCAGCGCCTAAGAAGGTTTTGGCTGGGCAATCTAGCACGGTGTGTAAGTTGCAGTTTTCTAATAGCTCTTTACGCAAAGCAATGGCGGCGTTATCGGTATTCGATAAAAAGGTGTTTTTAATAACAATAGCGGCGCGGCCACCAGGCTTGAGCATTTTTATAAAGTGCTGCAAAAACAAAAAGGCAGTTTCACCGGTTTTAATCGGGAAGTTTTGTTGAACTTCTTTACGCTCTTTACCACCAAAGGGCGGGTTAGCTAATACAATATCGTGCTGGTTGCTTGGGGTAATGTCTTGTAGGTTTTCGCCCAGTGTATTGGTGTGAATAACGTTAGGTGCTTCAATGCCATGCAAAATCATGTTCATAATGGCGATAACGTACGCTAAAGATTTTTTCTCTTTGGCGTAAAAGGTGTTTTCTTGCAGGGTTTTTAAGTCGCTGGTTGAAAGCTGCTTGTTGCTGGCACCACCTTGGCGAAGGTAGTCGTATGCTTCACATAAGAAACCTGCCGAACCTGCGGCACCGTCGTAAATCGTTTCGCCAATTTGTGGCTGTAATACGTCGATCATGGCGCGAATTAATGGGCGTGGTGTGTAGTATTCACCGCCGTTACGGCCAGCGTTACCCATGCTTTTAATTTTTGTTTCATAAAGATGGGAAAGCTCGTGCTTTTCTTCTTGTGAGCGAAAACGCAGTTCGTCTACTTTCTCTAGTGCATCACGCAGTGAATAACCACTTTGAATTTTGTTTTTGATTTCGCTAAAAATCTCACCAATTTTGTATTCAATAGTGTCAGGGCTTTTAGCACGCAGCTTAAAACCTTTAAGGTAAGGGAATAACTCACCATCAACGAAATCCATTAAATCGCTGCCAGTTAAGGCGTTGTCGTGATCAAACTCACCATTAGCAGTTTTAGGCGCTGCCCACGAACTCCAACGGTATTTTTCTTCAATAATGTATTGGTAATCTTCTGCCATTAATTCGGCTTCTTGAGACTTAGTGAACTCTAAGTCATCAAGGTATTTTAAAAATAGCATCCACGACGATTGCTCGGTGTAGTCTAGTTCGCTGGAACAGCCTGCGTCTTTATGAAAAATGTCGTCGATGTTTTTAAAAGTTTGTTCAAACATATAAGTTAAGTCCTTGTTAGCCAGAGAGTTAAAGATGATTTATTTTATTAAAAACAACTCTGTAGCTAATAGTTATTCCTAAGGTAATGGTGATTAATATACCCTAAATATTTAAATAATTGATAAAAAATTAATACCCGAAAGTTTTTTAGCTAACCTAGATCAATTTTATATTTTTGTCTTGCCGGTAGTATCTCTTCAAACTCGCAATTTAATGCATTCACTAACTTGTAGAGAGTTTCGAGCTTAATGTTAACATTACCTCTTTCCATTTTTCCGTAATTACCGCGTTCTATACCTACATAGGCGGCAAAACCTTCTTGCGAATAGCCGGCTTCTTTACGTTTTTCTCGTAGTTTTTCACCAAAATTTTTAACTAAATCACTCACCTGATTTTCCTCAAGGCAAAATGATTAGATTTTCATGTTGAGCGCTTAACTACCACGCCCTATAATACCCATTATTATAAGAAGTTCATTAGGATTTACTTTGAAATTTGACCCTCTCGTAGCTCAAATTATTGTTGCACCAAATTTTGATAACTTTACAACAAGTGATGTACGCTCGGCGTACTTAACATTAAAAAGTGATGCTTCGTTGATACCTACCGCAGTTAGGCGAAGTATATACGCAGAACTGCTCAAGCTTGTTAAAAAAGGCTGGCTGAAAAAGGTGGTATCAAATAAAAAAGGATTTACGCGATTCAATAAAACAGAGAGCTTTGATGTTGAGGTAATTACTCACTTAGCTAGTTCAATACCTATTTCAATCACAGAAAAAGAAAATGATAAACATGCGCTGTTACTTAGTAAGTTAAACCATTACAAAGCCGAGTTATTATTGAATATGGGGGAATCAGAGGCGTATAAAGAGCTCTATTTGGAGTCACCCGAACTGGTAGATGAACTACAGCCACAATACAACAAAGCAAGAGACAACAATACCAGAATACTTGGCAAGATTAGAGCGATTGAAGGCTTACTGAAGCAGAGCGAAGCATTAGAAAAAATATGAAACTAAGACTATGGCAAGCCGAATGTATTAATTTTGCGCTTACACAATATCAGAACGTCAATAGCCACTTTTTAGCCTTGGCAACTCCTGGGGCGGGTAAAACTTTGATGGCTTCAGAATTAGCTAACCAGTTATTAAAAAGCAATATGGTCGATTTAATCATTTGTTTTTCCCCGTCGTCTATTGTTTCCCAAGACTTTAAGGAAAGCTTACAGCTAAAAACGAATGAACGATTTGATGGGCTTATTGGCGCTAAAGGTAGAGCTTTAACCTATCAAAGCTTACAGTATTTAGATGTGCACTTTTGGCAGCTATTTGAACGATATCGTGTTTTTGTAATATTTGATGAAATTCATCATTGTGCTGGCTCTAATATTGACAATGCAAATGCATGGGGTGAGCAGATAATACTTAACATTCAAAATAAAGCACAGTACACATTAGCCTTAACAGGCACTCCCTGGCGCTCTGACGCTGCTCCTATTGTTCTTTCATCATATCAGCAACCTAACAATAAAATAGCGTGTGACTACGTTTATGGGCTTTCTGAGGCTATTGGAGATAATGTTTGTCGGGTTCCACAAATAGTAGCTGTTGATAATAGCCGCATTACAGTTGTAGATGACGCTGAAACCAAAACATTTAACTGCTTTAAAGCGTTATTAAACGACTCTGGCGTTTCTTATCAAGAAGTTATTGAAAATGAAGCGGTAATAAAATATATAATCTCTTCAGCTCAAAAGAAGCTGACCTCAATCAGATTGAAAAACCCCGATGCAGCAGGGTTGATTGTTGCATCGTCTGTTGAGCATGCCCATCAAATCTCTATGTTAATGCGAACTTACTTTGACGAGGATAGCGTTGTTGTAACCTACCGAGAGAGTGAACCTACGGGTATTATTCAGCAGTTTAGGTATGCACAAACTAAGTGGATTATTTCTGTTGGTATGATTAGCGAAGGTACAAATATCCCTCGTTTGCAGGTTTGCTGTCACCTTACAAATATAAAAACAGAAATGCATTTTCGGCAAATATTGGGCCGTATACTGAGGGTAACAAACTCTAAAAACCAAGAAGCTATTATGTACATGCCCGCCGAACCTAAGCTTTTAGAGTATGCGTATAGGGTTAATCAAGATGTTCCATTTGAAGCTGATGTAGTTAAGTTTGAAAAGATTGAAACTGCTGCTGGAGAAAACACTGTAGATGAAAATTCAAGCGATATTACTTTTAATAAACAAAGTAAAAAACCTTCCAAAACCCAGTTCGATTTTGATAACTTTGCTGACTTTTTTGAGCAGCCAGCTATGAACAATGGACCTGAAGCAACAGAGAAACATTTTTTAACCGGTGCCTATGAGCGAATTATTAATATATCAGGCCGCTTTCAGCAAGAGGCTATTGCTTTGGGGTTAAGTGAATTGCGGTAAATACGCTAGAATTTATCTCAAGTAGACCTCTACAGGTAACATCGATTTCAGTTACACGAGGAAACATAATTTAATTTAAGGTGTTGCTATGTATAGCTTCTCTGAAATTCACAAACAAATAGACCTTATAGAGATTTTAAGCAATAGAAAGATCAGTGAAAAATCTAGTTATCTAGAACAAATTAACTTTATACATCAAGGTGTAGATATCAAAAATGCTGAACGTTTAAGGATAGAGTTAGGCTGGAGTATACGAATATTTTCTTCAGCTATTAGAACTAGCAATAGCTCATATGTACGCTATAAAAAAGAATTAAAGCTTTTAAATACCACTTTAAGTGAAAATATATTTGAAGTTGCAAAAACCTGCTATTTTTGCCTTAATTACTTTGAAAATATAGAACGTTTTAATATCTGGTTAAATACCCCTTCACTTCAATTCGACTCTAAAAAACCTTTAACATTTATAGATACTATAGCTGGCCGTGAATTTATTAAAAATACCGTAAACAGGCTTAAGTATGCCTATAACGCATAAAAGAAAAGTGTTTGAGGAGTGATGCGCATTATAATGCAGACTGTAAAGCATGAAGCCAAATTTTATCCTTTTCTTAATTCAACAAGAAGCTATCGCTTTAGAGATCAAAACGTTGATTTGAACTTATTAATGCTCCAACTCACTCTGATAGTCGCGTTTGTGCCAATTGCGGTCTACCGGATTTTATAGGGATATGGGCTGTTATTGTGCGAAAGAAGACTCTCAGTTGCAACAAGCTATTGCGCCTTCAGATTAGGTCAGCAGCTTGTTAACCTAATGAATAACTTCCTTAAACAACTTTAACTATGGCATATCTGCCATAATTAAAAAATAAATTGTGGAGTAAGGAGCAGAACTCAATGACCATCATATCTATAAAATCAAAAACAGATTTAGAAGAAGCATTGAAGCGTATTGAAGACTTGTGGAAGTCTGAACCTTGCACTCGTGAAGGTAATGAGTTGGATGCTCTTGTTACCTTAGTTGAAGATTACGAACTATCTAATATCGTAACTGAACGAATAAATCAGGATGAGATATATGTAGACATTGATCACCTTTAATGGCGGCAATTGCTCGTTTGAGACTTGTGTACTTTTAAATTCGGTCGCTTACTTCTCAATAATGTCGTTTTCGGACGTTCCGCTCTAACTCACTTTTGCCCCAAAACGAGTTAGAAGATATTACTTAACAGGCTTACAGCAATATTTACATCTTGCTGTAAATCACGGGTGTAGATACATTGCCTAAAGGGTTTATGCGCATTCGCCACTATGGCTTTTTAGCTAATGCGTGTCGCAAGCGAAAGTTAGGGTTAATAAAGGCTCAAGCATCAATAACCCCATTCAAAGCGGTGAAGCCGAAGGTAGAGCAAGAACCATTAATACCGCATTGGCCTTGCCAGTCATGGAAGGCGGGTATCTTACGATTTATTGGTGTGATGAATTTGGATATGACGACAAATAAAATAGCGCGAACGAGTTAGCAGCCTTGCCTGCTGCATCAAATCAATGAGTTAACCTGCTTAACTGCTCGGGCTAGTAGCGACTGTGCGTGAGAAAAAGATCATTGCTTAACGGTTAAACATTAGGTTTAATAGGCACATAATAAACGCTGAGTAGCACAGGGATTGCTTAGATACGATAGACACGCCAATGAAATTGGTTTGATATCACTTAGGCCATAAAAACAAATTCCCATAGCATAAACAACACCAACTCTATACACCGAGCTGGTAGCGGCTCAGTCCAACAAGCGATTATGCAACACAAACTGCGTGTCGCATAAATACTAAAATGTTATGTGATATTCACCGATGATAAGTAGTACTGAGAAATGAATTTTATTGTTCTTGCAAGAGGTATGAAAACTCCTCAGTCAGGTTTGAATACTGCTTACCTAACGATTGATCATTGGAACGATTTCTCGTTCGTAACCATGTTTTATTTGGAACTATATGACGAGAAAGGTGTTCTTCATGATCTCGGTAATGTAAAAATTGGTTTTAAAGGCCAAACTACTGAACAATCAACTCACACCTTATTAGGAAATTCCTTCCAGCAGTTATCTGATGGTTATTTCTCTGTTGGGCAAGATGTCGACTATTATCGTAAAATATCATCATTTGTAGAACCGTTAAGAACTAATTTACTATCGGCACTAAAAGACATCGTTTTATCTCCAAGGCTGATTGAAGTAGCTCAAGAGGAAGAGGTTTTTCGGACCGCCTTGTTAAGAGATGTCAGCTTATCAGTTATCAAAGGACAGTTTCCTAGGGTGTTGGCTGGCCAGCCCCCACTAACAAATTTTGAATTCAAATTTTCCAGACCCGAGTCTGATAAGATGTCTGGTTTTGAATTGAAGTTTAAGGTGAAGATTGATTCTAAACCAAGTACTAACATTCATGCAGTCATCGGTCGAAATGGCGTAGGAAAGACAACACTTCTTAATGGGATGATTGAAGCTATTACAAGCAAGGGCCATTCTACCTCGAAGTTTTATGATGTTGGAGGTTGGCAAGAAAACCCCATCAGCAACGATTATTTCAGTAGTTTGGTTTCCGTTTCATTTAGTGCTTTTGACCCCTTTGAACCTCCAATAGAGCAACCAGATCCCTCGCAAGGCACTTGTTATTTCTATGTAGGGTTAAAGAAGGAAGGCGACACTCTCAAAAGTCTCAATGATATTCGCCAAGAATTTTTGCAAGCTTTAAAGTCATGCTTTAGTCAAACGCCTAAGCGAGATAGATGGTTAAGAGCAATAGAGACTTTGGAGTCAGATGAAAACTTTGAGAGAATGGGCCTGAAAGATCTTTCTCAGTTTTCCGGTCAGGAGTTAGCATCCAAAGCCCTAAAGACCATTGAGCGAATGAGTTCGGGACATGCTGTAGTACTTTTAACGATCACCCGCTTAGTCGCAACTGTTGAAGAAAAAACTTTAGTCCTTATTGATGAACCTGAAAGCCATCTTCATCCACCGTTACTATCCGCTTTTGTTCGCGCTTTGTCTGAGTTACTTCATGATAGGAACGGTGTAGCTATTATAGCCACGCACTCTCCTGTAGTACTGCAAGAGGTTCCTAAGTCTAGTGCATGGAAAATCAATCGAGTTGGCTTAGCTACTGAACCTCGTAGACTCAATATCGAGACATTCGGTGAAAATGTTGGTGTATTAACAAGGGAGGTGTTTGGTCTTGAGGTGGTCAAGTCGGGGTTTCACGATTTGCTTGTAAAGTCGGTTGAAAGTGGAAGTTCTTACCAAGAGATAGTGAATGAATATAATCATCAGCTTGGTTTAGAGGCCCGCTCTCTCTTGATGGCGCTGGTTACGCATCGAGATAGAGGCATAGATTAATGTTAAAGCTTAATCAACCAGCTTATTCTTATGTACAAACTATGGCCAGTTGCCGAGAGGGGATTACCGGTAACGCCAACTTGCTGCAAAAACTGGGCAGCGAGATTGAACTATTTCAAGTCAGCGCTGATAGTTATGTTGCATCAGCATCTCAAGGTGAGCTGTATACATTACAGTCGACACCTAATCACCGTAACTGTGATCCGATTGTCATAGGCTCGCTAAAAAAGTCTGAACTTCTTAAGCTATATAGCACGTACTTTGTTAAATCTGGTAAGCCTGGGCGTAGAATTTATAATTCCTTGCTGGCGGCTGCTAATGAACAGTGCCCTTTTTGTGGTGGTATTGGACGACCAAGAAATTTGGATCATTACCTTCCTAAAGCACACTATCCTCAATTTTCTGTACTGCCGGTAAACTTAGTGCCTTCGTGCAGAGACTGCAACATGGATGGAAAAGGAGAAGCTTTCGCTGGTAATGAAGAAGAACAGATTCTTCAACCATATCTAGATAATGATCGTTACTTCAATGAACAATGGGTGTTTGCGCGATACATTGCTGGAATAAATGCCGAACCAGGAGTGATTGAATATTTCGTCAGACCTCCGGAGCATTGGAATGATATCCAAAAGAATCGAGTAGAAAAACACTTTATTGACTTTGAATTGGGCTTGAGATTCTCAAAAGAGGCAGGCCCAAGGCTTATTACATACCTAGCACAAATTCAAGAGTTGACTCGAATTCCTTTAGATCTGGGAGTTGCGAAAAGAACCATTTTACAACCAGCAATTGACTCTGCTAGTTTCCCGAACCACTGGGAAAGAGTAATGTGTTTGGCATTAATGAATGATTTAGCCTGAGCTTTAATTTCACATAACAAGGCGCTGCTGTTGGTCAAATTTTCGGTGCGTTCCAAGTTTGCCGCAGAGCGCGGCGTTAGGAGTTATTATATTTTGAGCCACCCTCGAGAACATCCAATTTTTAAGAATGGAAATCTTCTAGAACTTATATTCCAGAGTCCTGTGTGGGTTATTATTTATGGGACAGGTTTAATTTTTATATTAAATGCTTTTGCTTGGTGCGTATATGGCTTGGGTTGGTATCATCATCCAAAAACTTACCCAATGCCACATGCTATTTTGTTAGATTTTTGGGCTGAAACGATGAGGTGGATTAAATTTGAATCCTCATGGAGTTGTAAAAAGAAAAAGTATTCACTATTCACGATGGGTATTAGTAGTGTAATTTTATTCCCATTAATTTTTATTTATTACTTTAAGTTTTTATTTGGCATATGGTTCGGGAATGATTTAGTTATATTGTGGGATGTCTTTTCCGGAATAATTAACTCCTAACAAGCGAATCAACGGGATGGACTAAAACGTTTCTGTCCAAAAGTCAGTTTGTCCTACCGTCCGGTTTTCGTTCATTAAGAACTGCCAGATAAAATCAAAAAACTCTTTTCAAACTGCAACTGAAATGTGGACTAATACAAATTTATTATTAATTTTTTATGTAAGAAAAATTGGTAAAACAACCACCAAAAAAGCAGTTAAAGTTTATTGGCATATAGCATCCGATTTATTTCAGTCATTAAAATATAGTAGTTGTTTTTTAAAAGGTAGTTTTGATTTTCGTTTTATATAACACTACCTAAATAATGTTTTCTTTATCTAAATTAACTTAATTAGAAAAAATATTATCGAGATCTTCGTCAATATAAACACCCGTTAATCCATTATCTTCTACAGCAGATTTAAACTTATCTGTACAATACAAACGAGAACCACCTGTAAGTTTACTCTTAAAAACAGGCTTATTTTTTACATCATCATTTATGAAAGCAATCTTGATATAATCTAAAGGATAACCGTCTAAATATTCGCGTTCACATTTTGCTTCATCTTCTTGTCCAAATGTACGCAAGTTAAAGATTACAATAGGTTCACCATCAGCTTTTGTTTCAATAAACTCACCTAAAGGCGCTAATAAATCTTTTAAAGCTTCATAAGCATTCATCCGAAGAGCTATAAACCCATCCATGATACTTATATCGTAGTTATCTTTTAGATAACCAGGTAAAAAAGACAACTCATAACCTTCAGGCCAATACTCTAATAAAGAGTCATTATTCATATGGATATCAAGTAGAAACATGCAAGCATCTTGATTAGATGACAACATTGGTTGTATTTTTTCAGCGAATGAAAGTATGTCCCACTCAACCATGTCGTAAGAATTAGTAACAGGCTTTAACGAGAACAACTTCATGATTTACCATCCCAATTAGCATTTTTAGGCATCATAACGCTGGCTGGCATCATATGATTTTTAATTTTTATTTTCACGCCACGTAATGCATTTATGAAATCGAGCTTATTTACTCTGGTTCTTAAACTAGTAGACACCCACACTTCATAATTATGGCGATGCAGCCTTCTGTGAGAAACAGTGTCAGGCGTAGCCCAATCATCTGACTTATTTTTTTCAAAGTTTCTTAGCCATACCCCATTCGTTGGATCATTAATACCAATACCAAACGAATGCATTCTTAAACGCGCAGCATATGTAAGGCGCTGTCTATAACGTCCCTTACCGCACACAATATGATGTGCTTCATGATATGAAGTTGGTTTTGGCTCGCCTGCCGCTCGTAAAAACTTAGCAAGCTTTTCCGTAGGATGATGTTCTTCTTCTGCTAGCTCCTTAACAGAACTACCTTCACTTTCTGCGCGGTAAGACTCTAAGCTTTGCTGCGCGATAAGCAAGTGCTCTAAACGCTTGCGTTCTTTTTGTAAGTGATCGTAATCTCTTTGTAGCTTTTCCTTAGATGCAGCAGATTTACGGCGCTTATCATCGTAGTGTTTTTTGGCTAGTAATTCATAATTATAAATAGCCATTTCTAAAGGGCTGGGGTTACTTGGTCGATCTGGCATTGGGTAGCGCTGTAGTTGAATCATCCTTAAATCCTTAAAAATTCCTTTTATTAGCGCGTAAAATAGCAAATAGACTATTGAGGTGCAATTATAAACGTTACACACCTAATAACTGAGATCATTTTATTGCTTACAATGAATTACATAGCGGTCAAATTTCCTCTTCATACAACACAATTTTTGACTGACTGGTTCTCGCTCTAAGCCGAATAACAGCTAAGTGCTGTGAGTTCTACTGGACGAACTTGACTGGCCAAGTTAAGACTTTTTATCACCAAGCGACTTTGTCATATCTTTCATTAAAAACCACTTCTAATTTGATTGTTTTTCTAAAGGTATTCAATTTATAATTTGAAAACTATACTATATATAAAACTACCTATATATTTTTCAAAACGGAAAGTAATTTATATTTATAAAACTTCATTTACGCCAATAACTAACAGGCTTTTTATTTATGATTATTTCTGTAACGCTTTTTAAATAATAAGGCAAGGTTTCCATTTTCTACCATGATAGTTCAAATTGCTGATTTTTAACTTCGATGTTATTAAGACCAATATGAACCCCTAAAAGTCTAACCTTTTTACCATCACCACGATTCACTGCTTCTGTCAGCAAATCTAAAAATATCCCTTCATCAAAGTTAGAATAGGCAAAGTCTTTAGTCGTTTGGTGAAAATCATTGAATTTAACTTTCACTCCTAATTTACTTATTTTTCGCTCATGTAAATACTTTTCAGACCGTTTTTTTAATTCAGGTATCAGCTTATCGGTTAAGATACTACGAAGAGTATCTAAATCATCAATATCTTCAGGAAATGTTCTCTCAACACCTACCGACTTTCTAACTCGTGTTGTTTCAACATTTCTATTATCTATACCTTGGCACCGTTGATAAAGCACCAGTCCGAATTTACCAAAGTTATTATTAATAATTGCCTGATCGACAGCTTGAATGTCTCGACCATATTCCAACCCTAATGACTTTAGTTTTTCAAAAGTAACCTTACCTACACCTGAAATCTTATTTAAAGGTAATTCGGCAATAAAGCTACAAACTTCTGAAGGTGTAATAACAAATTGACCATTTGGTTTATTATAGTCTGAAGCAACTTTAGCAAGAAACTTCAGAGAAGAAATTCCAGCAGAAGCGGTTAGGCCCGTTTCTCTGTAGATTGTTTCTCTAATATCTTGGGCTATTAAAGTGGCTGAACCTTTAAATAATTTGCAATCTGTGACATCAAGATAAGCTTCATCTAATGAAAGAGGTTCAATAATATTGGTATAACGTGAAAATATTTCCCGAATATGAGTACTCACCTCTTTATATACATCCATTCGAGATGGTACAAGCACCAAATTTGGACACTTTATCAGTGCCACACTCGTTGGCATTGCTGAACGAACACCAAATTCTCTTGCTATATAATTACAAGTCGAAAGTACACCTCGCCTTTTAGAGTTTCCCCCCACAGCAACAGGAAGATTTGCCAACTCTGGCCTATCTCTAATTTCAACAGATACAAAGAATGCATCCATGTCTATATGGATCAACTTCTGCATGTTATTTAAAATTTCTTTTAAGTAAACCCATTATATTTACTCTAGTATCTAGTCCATTTTACATTAAAAGTTTGTCAAGATTTTATAATGTGGGTACGATTTATCGCTATTCTGCACTCTATAATAATTGAATTTTTGCATGACACTAAACTTGTCAGGATTGACAAGGGTGTGATTCAGTTAAATGCCAAAGCAAACAGCGTAACTACAGCTCTTTCCGCTCGCTCACTAACGTCAAGAAATTAAACATCAGATAACATATCAACATGAATAATTCTTCTCATAGTAGCTCAAGACAACACACTGTATATAAAAACAGTGAAATAATGCCATATCCTATCTGGAATTACTAAAGTATTATTTCTAATTTTGTAAATATTTAGCTTTATCAGGTGCCAATTAGTGTGTAACGCTATTGAGATTGATCTTTTCTTTTTATATGAGTCTTTCGCTTTAATGCATAACTAAATGCACATCCGTAAAGAAAAATCATCATGGCGAAAAGGAATGTTAATACAGCAAAACTTATAGCTCCAGTTTCCGAATTAGCATCAGGGTTCATCTGAATATATAAAGATGCTGCTAACATAACCCCTGTAGCAGCTGAACCAAATACATAAATTGTTTTTGGCATTTCATATAAAATTTCATCAATAAACTCTCCAACTTGTTTATTATCAAAAACCTTACCGATAGTAGTAAAAATACCTGTTACGAAAATAATAGCTAAAAAAGTTAACCCTAGCTCTCCAAAAGAACCATCATTAATTTTCTGCTTTGAAAAGGCTAATAATTTTTCTTCACTGCCTAGAAAGTCAGAGGTGAGGACAGCAACCACGAAGAAAATGGCTACTTGAGAAAGAAATACAATAAGTTCACTAAAAATAAATCTCGATAAGCTTTGTTTATACAGCTCTACTTTTTCCATAGATACACTCTAATACTATAACTAAAGACAAATATAATACACTTTTCATCGTTCGGCGGCTTAATATACTACATCCCCATTTTTCTTCTTAAATCTAATGGCATTCTTTGTAGCATAAGGTCTAACGTGTCCTTAACAGTTTGACGTTCTAGCTCTTCAACCTTTTCTCTTAAAACCTGAACATCATCAACTAAATCAGGTTTACACTTACTTCGGACACCCGTTCTTTTTCTTCGTAATCTTTGCTTGTTTTGTTCTATTTCAAAAAGTTCTAGCAATTCCGAATTAACATCATCAAAAAAATCTCTAATATCATCACTAAAACTCGAAGTACGAAATAAGCTTTGTGACTTTATGGCAACTATCTCAGCTACATCCGATTTTTTTATTTGATATAACGACTTCGGTGTTTTTCTGTCAGCTACTTTTCCATAATTTTTGATACTTTTTTCTTTTATCGCTTGGAGATCTAAAATCGCTCTCCAAGCTTTAAATGTTGTATGTACAGTACCACCTTTTACCCACGATGGCTTATCTAACAATCCTTCATTATTATTACTTGGGCTATCTAAGCCGGAAAGAAATTCATCAGTCATCAGCTCATCTAATTCATTCGACATCTAAACCTCCATTTTATAAACATTTTGTTCAATATTAGAGATTGCCTTTTCTATCATATTTAAAATTTTCAATACGTTGTTTTGGTTATTGGAATTCTCGAGTTGTTTTATTCTTTTATAACCAGAACGTAATAAGGGGATATGATGCTCTATCATAAACCCCGGAATATTTTCATCTAAAGCTTCTTTAACAAAAGGCTGTATCGTTAACCAAATTCCTCTTAAATTTTCACTTGTAATGACCGCATTTGAACAGTTTAAGCAAAATTCAGGTTTTGCATTATGAGGTGCCATATCTCCAAATTCTGCACACTTTGCTCGACTCTCAGCTCCCTCTCTGGGAATACATGTCGAGAAATGTGATGGCTGAATAGAAATAATCCGCCCAGCTATACGCTCCCTAAGCTCTAGAATCTCGCTAGGTGAGACTGCCTTTGTTAAGCTTTTGGCTTTACTTACATACCTTGAAAAGCCACCTAAATAGCTTTTACCGTTCTTTTCCGAATCAATTAATAATGTATCTACAATAGAATTAAGCACTTTAATTCGAGCTGATTTCATCAACAATTGAGGTTCTTTGTTACGAAGGTAAGCCATAAAAAAGGATTCATCTAAGTGACAGAACTGATGTCTAATAACAGCAGCTACGTCCCCTTGATAACGAGTTAAAACCGCTTCAGCCCAAATATGACGAAAGGAATGTGCTGTTGGGTATCTAACATCTTGCTTTAATTCATTTGAGATATCCATCATTGCCTTTTGGTCTAAAGTAATACGATCTGCTCTTAACCACTCTTTAGTTTCTTCAGAAAGGTACTTTTCAACTACCAAACTGTGTTCAAAGTTTGATATTTTTCCAGTTTTATTAAACTCAATTAACGACTCTTTAAATCTTTTCTGGGGTTTATTTCCGGCAAATGAACTACATTGTAGCTTTGTTAGATCTCTATTAACTTCTCGATATGTTTCTAATAATTTCTGCGCCTTTGAGCCTGTAATATCATATTTACTTATTAACACTTCTAATTCTTTTGACTGTTTTTTCGACAGGTATTGTTTGCTTAATAACTTTTCTAAGAGCGTAACCTCTTTGAATGGCTTGTATCTTTGAACAAAGTCATCCCAATTCGCTTTGACTCTATGCTCAATAATATGTTCTGATTCATTTGGAGTATTCAAACTTTGGTTTCCGCCTGTAAACCTATACAAGCAGGGTTCACTGGCAGATGGTTTAAATAAATGGTTAAGCTGAGCTGCTATCTGATAACATTGAGATGTAATTTCTCTTTCGACTTTTAACTTGTCATGAGTTTTAGGGACAACCCATCTTAACTTAAACCTAAAGGGAACATGAGAGTTATCCAGTATATCGTTATTAGGTTCAACATGTATTGCTGTTAAAGGGAAGCCAAATTCACTTGCTCTGTAACCTAGCCATGAAACAACTAATGTAGTCATTGCATGAGTTACGCGGTCCATTTCGACAGTTAGATCAGTTATATTTTTCCCAAGAGATCCACCCATTAACTCTCTGGCCCAAGACCTTAATGACTTTTTAAATGCACTTATATTGAGCTTACGAGCAATGACTATTTCAGCCATCTTTTGATAAACATCTTCAACCAATAAATTTGATAAGCGCTTGCTATCTATAAATGTCTTATCTAATGATTGAAGATACCCCTCCCATACTTGAGCAGGGGATTTATGGGATTGGAAAGGATAAAGCTTTTGAAGCATTAAAATGCGAATTATTTCTACAGCATCAAATCGTATTTCAAGCCCTAGTGACTTTACCAACGCACTGATGCAACTGTCACTTAAAGATAAAACTCTTTCTATATGTAAGTTATATTGTTTAAAGAGTTCTTCTGCTGTTGCTATATGCACCTTCTCTCTAGTGCGCCAAAGGCTTTCTTTTTCATGAACATTAGGTATAAATGTACCTTGAATTGTCTCTAGTACCACTCGATTCCAGTAACTTCGAGTTCCATGCCCTGCATTTTTAAATTTGAACTTGGTTGCAATTGTGTCTATGACTTCATGGCAAATTAATGTATAAAAATAATCTTCTTCATAAACTTGCCTCATATAGTCAATATAATATTGCCCCATTTCCAAGCCCATAAAGTTGTAACTTCCTCCCAGCTTGTATTGGTTAAAACTAATACTTAGAAGTGATTTACAAGCATCATCTAGAGAGTCTCTAAATGCTTTAGGGGTTAGATCATGACTTAACAGTCCTGTTATTCCTGTTAACTGCAGTTTCTTTCTTATATTTATAATATTCGCATTATTATATGTCCCTTTATAGGAAGGCGCTGATAAGCGATTAAAAAAACCTTTATCACCCACTGATTGGGTCAAGAAGCTTGTATGGAAATCTTCTATATTGCTGGCTGATAAACTCTTACATCCATTGAAGTTTAAGAAAGTAAAAAGGTGTATCACCATTTGATATATTGCAAAAGCTCCTTGGGATGAATTAGTAGATAAGCCATGTAAAAAGAATAATTTTGCATACTCTTCAGATGTAAGTGAGTAGAACTGACCTTTTAAGGTTAATTTAGCTGATTCCTCAAGCTTTGTATGGTCTTTATGAAGTATTGAAAAATCCAATCGCCTTATGCCTTTGGCATTCCTGAAAACAAGAATTGAATCAAAAAGGTCTCCTTCAGATTTCAAAAAATCGGGGTGAGCTATTAGCTTTTCATTTTGGGTTTCCCAAAAGCTTTTTAACTCCAATGTACTAAAACTTGGCTGCATTATCCCCCCCTATATTGAGTGAAACACACTGATTGAAACATTATTTAACCTCATTTTTTTAAACATATTACTTCCCTCGAGTACTGAATGCTTTGTCAAAATACTTAAAACATAGCTGATCCACTCCACAGTAGGTACTACTGTCTTATACAAATAGCTGGGGTTTACACTCAGTAATTTTTTATAATTCGATTCAAATTCATATAGGTAATTTTTCATTCTAAAAACAGTTAAGGGGCTATCAACTACATAAATATGATCAAACCTTTCAGTTTCTTGTTTATTGTCAGGGGATAAAACACCAACTTCATTAATTCTTCCTTTTTGCTGATTTGTCACTACCTTTAATCTCATAATCATTTCATGACTTTTTCGAGATATGTGTTCAGTAACTTCATAAAACTCATCATTGAATCTAGATACTTCATTTTCATCAAGTTCTTCAGCTAAATTAAAAACATTATTTATTAAATCAATCATCACATTACGTGTAATTCGACCAGAATCATTTATCCATTCTTCATTATCTGCATTTAAATAATGCATTTTTTCGGTTCTGTTGGTGTGAGAATTTCTATTAGTCAAATAATATAATGTATATGGATCACTAAAAGCATGAACAGCTGAGTTTTTTATAGCTTGAAGCCCAAAAAGAGCGCTATGGCATAACGTACCAGACTCTCTAGCTAACACCTCTCGTTCTGATATAGGTTTTTTAGTTATAACTAGATGATTACTTTTTGAGTGAACACCATTTTTAATTAACTTTATTAATACTTCAGAAATAACAGGAGGAATTTTTCCACTATGTAAATGTGTTTTCTGTATTACATCTCTAATGAAATCAAGACTTAAAAGCTCGAACAAAACACCGGATAAAGAGTAAAAGCCGTCAAATACTCCTGGTATGTTTGAACTCAGCTTAACAAGACTCCCAGCATCGCATTGATTTATAAAGCTATATATAGCCTTCCCTGTTACCAATTTTGTAGATATGGAATGTGTTGTATGTATAGAATTTGCTCTTCCCTTAAAGTACTCACACTCAATGTGGGTTACTCGGCCTCCAATTTTAAGGTAACGGAAAGAGTTTTTACTTAACTTACCTATATCTGATGGTTGGACCGCCAAGCTTGCCATTAACCATGAAAACAATAAATTTTCAATTTCTGATATTGGTAATTTCTGGGTACCAGAACAAAGTAGCTTTAATTCATTAAGCCCAAATAATGGACTATTTGATCCAGCCACAGAGAAGCTCTCAGAAAGAAAGGTTTTACTTAACTGACCTTTATTTGGCCCTTTAGTTGAAATAAAAATTCGATTTAGTTCTATTTCACTTTCTAGAGCAGATAAGACTTTTATAAAACTCTTTTTATTACTTGTATTAGCTAATAACACAAGTACTAAGGCATTTCGGAGTTTAGGTTCTTTTTTTTTCAGACAATGATATTTATACAGTAAGCAAAATATCGCCCGCCCCGTAAAAGATTTTTTATAGTATTTAACATTCTTATTTGGGCCTAGCATATTAAAATCGAACAAAGAGAAATCAGATACTTCTAAAAACCTTTTTAGAGCCAGCTTACATTCATAGAGTTCTATTATTATTGATGACGCTGTAGCTCTTAGTGAACGAATGGTTATTTTTGGCGATGCAAGGACCTGATATAGTTGATTGCCAATTCCAATATCATCATTTCTAAGCCAGTCTAATTCACCAAAATAACCAGCTAGCGAAATTTGCTTCTTATTAAAATTTGGACTTACTTTGGTTTTATAAATTTCGAAAAGATATTGTAATTGCTCAGGCTCGATAGATGAGCTCAGTTCACTTGACCTTTCTAAAGCATAAAATAAAACTGTTCTTAGCTTTCGAAGAGCGCTTTCGCCTCCATGATTATTTAAGGTATCAAAACGATAAGACTCGTACTCCTTTAAAACAGTATAGGGGTTTTTTATGTTTGTATTGTTTAACCACTCTACAAAAAGGTGAGCTGAACTAGTGAAGCGATACTTTGCTGAAGGTGGGGCAAATTCATCTAAAAATGAATAATTATAAGAAGCGATAATCGCCTTAAAAATTAATCGCTTATATGTCTCACCTTTTACATTAAAAGTAATAACTCTCTCTGGATAAGCTTTTAACGCAGGCACAACAATCGAAGTAGCTGAGAGCGGATATCTGAAGCTTGCAGGTTCATTTGAGTTAAAATTCCTTCTTACTATTGATTCATAATAGCTAGAGTTATGACTCGGTACTTTTTTCATATCATCCAAAGCTACACTCCTTTAAAAGCTGCTCTTTTAGACCGCAGCTATGAATATATGATTTTGTTACTGAATTAGAAAATTGGCCATCAACTTTATGCCCTAGCCTGTTTGCAGTGGTTAAATAAATAGCCGATGTTGTAGTAATTGATTCATAATGTTTATTAGCTCCCTCACACAAGTTATAAAATATATCAGTTCCAAAGGAGTGCCGAAGATGATGATAAACATTCGTGAACTCAATATCTTGATAAGATCTATAAATGTCTGGATTATTTTGTATTTCATTAATCACTTTATTGCGAGTCTTAGCAAAAGTATCGGTACCAAACTTTGTTGAAATACATCTTCCACTAGTCAGATTAGTAGAATTTGAAACGAATAAATGGTTTGAATCTGTAAGAGGTCGTTCTAAACGAAAATACTGTTCCATTTTTTCTAATAAGTATCTAGGTATATACAGGAACCTAGAGCGGCTATATTTTGTATAGAGTGATGAGAGGTAATATTTGAACTCTTCTTTGTGCGGCTGCTTCTTCAGCTCCTTGAAAAGAGATAGCAATCCCTTGTGTTTCTGAGTGCTTTCATTAAAGTCTTTAAGAAGAAACCCTTGATTCTCTTTAGAACGACACCCTAACTCACCTCCATTTCTCAAAATGATTTCTTCAAGTAAAGAGTTAGCACTTTGATAAATCAGCTCCCTTGTT
Organism: Pseudoalteromonas sp. Scap25; assembly: GCF_013394125.1. Classification (GTDB taxonomy): domain Bacteria; phylum Pseudomonadota; class Gammaproteobacteria; order Enterobacterales; family Alteromonadaceae; genus Pseudoalteromonas. The sequence continues at coordinate 745,598 of NZ_CP041327.1, read as the reverse complement.
TGAGGTAACAAATACTTCACACTTAAACTAGGTTTAGAGTTACTTCTCGCGATGGAGATATGGGAAGATTTGATGCCAATATTTTTATATTTATTGTCCAAAAAATACTGTAGCCAATTGTAATAAGCTTTTAGAGAGTTTACGGCCTGATTTGCAACAGCTTCGCTACTCCGACATTCTGTTATAAGATACTCATTAATATAGTCATTTATTAATTCTTGGGGCAAAGCTGTATGTATACTAAGAGTAATATTTCCTTCACCCTCGAACTTATCAACCCACTCTAAAAACCGCCCAAGATGATTACAAATTTTATAACTTGCATCTGCACCAATAAACACTTCTTCAAACACATTTTCGATTAGATCTGAGTTCCTATTTTTCCTCTTTATCAAGTCTATTTTTTTACCTACAACTTCTGTATAGCGAGCAAATAGGCAAGGAAGGAGTATAGGGACCCTGTCACTATCTAGATAAATGTAGTGTTTATTTATTTTTTTATCACTGTATCTGCGCATCAATTAACTTACTTAGATAACTCTTTATCTAAAGTTAGCAGAAACAGGTTCACTTACAAATAAACCCCACAGATAACACCCTCAAGTTTAAAAGCAGTCCATGTCTATATGAATAAACTTTTTCATCACACAATAACAACTGTTTATCTATACAGTTATTATTGTGGAATCTCTACTAATTAGCAAGCTTGCTGTTATTTAAAAAGAGCGACTATTTTTCTTGGGCTTATTAAAGCAATACATCCAAAATAGTACTTCTAAAGAAAAGCCTAGTAAAATCAAAATAATCGCTCCTGCCTCATTACCCATAGCGTAACAAGTGAACGAAGCTATAAAAACAGTGCATGCCAATAACCAATTAATTATATTCTGCATCGTTATCTCCTTGTGTGTTAATAGTTACTATAGTCATGAATTCAAGGAGGTACAATTTTAGCCCTAGAATTTTTGCCAACTATAATTCCCTTGAGCTCATCCGACCATGTTGCTAATCTAAATACTTTAAAACCAAGAGCTATAAATACATGGAAACGTTTAAACAACAACACCCTATTCATACCGACATTACTGTAGCGTGGGGCGATATGGATGCCCTACAGCATGTTAATAACTGTGTTTATCTTCGTTATTTTGAAATAGCCAGAATCGATTTTTTAAATAAATTAAATTTATTTGATACTATCAATGCTAAAGCCACTGGCCCTGTGATCAGTGAAAATAATATTCGCTACAAACGCCCTGTAACGTTTCCTGACACATTAAGCGTAGGTATTACTATCAGTGATATTAAACCTGACCGCTTTGTAATGAATTACAGTGTATTTAGCCATGCGCAAAATGCGATAACCACCACTGGCATGTCAAAAGTGGTGATGTTTGACTTTAAAACAGGGCAAAAAGCCACGATCACAGAACCTTTGTTATCGGCTTTAAAAGCAAACTCAGAAAACAAATAATTAGGATTAGTAATGCAATATAGTCAATTAGGCAGTAGTGATATTAGTATTTCTAGGGTCTGTTTAGGTAGTATGACTTGGGGAGTACAAAACAACCAGCATGATGCCGACCAACAGATAGCCTATGCTCTTGACCGTGGTGTTAACTTTATTGATACGGCAGAAATGTATGCAGTTCCTCCCTCCCCCGATACTTATGGTAAAACTGAGGAAATTATAGGGAATTGGGTTGCACGTAATTCACAGAAACGAAAAGACATTGTTATTGCAACTAAAATTGCCGGTAATGGGCTTTCATGGATCCGTGATGGTGGTGATATTACTCGCCAAGCTGTTATTGATGCAGTTGATCAGTCTCTAAAACGCCTACAAACCGACTATATTGACTTATACCAATTACATTGGCCAAATCGCCGCACTCCTCATTTTGCAAGGCAATGGCCTGGCATGCTTAAATTTACTGATGTCGATGCAAAACAACACACCGCTGACATGCTTGATATTTTAGAGGGCTTAGATGTGTGTGTTAAAGCGGGTAAAATTAAACACTGTGGACTTTCTGACGACACCCCGTGGGGAATTAGCCAATTTTTAAATTTAGCCAAAGAGCACAACTTACCAAAAATGGTGTCTATTCAAAATGAGTTTAGTTTAGCGCATGCGAAAGATTGGCCTTATTTAATAGAGCAATGTGTGCATGAAGATATTGCTTATCTACCTTGGTCACCTCTGGCTGCTGGGCTATTAACGGGTAAGTACCTCAATGGAGCGCGCCCTGAAGGCTCTCGCTGGACATTTATGCAGCGTAACGGTATTTTTCGTGATACGCCACAATCACAAAAGGCGACCAAAGAGTATGTTGAACTTGCACATGAACACAACATTACACCAGCACAATTGGCGCTAGCGTGGTGTAATCAAGTGGATGGCGTTACCTCATCTATTATTGGTGCCACTACTATGACGCAGCTAAAAGAAGACATTGATGCGTTTGAGCTAACTCTCAATGATGATGCGTTATCAGCAATTGATAGCATATTTAGAAATAACCCAATGCCATACTAGGGGCGATTTAATCACCGAACAAGATCTGCAGCCTGACAGGTTAAAAGAACAGCAAGGAAAAAGTACAATTCGATAATATTGATTCTTTGCTGTTCTTTATGTTTATTTTTTAGCCGCTACCAGTATAATACGCAACAAATTTTCTAGGCGGATCTATTTGTAATGCAATCACTTCGTTTTTTATGTCTTGGCATTTTGGTAACTTTTGCTACTTGCAGTCATAGTAAAACAGCAAAGCCAATAGAAGAAATTTTATGGTTACAAAGTAAGACCCCCCCCGTTTCATTTAAGCAAAGAAACAAAACAGCTTGGCTTATGCGATGATTTAACACAACAGCTAATGCATAGCATAAAAGGGGTGAAACATACCCGCTTAGTTTTACCGCAAAAGCGGATTAATAAATATATAGATGAGGGTAGGAACGTTTGTTTTCCATGCGCTATTTACAAACGCAGTGCAAATAAACAGTTTTTATATTCATTACCTACAGCGGTTTATCCCCCACATAACATCATAACTACCGCGGCAAAAGCACCTCAATTAACCTCTAAGCATGGTAATCCTATCAACTTAGTGAGTTTACTTGCTGATAAAAACTTCACTTACGGTCAAGCTGATGCGCGTCGTTTTTCTGTGCAGATAAACAATATTATTGAAAATTCATTAACTCACTCTAATGTTTCTATGAGCTGGAGTAGTGATAATGAAAGTGGTGTTGTAATGGAGCGCTTAAAACACGGCTCTTTAGATTACTCGCTTGATTACCCATTTATCACTAGCCACTTTAGCAAAGGCAATCAATCAAATATTGTAAACCTACCGATTGCCCAAAATAAAAATAAATTAGTTCCAATAGCCGTTGGTTGTGCGACTAATGCCCCAAATAATTTTGCATCTATGGCAATTAAAAAGATTAATCACGTACTAAAAAACAATATTTTAACCTCAGAGCAATACAAAAATAATCAACAATACTGGTTAAATGAACACTTTAGTGACTTTAATAAAGCCTATAATCAATATGTGCTTAACTTTGACTCACAGACCAATGATGCTCCAATAAACACTGCTGACCAGAGTCAGAATAAAGAGCAACTTTAAACTCTCGCCCGGCGCTTACCATCCCTACGCCAGCAGGCGTGCCGGTCATAATAATGTCGCCCTCTTCTAAACCCATAAACTCATTTACCTCTGCCAGAATTTGCGCAGGTTGGTGCAACATTAGCTGGGTTTCTCCGTGCTGAATGACTTTACCATCAATATGTAATTCAAATATAAACGATGTCATTTCTGGCGTTAACTCAATAAAATCACTAAATAATGCTGAGCCATCGAATGCTTTAGCACGTTCCCACGGCAAGCCCTTTTCTTTTAAACTGCTTTGCAAAGCTCGCTTAGTCAAATCAAGTCCAATCCCTACGCCTGCAAGCTGCTTATTTTTTATCACAAAGCATAATTCAGTTTCATAATGCAACGTATCACCGTTATGGGAAGAGAGTAAGGTATTAGTGATCGCGCTATTAGGCTTATTAAAAATTACCATTTGCTCAGGGTGTTCGTTGTTTAATTCAGCAATATGCGCACTGTAATTGCGCCCCACACAGACTATTTTTGAAGGCTGTATGCTCTGCGAAGCCAGCTTTATTTGATTCATTCTCTCACCTGTTAATTACATAACGCTTTTAATATTTTGGCATACTCTCAAATTATTAATGCAAAAGCGAATGCAGTTTTATTATGTTTTTATGATAACTATTGAGCTTAATATAATCAATCACATAGAATGGAATAAAAGTAAGAAGGGACTAATTTGGTAGGTTTTTGTATACGCGGTTTTAAAGCAATAAGCAGGTACATTTAGTACCTGCTTATTGATGTTTGTTAATAGGTTATTGACTACTTACAAGTAACACTACTTTGCTCGGCAGCATTTGCTGTAATAGCCAGCTTAGCAATAGATACATGCCAATCACCTTGCGTGCTTAACTGCCAAGGGGAGAACACTTGTGCTAAATCAACACCCTGCTCTGCAAAACAACTTAAGTTGATGTTTAATGTTTGCCATTGACCTGATTGCTCAAGGTTATCAGTAATATCAAACTTACCCTGACAACTCTCACCACAACCCATAGCAATCCACAGCGGGCTTGTTGCCCCTTTATCTACTTTAATTTGCATTTGCAGTTGGCCATTGTTTTCAACGTATGAACGTAAGTCAGATGGGAATGCCGCGGCTAAATTAACCTCAGCCAACGCTTGACCATTAAAACGAATGGCGCGTGCATCTTCTTGCACTTCTTTGTCAAATGTTTGGATGCTCACAGCACCTAATGACTCGCGGCTGCTCGCCACCGTTTTTTGTTGCTCGCCACTTTTTAATACCAACGACCATGGTGCTTTTATAGCACGTTCAAACAACACTAAGTCGTCCAATTGTTCAGTCTGTTGAGTTTGCTCTACCAAGTCATCTTTAAGTACGTTGCTATCACCGTAGGTTAAGCCAAAACCATAAGGGAGTAATGGGCTGTAACCCTCATCGTTGCGGTTTTCATTATCGACTGGGTTATCAGGCCATGAAAACGATAACTTTCCTTTAAAGTCGTGGTTAATTGAACCGTCTGCATTTTTAAACAATACATCACTAATTGCATCACCTTCACTGCCTGGAAGCCAAATAGCAACAAACGCATCACTGACATTTAGCTCAGCATTAACCCACATTGGGCGACCGCTAATAAATAATGATACAACAGGGATCCCCGCATCTTTAAACTTTCGCAGTAACGCTAAGTCGCTTTTATTACCGCGCTGATATTCAACGTTATCAACATCACCATTACCCTCTGCATATGGTTGCTCACCAAACACCACAATGGCTACATCTGGGCGTGCTTTATATTCCCCTTCAACACTCAGCGCTGCACTGCCACCAGCTTGCTCTACAGTATCTTTAATACCTGCGTAAATAGAGCTGCCGCCAGGGAAGTCAATGTTGGTATTGCCTGTTCCTTGCCACGTAACGCTCCAACCACCCGACTGCATGCCGATGTTATCAGCCCCTATGCCTGCGACTAATACGTTGGTCTTAGGCGATAATGGCAGTAACTGCTGCTTATTTTTAAGTAATACTAGAGATTCGCGTACAGCTTGTTTAGCCACTGCACGGTGATCGCTACTACCAATAATTTCAGTTTTTCCAGAAAGAGGACGCTTCGCGGGGCTTGGTTTATCAAATAACCCTGCACGCATTTTAACGCGTAGGATACGCGTTACCGCATCGTTAATTCTGCTTAGTGGGATTTCACCGCTATTAGCTTGGTTAACCAAGTTGCTAAATAGTAGTTTCCACTCATCAGGCGCCATGTACACGTCTAAGCCGGCATTAGCAGCTTGAGCACAGTTACTATTTGAACAGCCTTTAACTTGTCCATGTCCATTCCAATCGCCAACAACAAAGCCATCAAAACCCATTTTTTCTTTTAGTACATCGGTTAATAAGTATTTGTTACCGTGTATTTTATCACCATGCCAGCTGTTAAACGAAGCCATAACCGTTTGCGCACCTGCACTCAAACCACCTACATAACCTTGTGCATGAAGCGCAAATAACTCTTCTTCAGAGGCGATATTATTACCTTGATCGTCGCCATTGACAGTACCACCATCACCTAAAAAGTGCTTAACGGTACTCACTACTCGCGTGTCTGATAAAAAATCGCCATCGACAGCACCTTGTAATCCTTTAACAATAGAAGCGGAATACGCTTTTACTATTTCAGGGTCCTCAGAGTATCCTTCGTAAGTACGGCCCCAGCGGTCATCACGAACCACCGCAACAGTAGGTGCAAATACCCAATCTATACCGGTAACCATTACTTCTCGCGCAGTGGCAGCGGCTATTTTTTCAATAAGTGCAGGGTTGTTTGCAGCACCTAAACCAATATTATGCGGAAATAAAGTCGCGCCAATAACATTGTTGTGTCCATGCACCGCATCAGTGCCCCACATTGTAGGAATGGTACTGCCATCTAAAGAATCATCAATAGATGCTTGGTACATCTTTTCTGCTAAATCAACCCAATCTTCAGGGGTTGCATGTTTATTATTGTTTGGAAACGAACCACCGCCATTTAAGTAAGAACCAAAACCATACTTACGCATATCTTCAACCGTGATATTACGGATTTCAGGTTGGATCATTTGCGCTATTTTTTGCTCTAGCGTCATACTCTTTAGCATATCAGCGATTTTTTGCTCCATTTGAGCGTCGCTTTTAATGCCCGTTTCGATTGTTGGCCAAATTTCTTTTGGGCTTGTCGCATCACTAGCACTGTTAGAGGGTTGCGAACAACCGCTGCTGGTTATTGCTGCTAGCATCAGCGCAGTGATTGAAAAAGTGCGTTTAATAATCATAACATTCACCTAAAACTCAAAGAGGAGTTGACGTTGTTTTTTTTGCACCAAACAGCGCGAAATAAGTAATATATAAATAGCAACCAATGGGCAGAATAAGAGCTAATTGCACACCTATGTTATCAGCTAGCATACCTTGTAATAACGGAATAATGGCACCGCCAACAATCGCTAAACATAAAATACCCGAACCCTGCGAGGTGTATTTACCAAGCCCCTGCAGTGCTAAACTAAAAATAGTAGGAAACATAATAGAGTTACATAATCCAACTAATAAAATAGCCCACATAGCCAGTGACCCTTGACCCGTCATAGCAATTAACACAAGTAAGCCTGCTAAAATACCGTGACAAGCTAATACTTTGGCTGCGTTTAATTTTTGCATAATCGCGGCGCCAGCAAAGCGCCCTATCATTGCACCTGCAAAATAATAGCTAATGTAATGTGCTGCTTGTTGCTCTGGTAAGCCTGCAATATGATCAAGGGTTAAAAAGCCAACTAAAAAACTACCTATGGCCACTTCAGCCCCTACGTAAACAAAAATACCAATCGCGCCTAAAATAAGGTGACGATATTTCCATACACTGCCTAAATCAACAAACTCAGTGTCACCTTGGTTTTCTGCTTCACTGTCAATCGCTTTACCTAATTTAGGTAACTTTAAAAAAGCAAAAATAATCGCCAATGTTAATAAACTTGCACTGAGCATTAAATAAGGAAACTTAACTTGTTCTGCTGTAGCTTGACTAATTTCTGACAAAATTAACCAACTACCAAACAATGGCGCAACAGTTGTACCTAAAGAGTTAAAAGCTTGAGTCATAGTTAAGCGCGAAGACGCTGTTTTTGCAGGCCCTAATACGCTTACATAAGGGTTGGCAGAGACTTGTAAAATAGTGATCCCTGAAGCAAGTACAAACAAAGCAAGTAAAAATAGCTCGTAAACATGTGCCTCTGCAGCGGGGTAAAATAGTGCACACCCTATCGCAGCAACAACCAAACCAACAACAATACCAAATTGGTAACCTATTTTACTGACCAGCTTCCCTGCAGGAATTGACATAACAAAGTAGGCACCAAAAAAACAAAATTGTACCAACATTGCTTGGGTGTAATTAAGGGAGAACATTCCCTTTAAATACGGAATTAAAATATCGTTTAGGCAAGTAAGAAAACCCCACATAAAAAACAAGGTCGTAAGCGATGTTAACGCAAAGGTGTGTGTAGACCCTGGTTTTTGGCTGTTTTCTGCTGCCGGTAGTGGCTGTGTGATATGTGCCATAGTATAATCTCTAATTATTTTTTAATTATCAGATTGTTACCTCTATTTTATTGCGTTTAGTAAAACTTAAAATGCAGATAATAGTTGCAACACCAAATGTAAGCGCTTACATTTATAGCATATAGAGAAAATTTATCAATTTATTTACAAAAATATTGTAAGCGCTTACATTGTTGTATTATGCAATTTATATTGCTTAGCTAACTACTGTAAAGCTCATTATTATTTGCAAGCTTAAGGACGTATCTCATTGTGTTTAAAACAATCTCCTTACCAGGCACGTCAGCCCTCTTAAAGCCGCCGTTTATTTTTGGGGTTGCTACAGCCTCTTTTCAAATAGAGGGAAGTTACGATACCCGCCTCCCCTGTATTTGGGATACTTTTTGTAACAAACCAAACACCATTGCAGATAACAGTAACGGCAACCAAGCATGTAAACACATTGAATATTGGCAACAAGATGTACAAATGATTGCTGATTTAGCTGTAGACGCTTATCGTCTTTCGATTTCTTGGCCACGCGTTTTACACCAAGATGGCAGCTTGAATATTCAAGGAATGTCGTTTTATAAATCGCTATTACAAGCTTTAAAAGCGCGCAACATTAAAACTTATGTCACTTTATATCATTGGGATTTACCACAGCATTTAGAAGACAACGGTGGTTGGCTAAATCGCGATACCGCGTATCAATTTGCTCATTACACTCATATAGTAACTCAACAACTAGAGGGCTTAGTTGACTCTTATGCGACCTTAAATGAGCCTTTTTGTAGCGCCTACCTAGGCTATGAAATAGGGGTACATGCACCAGGCATAAAAAGTCAAAAAGCAGGACGCCAAGCAGCGCACCACTTACTGCTTGCCCATGGACTCGCAATGCAAGTGATACGTAAGAATTGCCCCACGATAGAAGCCGGTATAGTACTTAACTTTAGCCCATCCTATCCGCTTACCACTGCTGATGAACGCGCTGCTAAATTAGCTGATGACTATCATAACCAATGGTATATACGGGCAGTACTAGAGGGCTGTTACCCTGAAGTGATTAATGAGCTTGCAAATGATGCAAAGCCACAGATTAGTGATGGAGATATGGCAATTATTAGCCAAAAGATCGATTTTTTAGGGGTTAATTACTATACTCGTATTCATTACAAAAATACCCCTGATCATTGGTTTAGCGAAGTTTCTTTAGAGAATGTTGCCACCACAGATATGGGCTGGGAAATATACCCGCAGGGATTGTGCGAATTACTGCTTTCACTAAATGATCGTTACACTTTACCTAAGGTATATATAACAGAGAACGGCGCAGCGATGGCTGATATATTAATAAATGGTAAAGTAGATGACATACAACGTGTCAATTATTACCATACCCACCTTAATGCCGTTCATAATGCAGTTGAGCAAGGCGTTAATGTACAAGGCTACTTTGCATGGAGTTTAATGGATAATTTTGAATGGGCCTATGGTTATGAAAAACGCTTTGGGCTAGTCTATGTTGACTACCAAACTCAACAACGTACCTTAAAACAAAGCGCAATTGCGTATCGTGATTTTCTTAAACAGCGCCAAAAATAATAACGAGTGGCTTTTATGCTGAGTAAAAAAGAAAAAATAGCTTACGGCCTAGGTGACACGGCCAGTAATATTATTTTTCAAACCGTAATGCTGTTTTTAACTTTTTTCTACACTGATATTTTTGGTATTTCGCCTGCTGTTGTGGGCACCCTTTTTTTAGTAGTTAGAGTTATTGATGCAGTAACTGATCCAATAATGGGCGCACTCACTGATGCCACTCATACTAAATACGGTAGCTACCGACCCTACCTACTTTGGCTTGCCATCCCTTTTGCCGTTATAAGCGTGATTACTTTTACTACCCCTGAGATGGGTGACGCCAACAAAATTATTTACGCCTTCGTTACCTACACCCTGCTAATGTTAGTTTATACCGCAATAAACATTCCTTATTCGGCACTTGGCGGCGTATTAAGTAGCAACCCTAACGAACGTGTCTCCATTCAATCATACCGGTTTGTGTTTGGCATGCTCGGAGGTTTATTGGTTACAAGCTGCACTTTGCCTTTAGTAACATGGTTTGGTAATGGTAATAACGAAATGGGCTATCAACTTACTATGCTGGTTATGAGTTGCCTCGGTGTGGTGTTGTTTCTAATTTGTTTTCGTTACACCAAAGAGCGAGTGAGCAATCCACCGCATAAATTATCTTTAAAAACACAACTTCATGTTTTATGGCAAAATCAGCCGTTTAAAATCTTGTGTATGGCGGCTCTGGTATTATTGACCAGTATGGTGTTGCGCACGACATTGGCTATTTACTATGTAAAATATGTTCTTGGCAAAGAAGATTTAATCACCGAATTTGTAACCTTAGGTATGATTGGTAATATTCTAGGCTGCGCCTGCGCACAACCTTTAAGTAAACGCTTTGATAAAAAAGTGGCTTATGTTTATCTACAATATATTTCCGCCATATTGAGCTGCCTTGCTTTTTTTATCCCTAATGAACACGTTTTACTAGCGTTTTTGGTGTATTTTTTATGGTGTTTTTTCACTCAAATGGCAACGCCTTTATTATGGGCAAAAATGGCTGATACTATTGATTACGGAGTCTGGCAGAATGGCCGTCGACTCACGGGTTTAGTTTACGCAAGCATCGTATTTTTTATCAAATTGGGGCTTGCATTAGGCGGAGCGATTGCCGGTTGGTTACTTGCTTATTATCAATATCAAGCCAATGTGGAATTAAGCGAGGCAACTAAAAATGGTATTTTAACCTCATTCACACTTTACCCCGCGATTGGTAGTGTACTTGTGGCATTAATAATGAGTAAATACAGCCTAGACAATAAAACCATTAAAAAAATCACTGCCGATTTAACACAGAAAAGCAATTTGTAGCAAGGAATAGTATGGCCACCATTTATGAAGTGTCAAAGCTTGCAGGGGTGTCACTTGCCACTGTTTCAAGAGTAATGAACAACAATGCAAACGTAAGTGATGCAACCAGAAAAAAAGTCACCTTAGCCATGGAAGAGCTGGGCTACCGCCCTAACTCTATTGCGCAATCACTGGCTTCTAATTGCTCTAATAGCGCGGGCTTGTTAGTTTCAGAGCTTAAGGGTCCATTTTATGGGCCGATGATGAGCGGTATAGAGAACACCCTAAGAAACCAAGGTAAACACGTTATTATTACCGCAGGCCACAGTGACGCAGAGCGAGAGCAACAAGGCATCGAATTTTTAATTAGCCGCAATTGCGACGCACTTATTTTGCATGTTGAAGCTATTAGTGATGAATACTTAATAAAACTCAGTAAAGGCAAAACCCCGTTTGTTTTGCTAAACCGCTATATTGAAGAGCTCGCCGACCGCTGTATTATTCTTGATAATACTAAAGGTGGCTATTTAGCCACTAAATACATTATTGAATCGGGCCATAAAGACATTGCCTATATTAGCGGTCCACTATGGAAAAAAGATGCTCAGGAACGCTTAAATGGGCATAAACAAGCGCTTGCTGAATTCGCCATTAAATTTGATGAAAACAATTTATTTGAAGGTGACTTTGTAGAAGAAAGTGGCTATGAAGGCTTTGCTACACTTTATAAAAATAACCCCGCCTTTACCGCCTTGGTGTGTGCCAATGACGAAATGGCCACTGGTGCCATGGTGAGTGCCAGAGAGCATGGTATACAACTACCTTCGCAGCTTTCAATTATTGGCTACGATAACGTGTTTTTTACCCGTCACGTTTACCCTCCGTTGAGCACTATAAACTATCCTATCGATGAGATGGGTAAAGTGGCAGCGCAGTGGGTACTTAGTCATGTTTATCAAAAAAGCGTACACCCTATTCAAACGTTATTTGAGCCCGAGTTAGTTATACGCCAATCTGTGGTTAAACCTTTAACATCTAGGTAAGCTAATAGGCTGTTAAACAAGCTGATTGAGTAATGATAAATTTATTGGTTTTAACAATACCTGCTCTATTTCTAGTTGCCTGATATGCACAGCATCGGGCTCCATACCACTAATAATAACGCGCTTAATATTAGGGTAATGCTGTTTAATAAACCCAGCCAGCTCTAAACCGGTACCATCTGGCAAATGCATATCAAGTAATACTTTATCGTAATTACTATTATGCTCTAGTACTGCCTTACAGTCTTTAACACTTGCTGCTATATCGGTATCCACATCCAAGCTTTCTAGTAATAGCTGGGTAATTTGTGCGGCATCAGCATCATCTTCTACTAATAAAAAGCACTTCTTATCTCTACTCGGTTTAGGCATTGGCTGAATAGATGAAGTAGGCTGTTCTTTTTGCCCGAGCCTTAACTCTAAGCATTGATAAAGCAAGTGGGAATCTACAGGTTTGGCAATCATATCGTCAAACCCTAACGCATTGAGTTCGTTATGAATGCCTTTCATAGTTGCTGCAGTTAAGGCTATGATTGCGCCTTTAAATCCTAGCTTTCTAAGCTCAATAGCAGCTTCTTTTCCGCCCATTACCGGCATATGGATATCTAAAAATATAATATCGTAGGTAGTGTGCCCGTCTGCTAGCTGTTTTTTTACTTTTTCAAGTGCTTGCTTACCATTATCAGCATAATCGACCGCAGCGCCTGCTGAACCGATTAAGTGACCAACTAACACGCGTAAATCGCGTAAATCATCAACCACCAACACCTTACCACTCACCTGGCAGGGCGCTACTTTTTGCTGCATATTGGGGGTTAAATCCAGCTTTAATAAATTACGCTCTACCTGCCTGATATCACCAGGGTACAGGGAAATGGTAAACGTTGATCCTTTACCTACATGGGAGTCTAATGAAATATCCCCCTGCATACGACTAAGTAGTTCAGAACAAATAGCCAAGCCCAAACCTGCACCACCTACTGAGCGCGACTCTACATCAGCTATTTGCTCAAAAGGCTTAAAGATAAGGGCTTGTTTTTCAGGAGCAATACCTAAGCCTGAGTCTTTAATACTAAAAAATAACATTTCACGCTCATCAACCATGTCAGTCCACGCATTAACCACAATTTCACCTTGCTCGGTAAATTTAATCGCGTTATTGATCAGGTTAATGAGTATTTGTCGAACTCGAGTCGCATCTACACGAATGACTAATGGTAAAGGCTCCAGTGATTCAAATTTTAGTGATAAGCCTTTATCGAGCGCCGATACACGCATTAAGGTAAATACGTCGGCCATTAAGCTATCAAGGTTAACCTCCCCTAAACTCAGTTCGAGTTTATCGACAGCAATTTTAGATAAATCTAAAACGTCATTCAGTAAGCTTAATAAATGCTTACCATTACGATAAATCACACCGAGCTCGTTTTCAGCCTGCTTGTTAAAGTCACTGAGCATCAACAACTCTGTATAACCTAAAATAGAAGATAGCGGTGTTCGTAATTCGTGGCTTAAATGTGCTAAAAAGCGATCTTTTGAACGGTTTTCAGCCTCGGCTTTTAAGCGTTCCACTCGCTCATCTTCTACATCACGGCGCGCTAATGCGTAGCGAATAGAGCGAGCAAACCGGCTACCACTCATTTCGTTTTTAACTAAGTAATCAACCGCTCCGGCATCAAGCGCAGCTGAATCGAGGGCATCGTTTGATTGCCCTGTAAGCATAATAATAGGCCCACAAAAACCATTTTTAAGCGCTTGTTTTAAAACACTCAAGCCATCAGATGCCCCTAAGCGATAATCAAGCAAGCAGATATCATGTTGATTTTTACTCAACACTTCCACCGCCTGCTCAGGAGAGCTTATCCAGTCTATGTCAAACACATGGGAACTGAGCTGCTCTAAATAGTCACGAGTTAAAATGTAATCATCTTCATCGTCTTCAACCAATAGCAGTTTCGTTGCCTTTGCTAACATAGCGTCTCCTGTTTTAATAATATGCTTAATCGTTAAACGTGCTTGGTAGCTCTACAAACTCAACCCAGTATTTACCCAGCGTTTTCATCAACTCAACTAACCCGTCAAACGTAACCGGCTTAGTTATGTAAGACGCAGCGCCTAGGTTATAACCTTTAACCATGTCTTCTTCTTGCTTAGATGTGGTTAAAATTACCACTGGAATGCCTTTTAGGTTTGGATTTGCCTTAATAGCTTCAAGCGCTTCACGACCATCCATTCTCGGCATGTTTAAATCAAGTAAAATTAAGCCTGGTCTTGGCGAGATGCTTTTATCTACAAACTTGCCTTTGCGCTCTAAATACTCCAAGAGTTCAACACCGTCTTCAACAAAATGTAATTCATTTAAAACGCGACTTTCAGCAAGCGCATCTTGGGTTAATAAACGATCATCTTCATCATCGTCTGCCATCAAAATGGTAATCGGTTTTACGTTTGTTAGTGGCATATTATGCCTCTCCTTGTAGTGTGAATAACTCTGCATTCACAGGTAATTTAATAATGAAAGTTGCCCCTTCACCTAGGGAGCTTATCGCAGCAATAGAGCCGCCATGTCGCTCTACGATTCGACGACATACAGATAAACCAATACCCGTTCCTTTATATTCTGAACGGCCATGCAAACGTTGAAATGGTACAAATATTTTATCCGCGTACTCATCAGAGAAGCCGATCCCATTATCTTTTACGGTAATAACGTGCCAGCATATCTCACTGTTATGATCTTCACTAAACTCACATACCCGTTCAAAGTCAACATTAACAACTGGGTCCACGTTAGGCGCTCTGAACTTCACTGCATTTGAAATTAAGTTTAAAAACAGCTGATGCATTTGACTTGGATCAGCCTGAATAATGGGCATCTCAACCGTAACAACCTGTGCATTACACTCAATAATCGCTATTTCTAAATCACCTTTTATATCATTCAGAATACTGTTTAAATCGGTATCAGTAAAATCTTTACCTCGGGTCGTTACTCGAGAGAACTCTAATAAATCATTAATTAAGTTAGACATTCTTTGCGCTGCATTTTTCATGCGGGCAATATAATCAGCGCCTTTTTCGCCCAACTCGTCTTTAAACATGCTTTCAAGCCGATCACTAAATGCTTGAATTTTCCTTAGCGGCTCTTGCAAGTCATGACTGGCAACAAAAGCAAACTCTTCTAACTCTCGGTTACTACGACTCAATTCATCAGAATACAAGGTAAGCTCTTGAGTACGTTCACTCACTTTACTGGCTAAAGTTTCATTTTGCATTTCAAGCTCGGCACGATACTCGGCCGCATTTTTTAAATTAAGCCTAGCTAATAAAAACATACCCAAAATCAACAATGCACTGGTAACTGCTGTTATACCAAAAGTGATTTTAGCTTCTTTCTTAATTTGTTCTAATTTAGAGAAGTGGCTGATTTTAAAGAGCAACTCACGCTCTTGAATATCACTAACCAATGCACGGATCTCTCTATACAGGTCACGCCCTTCATGTGTATTGAGCCTCAGAAGTGCACGCTTTTCCTTATCGTTTAATGCTAATTTAACCGTTATTTTAAGCTCATCTATTTTAGCTTCAACCAATAGTAACAGCTGTGCAATACGCTCAGCTTGCCCGTCAATTTCAGAATGTAAGGCGCTCACATGGTTCGTTTGAGACTTTATTTGTGCGACGGCATCGTAGTAAGGCACTAAATAATCATCCGTTTGAGTTAATAAATACCCACGCTGCCCCGACTCAGCTTGCACCACCGAAAGGTGCAATTGCTCTATCGCCGTACTTAGCATATTAGTGTTATCTAAACTTTGTTGAGTACGCGTTAGGCCTTGTATGGTATTAATGGCTAAAAAAGCATTACCAACAATAATACACAGCACTATAGATATAAATAACGCCCATACTACATTTGCCTTGCCTTGCTGTTTGCGTTTAATCATTTATCGTCCTGAATTAATTAGGGTTACTTCGATTCTGAAATAAGCTGCAAACTGTCACTGCACGCTTGGCAATTAGCAATTATTTTATCCAGTGCAGCGAGTGCTTTATCTTTTGGCATATCGTTTTCAAGTACTAGCTTAATTAGTTCAGCATTCATCGAAATACGATTTAGTGGCGCACGTGCGTCGTGTACCAGCTCATTCAAAGGTTTTGTTTTTTCTGACGATGCCATCAAAATCCTCGTTTTGTTGTTATTAAATTTGCATACTGGTTATTTATACTCGCCAATACCACCATAAGCATTTAAACGGTTATATAAGGTTTTAGTACTAATACCCAGCATTTGTGCTGCTAAAGTTTTATTACCTTGTACCTTATCGAGCGTGGCATGAATAAGTTCTTTTTCAACTTCTTCAATTGTTTGCCCTGCTGATACCTGTTTGTCCTCAGATTGAGTATTAACCCTTGAAAAAGGTGACTCTAAGTTGTCAGGTAATGTAATTGTGCTAGTTTGCGGATCGCTCATAATAAAAGCGCGATGAATAGCATGGCGAAGTTCACGTACGTTACCTGGCCAGTCGTATGTTTGTAGCTCTTTAAGTTGTTCATTAGTCCACGCAAACGCTGTACCATTTTCATCGTTCAACTGCCCTAAAAATGCTTTTGCGAGTAATGGAATATCTTCTTTTCGCTCTCGAAGTGTCGGTATATCAATTGGAAAAACAGCGAGTCTAAAGTAAATATCTTCACGTAAAATATTATTCTGCGCTAAATCGGTAAGAGAGCGGTTAGTCGCTGAAATAACACGGCAATTTACTGGTAACTCACGATTACCACCAACCCGTGTTACTTTTTTAGTTTCAAGTACACGCAATAAATTAGGCTGCATATCAATCGGCATTTCAGTGACTTCATCAAGAAATAACGTTCCGCCATCGGCTTGTTCAAACACGCCTTCTTTACGGGCAATAGCACCGGTAAATGCACCTTTTTCGTGACCAAATAATTCACTACCAATAAGTTCTTTTGAAAGCGCACCACAGTTACTCGCCACCAGTGGACCTTCGCATTTACTGGCATTATGAATAGCTTGCGCTACCACCTCTTTACCTGCTCCGCTTTCACCCATAAGCATAACGTTAGCATTAGTTTTAGCTACGCGCTCTATCATGGTATAAAGCTGTTGCATGGGCGCAGACTCGCCAATAAGCGTGTCAAAATGGTGTGTAATGGCGGCACTTTTCGCTTTTTTAACCGTTTTTTTCGGGCCGTTTAATACTAATTCTAAATCTTCACGTTGCAGCGGCTTTAATAGATGCGACACATTAGGCTCACACATCTCAGCTAAAATACCTTTAACCGAAGGGTGACCAGAAATAAGGGTGACTTTAGGCGATTGACCAATCATTTTTAAATGATCTAATAAATGCAAGCCACTGCCATCAGGTAACATAAAATCGAGCAGCACGTGATCGAAAGTATTATTTTCAAACCACTGATGTGCTTCTTTTAAACTGGTTGCTGTATTAATGTTGTGGCCAAGAAACTCAACAATATGGCAAATAACATCGCTGAATTCGATGTCGTCATCGACTAAAAGTATATTTAACATGAATAATCCCTGTGCTTTTTCACTATTCTACTTGCCCTTTAAAGTAAATGAAAGATATACATAATTAAGGTACAAAGTGCGGCTGTTTTATTTTTAATTCAATAGTTTAATCATAAGTAGCTGTATAGGCGCTGAAATAGCGCTATTTTATGCGGCTTATTAAATCTCTATTAAAGCAATTAATATAACTAACTGATATAATTTATTTTTATTACAGGAGTTGTTATGCGCTTATTAAAAACCTACATTCATCCCTCAATCAATATTGAGCAAGGTCGTCAATTTTCTCGCCCAACCGCTCGCGCTATTGCATTTAAGCAACAACACATTTTACTTATGTATACTCAGCGCTATGACGACTTTAGCTTACCTGGCGGTGGAATTGACCCGCATGAAAGCATTGAACAAGGGTTGATCAGAGAACTAAGTGAAGAAACTGGCGCACAAAATATAAAAATATGTAGCGAGTTTGGGCTTTACGAAGAGTACCGCCCTTGGCACAAAGATGACTTTGATATTATTCATATAAAATCATACTGCTACCTCTGCCAAATTGATGAGCAACTAGGCCAAGCACAGCTTGAACACTACGAAAAACAAAATGGCATGCAGGCTAAATGGGTTGATATCTTTCAAGCGATAGCTCATAACGAACGCACACTTGCAAACAGTGACAAGCAAGGGCTATCGATTATTCGCGAAACTTACCTGCTAAAAGCTATTGCTGCACAGTTTTTTACCTAGGTGTTTAGGGCTGAATTTGCGGTTCGCTCAGCGATTTTTTACCCACATAAAAGCGGTATAGTCCCAGTAAGTTACTACTTAAAAATAGGCTTTCCATGATTATTGCCACTGGCGAGCCGGCGAAAATATTATGTGTTATCCAAAAAGAGGTTCCCACCACCATACATAACCTTAAGTGCAAATCTCGATTTTGAAATGAAGCAATGGTTTGTATTAATGTCGCCACCAATGCAAAGGCGCTAAACCAATCTTGCCAAGTAAAATAAACGGCTAAGCAGCTGACAGCCATAAACCCAAACATAGCCCAAGTATGCTTAAAGTAAATACAATAAAAATAACGCACCGCGGCAATAAACATTAAGCAGCCAGCACTGTGATAGCCCAATATAAAAAAGTGAGCAGAGGTTAATAATACTGAGGTAAATAAACAGCTTAAAATAATTCGTCGGGACTTAAACTGAAATGAAGCTAAGTCGAGTAAAGTAGCGGCTGCTACTAACGATTGGGCAATTAAAAACATAACACTCCAAAGTATTAAGGCTTAAAAATGGGGAGTGTATAGTGCTTTATGAAAACAGCACTTAACTTAAGTTAAGTCGCTTACGAATTCGTGACAACGAAATAGCCGAAATGCCTATATACATTGCCACTTGGCTTAAGCTTAGCTGCGCCAACCAATGAGGTTTATGTTTGAGTAAATAGCAGTAACGCTGCTCGGGGCTATTAAGTAATAAAAATGCCTCTTTGGCTTCTTTAAAAATAAGTTGCTGTGCAATAAGCTGCTGCTTAATCAGATGATACTGTGCTTGCTCAAATAGTGTTAGTGGTACTTTAATTACATTGGCTTCGTTAATCACTTTTAATTGATAAAACGCAGGTGTTGAGGTCATCCAATTGGCAAACAGCAACGCAAATTCATCTTTAAAATAAAATTCTTTACACTTTTGCACGCCGTCTATGTCATCATGAATAGCGCCTAAAACTCCGTCCACAATTAAATACCCATAACCTTGTACATCGCCTTGTTGCACTAATACAGTATTGGGCGCTATTAGTTGCTGAGGATACTTACCAGCCAATTGCACTTTAAACTTGTTTACTAGTGCTTCATAACTATCGCCAAGCGATAAAAGTGGATTATCAGACATTAAAAATTACCATTTTTTCATTAAAGCATGTGTAATGTCAGCCGCTGATACACCCACCCTAGGAATATATTTTTGGCCACACCATAAAGGTGAAAAATCACTTTTAGCACTTTTTTCAGCTCGACTTCTTAAGGCTGTTATTGCACTGCTGGCATGTGGAAACGCAGGAACCCCATTTGGCATAGCACCTAGCTCTTGGATTACTCGATTTTGAATACCCCGAGCGGCTCTACCAGAGAACAATGTGGTCAGTGTGGTCTCATCTTGTTGCTGATCTAAAATAGCCTGTTGATGCAAAGCTGATGTTGTTGCCTCCTTGCACAGTAAATAAGCACTCCCTACTTGGACTGCACTCGCTCCTAACGCTTTAAACCGCTGAACATCATCGGCTGAAGCAATACCACCAGCAGCAATAATAGGTAGTGATATATGCTTAACACAACGCTTAACTAACTGCTCAGTAGTTTGTTGTAAGCTTAAATCCATAGATAAAAAATGCCCTCGATGGCCACCAGCTTCTATACCCTGAGCAATAATCCCATCAGCGCCATTTTCACTAAGCCAAATAGCTTCATCTAAAGTGGTAGCCGTTGAAATTACTTTAGTGCCCCAGCTTTTTATTTGCGCCACAATAGTTTGCCCAGGTAAACCAAAATGAAAACTCACAACTGCTGGCTTATAAGGTGCAATTATATCAACAATCGATTGATTTATAGGTTGACGAGAAGCCCCTGCAGTTAAGCTTTGCGGGTCAATTTTATACTCTGTAAAGTAAGCGGCAAGTAATGCATGCCAGCACTGTTGTTGCGCGGATGTGTAGTCAGCAACTGCATGACAAAAAAAGTTAAGATTAAACGGCTTTGTTGTTTTGTGGCTAAGTATTTCTAGCTGCTCAACTAATTGTGCTGGGGATAACATAGCGCAAGGCAAAGAGCCTAACCCTCCAGCCTCACTTACAACAAGAGCAAGCTGCTCGTTTTGAACACCCGCCATAGGTGCCTGAATTATCGGTAAAGTGGTATTAAACAATGATGGCTTCATTTGAACTCTCCCTGTAACTTTTTCAACAACTTGCAGTATTTACAGAACCATAGCAAAAACAGCAAGCAAACAACATCTAGATTTTAGTCATAAGTAATGTAAAAACTATTACTAACAGATAGTTATGATTTTTTTAATATCGAGAAACTAACTGGCTTTGGTTTTGCACCTACCCTATTACATAATTTGTTAGGAGGTAAAATGAGTAACACAGTTGATACGATCAATCCCGCAACAGAGCAAGTCATTAATAGCTATACACTGCTTTCTCAAGCTCAAGCAGAGCAAGTGATCGAAAAATCTCATGAAACATACTTAACATGGCGATTAACCTCGTTTACCGAGCGCGCACAACATCTAAATAAATTAGCCTCTTTATTTGAAAGTCAAAAAGAAGCCTTAGCAAAACTAATGACCGAAGAAATGGGTAAAGTCTATGAGCAAGGCTTCCAAGAAGTTCAGCTTTGTGCTGACATTTGTCGTTATACCGCTGAACATGGCGCCGATATGCTTAGCGACGAGGAGCGCGACATGCAAGGCGGTCGTGCAATAATAAGCTATCGCCCTACCGGCGTACTGCTGGGTATTCAGCCGTGGAACTTCCCACTTTATCAGGTTATTAGATACAGTGCCGCAAACATTATGGCGGGTAATACCACGGTATTAAAACACGCCGGTAATGTATTTGGTATGGCTGAGAAAATTGAAACGCTATTTTTACAAGCAGGCTTTCCTGAACACTGCTTTAGCAACTTACTGGTTGATGGTAAAACTGCCAGCGCCCTTATTTCACACTCAGCGATTAGTGGCGTAACCTTTACTGGAAGTGATGGCACAGGTAAAAAAGTGGCAGAGCAAGCTGCCAAGCATGTTAAAAAAACCGTGCTAGAACTGGGTAGTAACGATGCTTTTGTGGTACTTGACGACGCTGATTTAGCCCTTGCAGTTAAAGCATGTTTACAAGGACGTATTATTAATAACGGCCAAACCTGTGTTGCCGCGAAGCGCTTTGTGGTGGTTGATTCACTCTACAATGACTTCAAAGAAGCACTAAGCCAGCAGTTTAAGGCGATAAAAATGGGCGACCCAATGGATGAAGATACTGAACTAGGTCCTATGGCACGCGAAGATTTACGCGACAAAATTCATCAGCAAGTACAAGACTCTGTCAATGCAGGTGCAAAAGTACTTGTAGGCGGCGAAATACCGCAAAAAACAGGTTATTACTACCCCCCAACCGTGCTGGAAAACCTCAGACCGGGTATGCCTGCGTATGACGATGAGCTATTTGGTCCTGTCGCATCTTTAATTAAAGCCAAAGATAACGACGACGCTATGCGTATCGCTAATGATTCGCGCTATGGACTAGGCGGCGGTATATTTTCAAAAGATGAGAAGAAAGCCATTGAACTGGCCAAAAAGTATTTTGACACCGGCATGATCAATATTAATGGCTATGGTTTGGCACAACCAAACCTACCATTTGGTGGTGTTAAAGACAGCGGTTATGGCCGAGAGCATGGTGGCTTTGGGATTCGCGAATTTGTGAATGTTAAAAGCATCATGATTCACAGCTAATATCAGGTATCAGGTTAGTAAAATTAAGCACCGCGCTTGTCGCAAGCGTGGTGTTTTTTTGTCTAATAAATTTAAAAACCTGAGTTAGGCTGCTTTAAAAATTCAAGCTCTTCTTTGGTAGAATCCCGCCCCAGTATCTTATTACGATGCGGATAACGATTAAATCTATCGATAATCGCCTTATGCTGATACTCAAAATCTAAGTTATTTTGAATACCTAACGCTTTATATAACTTCACTGCTTCCTTATGAATTAGCTTTGATTCGCTGTGCATAAAAGGCATATACAAAAATACGCGTTGCTCATCCGTCAATTCCTTATCAAACCCTTTCGCAATAGCGGTTTGCGCTAACGCTAGAGCTAATGCATCACAGGCAAATGCTGCGGGCTTTTCACGGTAAATATTACGTGAGAACTGATCAAGCACAATAATTTCCGCAAGACTACCTATCGCGCTTTCACGCCAATCAAATAACTCATTTACACTTGCTTGATGATGCAATTTACCAAAACGAGTTTTAATTTGTGCATCAAGCCCATCGTCTTTTTGCCACCACTGTTTAGGCTCAAGCTCGGTAAACCAAAAGTCGATAATTTTATTAAACATAATGAATCTCTTTGTTAATTAACGCTAAACCAAATAGTTTGCTACAAAAAACTTCGTCTAAAACCTTTAACCTAATATCTGTACTATACCTAGCCCTTTTCAAACATAGGTACTTTGCGTTTATCTGCTTTGCTCATTGCCAGCTCTTGTATATCTTGCTGCTTTTGCTCGCTTGGTTTTGTTTCTAGGGATTGCTGATTAGCATCTTCAAATACCAATTCGGTTAATAAGGCAAAATGATCGGAGCCATATTTAGCAAGGCGCTTTATTCGTTTTACACTAAAGCCTTTTGAGTGAAATAAATGATCAAGCGGCCAACGCATAAAAAAGTAATTAGCATGAAAAGTATTAAAAAAACCACGGCCTTTACGGGGGTCTAAAAATCCACTAATTTGCATAAATAAACGAGTACTGCGTGACCAAGCAACATCATTTAAATCGCCAGCGACTATCGTAGGGCGAGTTGAACCTTTAAGGGCTTTAGCCACCATTATTAATTCGCTATCGCGTGGACGTGATGAATCTTCTTCGGTTGGGCTTGGTGGCGCGGGATGAATAAAATGCCCCTGCATTTTTAACCCTTGGTGGTTTTCAAATAAAATATGAATAGAAGGAATATCATCTTCTATAAGTGCACAAATTTGTGCATCGAGTATGTTAAATTTACTAAATACATGCATGCCGTAGCGGTTATCTTTTGGGCACTGTACTTGATAAGGGTAGTTTTTTTTAAGCACGGACAATTTATCTTGCCACCAACTATCGCTTTCTAAGGTGATAAGTAAATCGGGCTGATATTTATCGACTAAGTTAATTAACTGCTCACTATGTCGATTCGACATCAGTACATTAGCGGATAAGATTCTGATGCTATGATCACTACTTTTTGGCGCTGTTAATACTTCTTTTTTAGCAAACCAAGTGTAGGGATAAATCCACTTAGCTTGAAGCGCACAAATAATTAAAGCAACAGCCGCTATTAATGAGTATGCAATAAAGTCGATTTGCCACATACCTATTACTGCCACGATAATTACAGCGCTTGCTAGGTAACACACCTGCAAGCGCACAAAGTCGCAACTACGTATCAAGTAATGCTGACTGTATGACAGGGGTAATAACGTTATTAATAACAACAAGCCAGTAACTATGACCAATACAGTGAGCATTTATAAATCCTAATAGCGCTGTAAAATAGAGAGTATTTCACGAGTGTCGTGCACTAAGTGAATAATAGTGCGATCAACTTCAACTCGCACTGTGTCTCTTTCTCGGTCTATTACTCTAGCACGCTTATAAATGTCATGCCCAAGGATATCACCTTGATGATAAGATCTGTGCCACCCTGGTGGAGTCCACCCTTGACGAATTAACTGCTTGGCTTGTTTCTTAGAAAGCCATTTTTTATTATTGTATTGGTTATATTTTTGCTTTTTCCAGTGATGCTTGTTTGCGTGTTTATTCGCATGCTTGCCTGCATGTTTGTCTTTGTGTGGTACAGCAAATGCGTTTGTTGCCGTTAGCGCAAAAACCATTACTAAAATACTGATTAGTGATTTCATGGCGATTCTCCAGTGTGATCATTACTGAAGAGTATTAACGGCTAAGCCTGAACATTACATGAAATGAGAAAAATTAACGTTGCTTGTACTGTGTTTTACAATGACTGCGCATAATCGCGGGGTCGCGTAACTTTAGGTGTTTAGTTTTACGCCCAGCATGGCGCTTACGCCATACTTTAAATGACCCGCTAGAGATATGCTCCCGCATAAAATTAACTAATTGAGAGTAATTTAGCCCATACAGATTTTCAATGGCTTCAAATGGCGTTCTGTCTTCCCATGCCATTTCTATAATGCGTGATTGCTGTTCTTGGTTAAACATATTAATTCCAAATTTGGTTGATACGCAAAAGTTAAATTTAGCGATCATCACTTGCTTGTGATGTTAAAAATATAACCTCTTTTCATTTATTAACTTTAATTAAGTGTATGATTAATCTACACACTGAAACCGGAGCTAAAAGGATGTTTACAAAACTACCTAAGTGGGTCGAATATGGTGCGTTTACCCTCGCTTTTATTGCCGGTATGGTAAACGCAGTAGGTTTATTAGGGTTTGAACAGCAAGCAATTTCTCACGTTTCAGGGTCGGTGACTTCATTAGCTATTGAACTTACTACCAACATCAAGGCAGCGTTATTTTTAATTGCGATTGTACTGAGTTTTATATTTGGCTCGGCATTAACAGGCTTAATGCTTTCAGGCGGTTCACTTAAGCTAGGCCGCCATTACGATACGCTCTTATTTATTGAGGGTATTTTACTGCTGTTAAGCGCACAGCTACTTCAATATTCTTACCCTTACGCACTTACACTCGCTTCTGCGGCCTGCGGCTTACAAAATGCTTTAGCCACTAACTACAGCGGCGCAGTTGTGCGAACCACTCACTTAACAGGTATTTTTACCGATCTGGGTTTGATGTTTGGTAAAGCCCTAAAAGGAGAAGCTTTTGACAATAGAAAATGCTTGGTCTTTGTATTAATTATTGCCGGGTTTTTAGCCGGCGCAGTGGTAGGGGTATTACTATTTAAACATTACTCAGTGCTCACTTTAGTTTTTCCGGGCATTTTTTGTATTGTTTTATCGATTACTTATCGGGTTTATAGGTTGAGTGTGCTTTAACCAATTCACAAAATCCCCTACCCTAAACTTATCAAATTGCCGATGTGCTGGAATTTATGAAATATTACTATTTACCCCCGTTATTGTTATGCAGTCAGTTAGGTTTAATTAATAGTGCGTGTGCTGAAGATACCGCGCAATCAATTGAACGTATCACCACCACAGCATCGCGTAGTGAAGCGCTTTCCACGCCATTACCACTGGTGATCAGTGTATTAAGTGAATCACAGCTTGAGCTTATAGCTCCTACCCATGTAGAGGAAGCGCTACAACGCGTTGCAGGTGCCAATGTCCAACGTGGGAATGGCCAAGAGTATTTACCGGCTCTGCGCTCGCAAGTACTTTCTGGAACGGGCGCTTGTGGTGGTGTTTTAACCGCAGAAGATGGCATAGCTCTTCGTGCAGCTGGTTTTTGTAATATCAATGAACTATTCGAAGCGCATAGCGAAATGGCAGAGCGTATTGAAGTATTAAAAGGCCCAGGTTCTGCACTTTATGGTTCTAATGCAGTGCATGGTGTAATTAACGTTATTACCCCTGATACTACGCAAGGTGGTGGTTTACTAGGCTTTGATTATGGCTCTTATGGTTATGCTCGCTATAAATTACGTGCAGGCCATGCCATGGATAATTCAGGCCTAGGTATTAATGCTAGTTTTACTGATGATAGCGGTTATCGAGATGACGAAAGCGTAAAGCAACAAAAAATAAATGTGCGCCATCGCTATAATAATGACAACTTAAGCTTAGTTTCTGGGCTTACGTATACTAATTTAGATCAACAAACTGCTGGTTATATTAGCGGTTTTCAAAGCTATAAAGATGAAGATATAGCACAGCAAAATTTTGATCCCGACGCCTTTAGAAAAGCTCGCTCGTTTAGGGCTTGGAGTAAAGCAAGCTGGCAATTAGGAGAAAACACTCTAGTTGTTACCCCTTATATTCGTGACCAAAGTATGGACTTTTTTAAACACTTTTTACCCGGCACACCACTTGAAAAAAATAGCCAAACTGGGTTTGGGCTACAATCGCTTTATCAGCATTATGTGAACGACAATACCAACTTAAAGCTTGGTTTTGATGGTGAGTTTACCCAAGCCGATTTTTTACAAACCCAAGATAAACCAACTCAAGGTTCTGCGTTTTTAGTGGCCACAGTGCCGCAAGGTAAACATTACGATTACCAAGTCGATGCCACCTTATATGCCCCATTTGCCGCTATTGATTGGCAGCTAAATAATTGGCTTATAACTGCAGGTCTACGTTATGAGCATATGCAATATAACTATCAAAACAATATGCTTACAGGGCGTACAAAAGAAGATGGCAGTAAATGTGGTTTTGGTGGCTGTCGTTATAGTCGCCCCGAGAGCACTAAAAACAGCTTTAGTAATCTTTCGCCAAAACTCGGTGTGAGCTATCAGCTTAATATTAACAATACATTATACGCTAACTTTTCAAGAGGCTATAGAGCCCCACAAGCAGCTGAGCTTTATCAATTACAACGCGAGCAAAGTACTGCCGACTTAGACGCAGAAATAGCAAATAATGCTGAGTTAGGTATTAAAGGGGTGTACAACAATACTCGCTACGGTTTGTCGGCTTATGCGATGAGCAAGCACAATACCATCTACCGTGACAGTGACTTTTTTACTGTTAATGACGGCCAAACTCGACATCGCGGCATTGAGCTTGAGTTAGCGCATAGCTTTAATCAGCACTTATCGGTTAACTTCGCAGGTACTTATGCCAAGCATACGTACTCGAATGATCAAATCATTGGCAGTATTAATATTAAAGGTAACGATATTGATACCGCACCTCGAAAGGTTGCTAATATCGATTTTAACTGGCAAGCCAACGAGCGTGTTAACCTTGCTCTGCAATGGCACTATGTGAGTCGCTATTTTACCGACCCTGAAAACTTACATGAATATCAAGGTCACGATATTTTAAGCTTGCGCGGCCAATGGCAAATAAGCCCACAGCTATTACTGAGTGCGCGAATAATAAATCTAACCAACAAGGCTTACGCACAGCGCGCAGATTACACTAGTTTTACTGGCGATCGTTACTTCCCAGGAAAACCGCGTAATGCCATGCTGTCTGTAAGTTACCAATGGTAAAACAAAAAATGCGCTATATAAGCTATATAGCGCATTCTTTTTATTCATTTATTTGCTTATCTAACGGCCAGTACAATTAAACCTGGCACCACAAAGAACGACCCTAACACATAGCCTAATGCAGCTGATTTATTCTTTGTACCAATTTCGGCTAGCTTTTCGGCTAACTTAAGCGGAATTTCACGTAGTACAGGAATTCCGTAAATTAGTGCAACCGCAAATACATTAAACATAACGTGTACTAAAGCAATCGTTAGCGCCACTTCAGCCATAGGCCCTGTAATTGATGTGGCAGCTAATAGAGCGGTAATGGTTGTACCAATATTAGCCCCTAGCGTAAATGGATAGATTTGACGTGTAGTAAACACACCACTTCCCGCAAGTGGGATCATTAAACTCGTTGTGGTTGACGACGACTGAACCATAACTGTTACCGCTGCACCTGATGTGATACCCGCGATAGGCCCGCGCCCAATTGCACCATGCAGTATATCTTTTGCAGTGCCAACCAATGCTTTTTTAAGTAGTTTACCTAATGTAGTTACGGCAAATAAAATCAAACAAATACCTGCTATAACCATCGCTGCACCTAGCATTTTTGTGTCTAGGAAGCTAAATGCATCTTTTATTACACCCACAGCAGGTTTAACAAGTGGTTTAATAAAGTTGTAGCTCTTTAATGATAAGTCGGCATCACCAATAAATAGGTGCGACAGAGCTGCGGACATTTTTTGCAGCAAACCAAACATTATCTCAAGCGGTAAAAATATAATAACGGCAAATAAATTAAAGAAATCATGAACCGTTGATGCTGCAAACGCACGTTGAAACTCTTCTTTAGAGCGAATATGACCAATAGACACTAAGGTGTTAGTAATAGTCGTACCAATATTTGCACCCATCACCATTGGAATAGCAATACTTAACGGTAAACCGCCAGCAACAAGGCCCACTATTACTGAAGTAACCGTTGATGACGATTGCACTAAAGCCGTTGCCAAAGCACCTAATAATAATGCAATAAACGGGTTGGTTGCGAATGCAAAAATTTCTTTTGCTCCCTCAGTACCGCCCGACGCTAATTTAAAACCACCACTGACAGTGCCAACGGCTACTAGGACTAAATAAACTAAAAAGGCGATAGCAGCCCAGTTAAGCGTTTTTATTAATAGCGTATTGCGCTTTGATTCACTCATGTTTAAATCTCAATTTTTGTCTTGCCGATTATGGCATTTTGATGACGTTTTTGTTTCAGAGCGCATTAGAACACCTAAATATTACAGAAATATTTCAATTCGATTAACGTGCTTCTTTATTCATAACTTAAAAATATAAGGTTAAAAAATCGAGTATAAGGCAAGCCATAACTTTAAAAATAAGTAATTAAAAAATTGATATTAAATTACATAGCGAAGCACTGAGTAGGAGCAATTGAGCACTAAGTTAAAATGTATTTAAGTAATGAATTAACTAAGTTCTGATGATCTTTTAAGGTTGAATTTTCAGCTGTTCCAAAGGCCATGCTAAGAGGCGATTTACTCTTTGTTGCCTGAATGGGTATAGGTAAGGAACATGAGCAAGACGCGGAAGCTTTGCTCGTTTTTCACTTATTCTTACAGGGATGTAAGCCAGTAGAATAACGCAGGAGCAGTTATCGAACCCACAAGGTTACAAACCTCGTATCGCGATTGAATTGCTCTAGTTTTAACGAATCTCAATCCGCAAAGGTCAGTAGACCCTAGGTATTTGAAACGGTTTTATGGACTTTACCTGATATTACTAGAGGCATTGCCTAGCATTAGACTAGGCAATATTAACAAAGCATCAATTGATAATTGGATAAAAATTAACATTATGATTGATACAAATTCGCTTGTTTTATACTGGCAAAATCATTAAAACGTACCCCGTGTTGGCGCATCACTTCAAGGATTTTTTTACTGATCATTTGTCGTAAATAAAACGGCTGATTCGGCACAAAATGATGAATAGTATGAGTATGCCCAAAGTTAAAGCAAAATAAATTAAATGGTATAAATAAACGGCTAGTAATAACATGAGTTTGTTCAAGCATATTATTCACACCGCCGTAATAATGCATACTTGAAGTAACAAAATTAAGTGAGCTCGAACGCACAATGTTAGGCACAATCAGCACCACCATTAGAAATTCGAACACATTCATTACATCAAGTAGAAATACCGGTGAGTTAGCCGCAATTGGGGTAAATAAATTGATTAAATGAAACGCTATCACACTGTATAAAATAGCAAAATAAGCAGTGGTAATTGGAAAACCAGCATTAAACACTTTAAAAAAACTAAACCCTTTAATTTCTCTACTAAAACGTTTTGCATTAATTAATAAGCCGAGTAATCCATCAATAATTACTAAGGCACGTAAAAACGGATTTTTAATACCATTACCTACCAAACGTTCTTCTAAATCTTGCTCAGTACCCGACGTTTTATGATGATGTAAATGCATCTTGCGACGGTACCATGGGCTTATGGTATTAGGACGCATCAGCCACACGGTTAACATCATAAAATTATGCAAAAATGGTTGGTTGCTAAAATACTGTTTATGAATTAAGTCGTGCTCAAGTTCATGAGAAATTGAGGTAGCAATCGCCGCTAAAATAATACATAGCCATGCGGGTATAATAGCAAAATAATACAGCGTGCCAATTCCTATTAACGCACTTAAAGAGAGTAGTAAAATAGCCATCCCTAAGGTATTTTGATGCATTAATAACGGGTGTTTTTTACGCAGTAATGCTTCTTCAGCCTTAATCGCTTTTACAATGGCTTGAATATTCTGTTTTGCGGTTAATTGAGTCATGATGTTTTATTCGCAACAAGAGGTTAAGGTATATAATACCCGAGTCAAAACACATTGCACAACTTAGCTAACTCATATCAATAAAAAATACGATTAAAGTCAGGCCTGTGTTTACTATCTAACCTTAGTTCTGGATAAGAAACCTATCTCAAGCAGAGCTTAAGGTTAGGTAAACCAAAACGTTTACAGGCCAAGTTTAGATCAAAACCTACTGCTTATAAAAGTAGCAATGTTGGACACATTTTTTGTAATTAAAATCCGGCCACTCAAATCTTAGGCATAAAAAAACCCCAACCAATTTGGTCGGGGCTATAAAAAGTGGTACCAGCGGCCGGACTTTTACTTATAACAGCGGCACCTCACGTGCCGCTCAAGTCCGGCAACTCAAATTTAAGACATAAAAAAACCCCTGCTAAATCTAGCAGGGGCTATAAAAAGTGGTACCAGCGGCCGGACTTGAACCGGCACGCCTTTCGGCAGGGGATTTTGAATCCCCCATGTATACCAATTTCATC
The DNA here is from genome assembly GCF_013394125.1 of Pseudoalteromonas sp. Scap25. GTDB lineage: Bacteria > Pseudomonadota > Gammaproteobacteria > Enterobacterales > Alteromonadaceae > Pseudoalteromonas. The sequence goes on along the minus strand of NZ_CP041327.1, from coordinate 714,561 downwards.
ACGCTGGCATCATTTTTCTTTAACCTTCTAACACGAGAAGATAAAGAAAAACCACTTAAGAGTGAAAGATTATGTACCCTCTCCCATCTCATTGCCTAGCATTATACAAACAATGAGCAAAGCGGCAAGCGTTTTATGTATTCAGCGTGATCGACCGCTTAACATTTAGGCAACCATTAACATTTGAGCCAATACCGAGTTAAGCACGTAGCGTAATAGGTAGTATTTAACGGCTTATTTGCTAAACTATCGCGCACATTAACAGTGAGAGTATATTTATGTCGGCTGAGTTTCCACGAGCAGGGTTTTGGCGTCGTTTTGCGTCATTGGTGTACGACACATTAGCTATTATCGCTTTTGCGATGCTAACGGTGGTATTGTATTTATTTGCTATTCAAGGGCTTATTTCCCTTGATGTTATTGCCCTTAATGGCGCTGAAGATGTATCTGCACGTATTCAGGATTCACTATTACTTTCTGGTATTCGCAGCTCGCTGCTGGTGCTTGTTGGCTTGGTATTTTTTGGTTATTTTTGGACAAAAAGTGGGCAAACAATTGGTATGCGAGCATGGCGCTTAAAAGTACAAACCAACCAAGGAAGTTTAATTAGCTGGCCACAAGCTATTATCCGCAGTATCAGCGCATTACTTGGTTTAGGGAATTTAGTGGTATTAGTCGACTTTAAAAATAAAAAAGCACTGCAAGATTACTTATCAAAAACCGAAGTAGTTACGCTCACCAAAGAAGAAAATAAACGCGTTTATCGCGAACTAGATTAATACTTAATCTAGTGAATTTGTATAGCCTCAAGCTAAAGCATAAAAAACGCGGCACTTTTAAAAAAGGCCGCGTTTTTATTTAAGCTTTAAGTCTAGCTACACCCGCTTATTCATTAAATAAGCTGCAAACCCAGTAAATAAAATGCTCGGCAGAACGGCGCCTATAATGGCTGGGATTTGATATACCATTACCACTGGGCCAAATATCTCATTAGTTAAGTGAAACACTATCCCCGTTACCACTCCCATGATAATTCGTGCCCCCATAGTTACGGTTCGCAGCGGACCAAATATAAACGATAAGGCAACCAACAACATCACAGCAATAGACACTGGCTGCATTAATTTACGCCATAACGCTAAATCATAGGTACTGGTGTCTTGCTCATTTTGCTGCAAATAAGCTAAATATGACCACAATCCTGAAAACGACAATGACTCTGGTTTTACTGAAACCACGCCAAGTTTTTCACCGGTAAGCTGAGATGGGTAAAACTCTTCAGTAACTTGCTCCGTGGTAATAAGCTCTTCACTGATCAATACTTTGTTCACATCGCGCAGTAGCCAGCCATTATCACGCCCTACTGCTTCTTTTGCTTTAGTAATTTGTGTAAGTAGCAACGACTTATCGAAGTGGTACATATTTACGCCGCGGAGCATGCCATTTTGGTCAACATCTTCAATATTAATAAAATTACTGCCGTCTTTAGCCCACACGCCTTTTTGCGCATTAAATACATCCCCACCATGAATAGCTTGGTTACGCATTTCCTTTGCATGCAACTGAGCGGCGGGCGCTCCCCACTCCCCTAATGCCATTACGCACAGGGCCATAAAAATAGCGGTTTTCATTACCGAGCCAATAATTTGTAAACGCGACATACCCGCGGCTTGCATCACTACCAGCTCACTATTAGAGGCCAAAGCACCTAACCCAGTTAAGCCACCAATAAGTGCCGCCATCGGGAAAAACACCACTAAATCGCCAGGCATACTATAAATTGTATATAGCAAGGCGGTCATAATGTCGTAACTACCTCGGCCAACCGATTTAAGCTGCTCTATAAATTTAATTAAAGTACTGATCCCCACCAGCACCATTAGTGCAAACCCAGTGGTTTGCATAATACTGCGACCTAAATACCAATCAAGCGTTTTCATCATACGTGTTGCTCCCGTTTAGTAACAACAGCTTTCAGCCAAGCACCTAATGGACGACCCCTAATAATTAATAAACTACCAATAAATAATGCACTTAAGTGAATCCACCACAGACCAATAGAAGGCGGAATTTTACCATCTTCTACCGCAAACTTAGCTGCATTAAGTAAAATGAAATACCCTAAATATAAGCTCAAAGCCGGTACTAATTTAGCAAATTTACCTTGGCGTGGATTAACAACGCTCAGGGGTACTGCAAGTAAAGTTAATAATGGAATAGATAACGGAATAGCTAAACGCCATTGCCACTGTGCAATTGCTTCTGGGGTATTAATGGTTATTAATTCACGAGTTGGCACGGCTTCTAACTTACGACGTTGATGTTCTATTTCTTGTTCGCGAATTTGTACGCTGTAGCCATCAAACTCAGTTAAGTTAAGTGAAGGCGCTTCGCCATCGGTCTCGTAACGTTTACCATCAGTAAGTACTAACTGCTGTTCACCATTCTGTGCTTCAATAACAACACCTTGCTCTGCATAAACTAATCGCGCTAAGTCGCCTTTTTCGCTATCGGGGAGTTGTGCCACAAAAACTTTGTTGAGCTCTTTGCCGCTATTTTCAATATTATGAATAAATACCACAGCTTTTTCGTTACCGGTTTGCTGAAAACGCCCAGCTCGAAGTGCAGATAAACCAGCATCAGCCTTGGCTTGTTCTTTAAGTTGGTATTCTTGTTCGCTTGCCCACGGTGCAATATACAGGGTAAGCACCGCCGCCAATAACGCTAAGATGACACTTGAAATTAGCGTAATACGCACTACATACCACTCACTCACGCCACAGGCTTTAAGTACAGTCATTTCACTGTCAGCGTAAATACGGCTATAAGCTAAAATAATCCCTAAAAATAAGCTCAGAGGCAAAATTAATGATGCTAACTGCGGTAATTTAAGCGCAATCATGGCAAACACAAGCTTTGCTGGGATACTCCCTTCTGAGGCATCACCAAGAATGACAACAAACTTTTGCGACAAAAATATGGTCATTAAAGTTAAAAATACGGCGACCTGCGATTTAAAAACCTCAGTGGTCAAATAACGGAAAATTAGCAACATTCGCCCCTGTTAAACATGGAATTTCAATATAGTAATAAAAAACAATGAGTGAACGAGTTAATTCACTCATTTTAAATGAGTATTAAGCACACATTATAAGCCATCAATATTAATTATCCTACCTAACATCACGATATAATGTTGCATTAGTAACCCTTAAGCATATAAAGTTCAAATACACAGTAAGAGTCGAGTAAAATCTACTAATATTAGCGCTAGACCTAAAAATTTAGGTAAAAAGACTAGAAAACACATTTTTAGTCCCAACTTAGCTTCTATAGATGACTCAAAATCAGGAGTGACAATGGAATTCAACGTAAAAAGTGGTAGCCCAGAAAAACAGCGCAGTGCATGTATTGTTGTTGGCGTATACGAACCACGCAGGTTATCCCCCATTGGTGAACAACTTGATAAAATCAGCGATGGTTATATCTCAAATTTATTACGCCGTGGCGACTTAGAAGGTAAGCCTGGGCAAGTACTACTATTACACCATGTACCCAATATTTTAAGCGAACGTATTCTACTCGTTGGCTGCGGTAAAGAACGCGAACTAGACGATAAACAATATAAACAAATTATTTCTAAAACTATCAACACCTTAAACGAAACAGGCTCGATGGAAGCAGTGTGCTTTTTAACTGAGCAACACGTTAAAGGCCGTGATACCTATTGGAAAGTGCGTCAAGCGGTAGAAACAACCCAAGACTGTTTATACACCTTCAATCAGCTAAAAAGTAAGAAAGTAGACCCACGTCGTCCACTGCGTAAAATGGTATTTAACGTTCCTACGCGCCGCGAACTGACTATAGGTGAAAGTGCCATTGAGCATGGCCTAGCGATTGCTGCTGGTAGCAAATTGTGCAAAGACGTTGCCAATATGCCGCCTAATATTTGTAATCCAGCGTATCTTGGCGAGCAAGCCAAAGAACTTGAGACTAATTTTGACAACATCACTGTTGAACTGATTGGCGAAGATAAAATGGCAGAACTAGGTATGAACTCATACCTAGCAGTTGGTCGTGGTAGTGATAACGAATCGGTTATGTCGATAATTAACTACAAAGGCGCAGGCGATGACCAAGCGCCTATCGTGTTAGTTGGTAAAGGCTTAACCTTTGACTCAGGCGGTATTTCATTAAAACCAGGCGAAGGCATGGATGAAATGAAATACGACATGGGTGGCGCTGCTGGTGTTATTGGTGCTATGCGCTCGCTTGCACAAATGCAGCTACCTATAAACGTAATTGGCGTTTTAGCCGGTTGTGAAAACATGCCAAGCTCAAACGCCTATCGCCCAGGTGATATTTTAACCACTATGTCTGGGCAAACGGTTGAAGTACTTAATACTGATGCCGAAGGCCGTTTAGTGTTATGTGACGCGCTAACCTATGTTGAGCGTTTTGAACCAGAAACCGTGATTGATGTTGCTACATTAACCGGTGCATGTATTGTTGCTTTAGGTGCCCACGCTACGGGTTTATTAGCAAACCATAATCCACTGGCGCATGATTTATTAAAAGCGTCTGAGCAAAGTGGCGATCGTGCATGGCAACTGCCATTATGGGATGATTATCAAGATCAACTAGAAAGCCCATTTGCCGACTTTACTAACTTAGGTGGCCGAGCTGCAGGTACTATTACTGCGGCCTGTTTCTTATCTAAATTTACTAAAAAGTATAACTGGGCACATTTAGATATTGCCGGTACGGCATGGCGCAGCGGCGCTAAAAAAGGCGCAACGGGTCGCCCTGTACCTATGCTAACTCAGTATTTATTAAACCGAGCAGGCATTAGCGAAGCAACCCAAGACTAACAAACCTGTAAAAGGCTTCACAGCCCAATATAGAGTATAAAATAAGGCGCTTTTAAAGCGCCTTATTTATTGGGTATTAATTGAAGCAAACCCCGTTATATGGCAAAATCCCCTTCTTAATTTGTGTGTATTTAATAACAGCACAATCAATGTCATGGGAAATCCCGATACAATGAACATGAATGCCCAGTTTTTCATTTTAAAGCAACAAGATGAGTCATTAGCTAAAGCCGATGATCACTTTGCTTTAGCAGCTCAAATAGCTGGGCAACAGTATCGGCTTGGTCAACGCGTATTTATTTTTGTAGACAGCGAAGCAACCGCCAACAGCATTGACGAAACTATTTGGACATTTGATGCCGACAGTTTTGTGCCCCACAATTTACAAGGTGAAGGCCCAAAAGGCGGCGCACCTGTAGAAATTGGCACAACACCACCTGTTGGTAATCGTAAAGTATTAATTAACTTGGCCAATCACTTACCGGATTTTATTCGTCGGTTTAACCAAGTTTTTGATTTTGTACCCGTAGAGCCCGTAGCCAAACAAGCCGCTCGTGAGCGCTTTAAAAAACTACGCCAACTCGGTGCCAATATCACCACGCAAGATATTAATCGCTAACGCTCACTGCGTACAAAGCTAACTAACTAATTTAAGTACTTATTTAAGGTTCTGTGTAATGGATAAAACCTACAATCCGCAAGATATTGAACAGTCTCTATATCAAGACTGGGAACAAAAAGGCTACTTTAAGCCATCTGGCCAAGGCACCCCATATTCAATTATGATCCCGCCGCCAAATGTCACGGGTAGCTTACACATGGGCCACGCTTTCCAAGATACCATCATGGATACCTTAACGCGCTTTAAACGTATGCAAGGTAACAATACATTATGGCAAGTAGGTACTGACCACGCAGGTATTGCCACGCAAATGCTAGTAGAGCGAAAGCTTGCGGCAGAAGAGGGTAAAACACGCCACGATTTAGGCCGTGATACATTTATCGATAAAATTTGGGAATGGAAAAACGAGTCTGGTGGCACAATCACTAAACAACTTCGCCGCTTAGGTGCTTCTGTTGATTGGGACCGTGAACGTTTTACTATGGACGATGGCCTATCAGAAGCTGTTAAAGAAGTATTTGTACGCCTTCATAAAGAAAACCTAATTTACCGTGGTAAACGCCTAGTAAACTGGGATCCAAAGTTACACACTGCGATTTCTGATCTTGAAGTAGAAAACAAAGACAAACAAGGCCATATGTGGAACTTACGTTACCCACTGGCTGATGGCGTAAAAACGCAAGACGGTAAAGACTATATTGTTGTAGCCACTACGCGCCCAGAAACTATGTTGGGTGACTCAGGTGTGGCAGTAAACCCAGATGACGAGCGCTACCAAGACCTAATCGGTAAAGAGATTTTACTACCGATTGTTAATCGTCGTATTAAAATTGTTGCCGATGAACATGCCGATAAAGACAAAGGTACGGGCTGTGTAAAAATAACCCCTGCGCACGACTTTAACGATAACGAAGTTGGTAAGCGCCACAAGATGCCGATGATTAATATCTTCGACAAAGACGCGGCTATTTTAACCCAAGGTGAAACATACACCTTTGATGGTAAAGAACTTGAATTTGATGCGCCAATTCCTGAGCGCTTACATGGCCTGGACCGTTTTGACGCACGTAAAGCGATTATTGCTGAATTTGAAGAGCTAGGCCTACTTGAAAAAATTGAAGACCATGGCCTAACCGTTCCTTACGGTGACCGCTCTGGTGTTGTTATTGAACCACTACTTACTGACCAATGGTATGTACGTGTTGCACCACTTGCTGAACCTGCAAAAGACGCAGTTAAAAACGGCGACATCCAATTTGTACCTAAGCAATACGAAAACATGTACTTTTCGTGGATGAATGACGTACAAGACTGGTGTATTTCACGCCAGCTTTGGTGGGGTCACCGTATTCCAGCTTGGTACGACAGCGAAGGCAACGTATACGTTGGTCGTGATGAAGCAGAAGTACGCCGCGATAACAATATTGCAGATAGCGTAGCGCTTAGCCAAGACGAAGACGTTCTTGATACGTGGTTCTCATCAGCACTGTGGACCTTCTCAACCCAAGGTTGGCCAGAAAATACCGATGACTTAAAAACCTTCCACCCATCTGACGTGTTGGTAACCGGTTTTGATATCATTTTCTTCTGGGTTGCACGTATGATCATGATGACGCTGCACTTTATAAAGGATGAAAACGGCAAACCACAAGTTCCTTTTAAAACCGTGTATGTAACTGGCTTAATACGTGACGATAACGGCGATAAAATGTCGAAGTCTAAAGGTAACGTACTTGACCCACTTGATATGATTGACGGCATTGGCCTTGAAGACTTAGTACAAAAGCGTACTGGTAACATGATGCAGCCTAAACTTGCCGCTAAAATTGAAAAAGATACCCGCAAAGTATTTGCAAACGGTATTGAAGCACACGGTACCGACGCACTGCGCTTTACCCTAGCAGCCATGGCTTCAACTGGTCGTGATATAAACTGGGATATGAACCGCCTTGAAGGCTACCGTAACTTCTGTAACAAATTATGGAACGCAAGCCGTTACGTATTAATGAACACAGAAGAGCAAGACTGTGGCTTTAACGAGAGCGAAAAACAGTACTCGTTAGCTGATCGTTGGATTTTAGGCCAATATGAAGCCACGGTTAAAACCTACACTGAGCACCTTGATAACTACCGTTTTGATTTAGCAGCGAACACGCTGTATGAATTCACCTGGAATCAGTTCTGCGATTGGTACTTAGAACTGACAAAGCCGGTACTATTTAAAGGCAATGAAGCACAGCAACGCGGTACACGTCATACACTTATTACGGTACTTGAAAGCTTATTACGCTTAATGCACCCAATGATGCCTTACATCACTGAAACGATTTGGCAACGTGTTGCACCACTTGCTGGCCTTGAAACAGCGGGTACCAGTATTATGGTTCAGGGTTTCCCTGTTTATAATCAAGCCAATGTTGATGCACAAGCAATGGACGATTTAGAGTGGGTTAAGCAATTCATTTTAGCGATTCGTAATATTCGTGGTGAAATGGATATCAGCCCAAGTAAACCACTTAGCGTTTTACTGGCTAACGCATCAAGCGATGATGTGCGCCGTATTAACGAAAATGAATCGTTTTTAGCGTCACTCGCTAAGCTTGAAGCATTTACTCTGCTTGAAAACAAAGACGATGCCCCAGCGTGTGCAACCTCTTATGTTGGCAACCTTGAGATTATGATCCCAATGGCGGGCTTAATTGATGTGGAAGCTGAGCTTGCACGTATCAACAAGCAACTTGAAAAAGCAGAGAAAGGCCTAGCGCAAGTGCAAAATAAACTGGCTAACGAAAAGTTTGTTAACAATGCACCTGAAGCGGTACTTGCTAAAGAAAATGCTAAGCTAGCTGAATTTACCGATGCTAAAACTAAGCTACTAGAGCAAAAAGTTAAAATAGAAAGCTTATAATTAAACCAGTACGAATGGCTTATGCCATTCGTAAACAGTTAATTTATAAGTATAAAAAAGCCGCTTACTTCATTTGAAGTAAGCGGCTTTTTTGTGTCTAGGCTCTAGGCTCTAGGCTCTAGGCTCTAGGCAGAATTAGAATGTGTAGTTATACTGAGCACCTAATAATACTGCATGACCTTTTGATTCAAAAGACCATTGCTGTGGTAATGTTTCGCTTTCTACTTTTTCAGTAAAGTTTTGTGTTTTACCACGTAATACGCTCACACCTAAATCAACATTTGAGTTTTCATCGATCGCATAGTTACCACCAAACGAGAACCAAAAACGGTCTGTATCAGGGATAGAAATTGATAAATGCTGTTGTGATACTGGTGATTCATCAAACGCAAAACCAGCACGAAGCATTAAGTTTTCACTGTACTGGTAATCAGTACCGATTGAGTAGCGCAGTGCATCAGAGAAATCTTCTGTTTTTTCAAACGCGCTGAACTTACCACCTGTAGGTGCAGTAACTTGTGCTTCTAATGAATCAAAGCTGCTCCAACCTGTCCACAATACGCTGTAGTGAACGCCTAGTTTTTTATCTAATTGGTGAGAACCAGAGAACTCAGCAATTGCTGGTAATGTAATTTCAACTGAGCCAGGTAATTCAACTTGACCGTTTAACCCACCTGGAATAAATGAAGGTAGTTCATTCGAGTACTCACCTTCAAAAGTAATATCTGTTTCTGTACGGTAATTAAAACCAAAGCGGCTATTTTCATCTAATTGGTACATTAAACCAACGTTTAAGCCGTAACCCATGTCATCACCTTCAAGGTGAACAGCATCAGCACTTGCAGGAATAGATGCAATAGCAGGGTTTACTGGAGGTACAACACCAAACTTACGAATAATCTTCGCTTCTGCATAAATTGCATTTAAACCAATACCAAAGCTAAACTGCTCTGAAACTTTATAAGCAACGCTTGCGTTCATGTTTACCGTAACAATTTCAGTTTCACCGGCAATTTGGCCAGCTGCGTAATCATCGTTAAACTCAGTTGCTAAGCCAAAGTTAGAAAATGCACCAAAACCAACTGATACTTTATCATTTACTGGCATAGTGAAATAACCAGCAGGAATAATCGCGCTCGGTGCGATGCTGTCATCATCTAGTACGCTGTTATCTAAACCGTAGACATTACCTGTACCTTCAAGGCTCACGTCAGGAATTACAGCCATAGCTGCAACACTAAGTTGCTTCTCTTTAAACAACGTCATTAATGCTGGGTTACGTGCAACCACAGACGCATCGTCTGCTACAGACGCTTCACCTGCGTATGCGCGGCCTAAACCAGATACGTTTTGTTCAGCAAGCTGAAAAGCCGCTGCAAAGGTATCAGCTGAAACAAATGCCAGCGATGCCGCAATAAGAGTTTTAGTAAATTTCATTGTTGTGTCCTTAGCCAAACTCACTGTTTGGATAGCTATGTGTGTTGTTATTAGGATTTCAAACCCGCGTACACTACCTTAATTTTTTATAAAAAACTCTAATAAAACGTTAAAAAACATCAAAAAACACGTTTTTTAACTACATTTTAACAACTATTTAAAACTCATCGGAGCAGAAGTATGGTATTAGAGTATATACTCTAATGCTATTAATTCTCATTTGCATTGACTTACCTTGCGTTGCAATTTACACTGCCAATAAAGTCACCAAGGGAGAAGACAGTGATCATTTTACTTATTGTTACAGCGCTTATTTTTTGCGGTATAAGTGTTTATTTTTTTTATAAAGCAAATTATTGCGCGTGTACGCAGGCAGGTAAATGTGACAACCCAGTCAATCACTATTGGTTAGCAGCCATTAGTATGGCGATTATTTCTTTGGTTTTTTGCTGCTTAGCACTGCATGTAGAATTAGGTACGTTATTGTGGATAACGTTAATGGGTAATTGCTTTTTAGGTGGGTATATTTCTGCTAAAACAAACAGAAAAAGACGATGCCAAAAGACTAAAGCAGTAGATGCTCTTTTAAAAGTCGAGGCAAGTTAATTTTATAATCAGCAGGTTTTACACTTGCTTGTATTTTTACTTCATCATTATTTAAGCTCAAATCAATATCTTTTGCGGTAACATGATGGTTATGTTTTGCGTTATAAAAAAGCTTAACTTTAGGTTTAATTGGGTTTGAATGATTGCCCTCTAGGACCAAGGCCAAACGCTCATTGGTTAACTTAACAATAGTACCCACAGGGTGAACACCTAAGCACTTTATAAATAGCTGTACTAACTCTGCATCAAATAGCTGTTTGTTTGCCAACAAATAACGCAGTGCATTTATAGGCTCGTCCCCTTCTTGATGCGGCCTGTCTGCTGTGAGTGCATCGTATACGTCAACAATCGCTAAAATCCGAGCAGGACGACTTATTTTGCTGTCATCGACTCCTCGAGGATAACCAGAACCATCAAGGCGCTCATGATGATTTACAATCATATCCAGCATTAAAGTGGTGATACCTTTCTCACCTTTTAATAACCCTAAGCATTGTGCAACATGCTTTTTTATTGCCGTCATCTCATTACCCGTAACTTTGCCAGGCTTTGAGAATATTCCTTGAGGTAATTTAGCCTGCCCTAAGTCATGCATCAGTGCCCCCATAGCAAGCTCCTGAACCACTTCGCGTTTATACCCTAAATACTTAGCGAATACCGCTGTAAATATGGTGCAATTGATCATATGACGCCAGTTATAGCTATGTTTATCTTTTATGCGAGTTAAAATAGTCATAGCATGTTCATTGCGAAATACAGAGCTAACTATTTCATTACTTATCTCATTAAGCGCATCAGTATTCAGAGACAAACCTGAGGTTAAATCACCAAAAATACTTTGTAGTTTTCTGTTGTGGGCATCATAACTAACGCTGGCTTTGGCAAACTCTTGTTGCAAGCTGACAACTCGCTTTTTACTGGCGGGCTTGTCTTGATTTGTAGCAGCGGCTTGTGGTTTTTCTTTTTCTTTATATTTAGCCGGTACAGCCACATCACTTTTCGTAAAATCAATAAGAAGCTCTAGCACTCCTTCAGTGATTAAACGCTGAATTATAGATTTATCACGTACCAAACCGCTGGTTTTAATTTTTATACCATCCACACTCTCCTGCTGCTTCGTCACGCTATTTACGTACATGCCGGGAATGAGCTCTGATATAGGTAAGGTAACTAACATAAATGTGAGGGGTTCTATAATTAAGGGATATTTACTTTAATAGCATTATTTGGCTATAAAAGTCTAGCTTTTGATTTTAGGGTAATAATAAATCATTAATACTAACAATCTTGCGACTGTTAATACTAAACTAAAAACACAGCACTGAATATACGCCTAACGGTGTAAATTAGATTGCTACAAGCATTATTATTTAACGAAGAATAAAAATAGCAAGCTAGTTTAAATAGCTTTAATGGTTTTTAAGGGGAGTAAAAAGTAAACGCAAATGGCGCTCTCGGTAGGGATCGAACCTACAACTCAGCCTCCGGAGGGCCACGTGATATCCATTTCACCACGAGAGCACATTTGTTGCCGCCACATCAACTCGCGATATCAATGCTTTAGCATGCGCAATGATAAAGGCATCTTGGTATAAATACCAGCATGTTGCGTTTACATGTCTATAATTTAAACTAATCACTTAACAAAAGGCGAAAAAAGCGCTATTTATTTATATTCTATAAAAAAACAGTAACGCTTTAGATACATATTATCTATTATTGTCACTGAACGGATAGATTTAAACATGAGGAAGTAATTATGAAGTTAATGTCAACAGAACAAGTTGCTGAGTTTTTAGGAGTTAAAGTCGAGCGAGTTAAACGCTTAACACGCGAAAGCTTACTTATTGCCAAAAGTGAAGATGCTAATGGCGAACCACAATATGACTCCGATGAAGTAGCTAAATATAAAGAGCTAGCAGCTCGATTTGGTGGGCTTTAACTCCCCATTGATGCTAAAAGCTCATCCAATTGCGCGCGCAATTCAACAACTTTGTTGTTGATGGCGCGTTGCTCATACCAGCCTATACATAACAGCAAATAAACTACTTGGTAACACTCAAGCTTGTGCATAGATAAGTAAAATAGCTTTGATGCCGTGTATACTTGATAACTTTTAAGCAAAGCCTGTTTAGCTGAACTATCTAAGTTAAAACTAACGGCTAGCGCAGCAAGATCAAAATAAACATCGTTAGTTTGTGCGTATTCAAAGTCAATTAAATAGACGCCTTTTGGGTTAACGATTATATTTTCTTTTACTAAATCATTATGGCAAAAGCCGTGTTCTATGGGCATATTGGCAATGCTTTCCAGTACTTTATTTAAGTACTTATCAAACTGTTTAAACACCAATAAATGCCGATAGGCTTGCAATTGTGATGCAATATCCATCGTTTGAGTATCAGTTGTATAAGCGTGCACTTTAGCCAGCTTAGCCAATAGCGGCATAGCTAAATAAGACTCTGCAACCTCTCCCTCTACATAAGTAAAAGCCGCTCGCTTATTTTGTTTATCGAGCCAAATAGGTGCAGGGCAAACTTGCTGCTTACTAAGCTCATATTGAGCATTTAGCGCGACTTCTGGCCAACATGATTGATAACATTTTAATAAGTAAGATTGGGAATCAGTACGTATTAAAAAGTTATCGTTACTTAAACCATTAACCAAATACTCTGTTGAGGTTATTTTGCTAGGTGCTAAAAACGCACTACAAATATTAACTAACTGAGAATGCTGTTTCATGAATTATAGCTGCGCCATTGGTTTTGCTTGGCTTTGCTCATACTCTTCGTACCACGTTTTAAACCCCCACGCTGCCATAACGGTATAAAATATAAAAAGCACGAGTGTTGGGTAATAACCTTTTTCGTAATACAAATACATTGATGCAGCATCAATCACTATCCAATATAACCAATTTTCGAGTACTTTTTTAGCTACTAGGTAAGTGGTGACTACTGCAAAGCAGGTAGTAAAACTATCCAGATAAGCAAAGTCTGCATGGGTGTAATTTTGCATCACGTAACCAATCGCTAATGACGCTAGCGTGGTTAATACTATTAAAATGATATGTCGGTTCACAGGCCACGATGTAATCAAACGTTGCGCTTGATTAGCTTTACCTTTTCGCCACACAACCCACCCAAACACAGCCATGTACATGTAATAAAAGTTCAGTAATGACTCCATTAGCAACGCGCCATTCCAATACATTATGGTATAAATAAGCGTACTAAAAAAAGCCGCAGGCCAGCACCATAAATTCTCTTTTATGGCTAATAATAAATACGCCATTGATAAAGCCACCGCAATATACTCCCAATGCGACATGGCAGTGAAACCACTCAGTATTTGCGTTATAAAATCCATCATTATAAAACGACCGTATTTGTTAGGAGGCTATTCGGGAGATAAATCGCCCGAGATAAATTTACACACAAAGATAGCTTTACCATATTGCTCGTATGAATGTTTAATCTCTGTACTGATCACTTGCATTACTAAGTCATAATCACCAAATATTTGAGTCGACATGGTATTCGTGATCACTTTGAGCTCTTCATAGGCATTTACTCTGTCGATAAAGCCTTTAATAAAAGGAATATAATCTTGATGAAGCGGGTATTTACTGATCTCTACTGATAATTTCATTTCAAACTCAACTTTTTAATTATTTGATTTCAACTAATCATTCAACGCAACTTAAATACAGTGTAAAATTACACTAACACTCAATATAACTGAGCTTATTATGGCACGCAGAATTACCTATACTTTTAAAAATCAACCGCGCGAAATTAACTTCGCAAAAGATAAATACCACGATATGTATCAGGCTATTGCGGCTGCTGAGGGTATCGATTTAACTAATTACTTAAACATGGTACGCCAAATTGAAATGACCTCTAAAGGTTCATCGGCGGTACGCAATTTTCGCGACCAAGAGTTTGCACGTATGGGCTTTAGCGATATTTACTTTATAAAAGAGTAACGATACCGATTAAGTGAGCATCACGATCATTCTAGTAATGTAAACCTACTGGGTATTTTTAAAGTAAATATTAGCGCTGGTACTCATAACTTACGCGTGGTGTAATATTACACAATAACTCGTAAGATATAGTATCAGCACATTGTGCAATCTCTTCTACTGGTAACTCCGGTCCCCACATAATCACCTCATCACCCACCTGAACGTTGTGCTCGTTATTACCTATATCAAGGGTGATCATGTCCATGGCTACACTACCCACAATACCGTAACGATGCCCATTAATAATCACGGGTGTGCCTTCTTTTGCATGACGCGGATAACCATCACCATAGCCCAGTGCAACCACAGCCAACATCGTAGGCTTATCACTATGCCAGCGGCCGCCATAACCTACTTGTTCATGTGCCCCTACATTGCGCACAGCTATTACCTTAGTGGTTAAGCGCATTACAGGCTTTAATTGATGATCTTTACCTGTGTGATTGGCCATAGGCGATACACCGTAAAGCATTAGCCCGGGTCTAACCCAATCACCATGACCACTTGGCCACGCTATAATTCCCGCAGAGTTTGATAAACAATGGGCTTGATCAACCTCTTGGGTTAAATTATCGAACAAACTTATTTGCTGCACTGTTTTAGTATTTTTTACATCATCGGCACAGGCAAAGTGAGTCATTAAATTTATTTTGTTTTGTGCATTTGGGCTGGCTTGTAGTCGCTGATAAAACATATCAAACTGCTCAGGCGCAATACCTAAGCGATGCATCCCGGTATTTATTTTTAACCAGCAATTTAAAGGCGCATCTAGCTGCGCACTTTCCAGCATTTTCAGCTGTATCTCATCATGAATAATGGTTTGAAAATTATTCGCCAGTAAAATAGGTAAGTCTTCTTGATGAAAAAAGCCTTCTAGCAACACAATCGGTTTTGTAAGGCCACCTGCACGCAGCGCTAACGCTTCATCTATACGCGCAACCGCAAATGCATCTGCTTCATTTAAGTGTTGCGCAATAGTGACTAAACCATGCCCATAAGCATTCGCTTTAAGTACGGCTATTACTTTACTATTGGGCGCAAAGCGTTTTACCTGTGCTAGGTTATGTTCAAGCGCGGTTAAATTAATTTCAGCAGTGGCTAAGCGCATTAGTAATCATCATCTACAGCAGGCCCCGCGTAATTATCAAAGCGAGAGAATTGACCTTGGAAGGTTAGGCGCACTTTACCAATCGGACCGTTACGCTGTTTACCGATAATAATTTCGGCAATACCTTTTTCAGTACTGTCTTCGTTGTATACTTCATCACGATAAATAAACATGATCAAATCGGCATCTTGCTCAATAGAGCCCGACTCACGTAAATCTGAGTTAATTGGACGTTTATCAGCACGTTGCTCTAGAGTACGGTTAAGCTGCGATAGAGCAACAACCGGACACTGCAACTCTTTTGCTAATGCTTTGAGTGAGCGTGAAATTTCGGCAATTTCTAAGGTACGGTTATCTGACAAGCTAGGTACACGCATTAATTGCAGGTAATCGACCATGATCATACTGATACCACCATGATCACGTGCTATACGACGTGCACGTGAGCGAACATCGGTAGGTGTTAAGCCTGAGGCATCATCAACGTACATTTTGCCTTTTTCCATGAGTAATCCCATGGTTGATGAAAGGCGCGCCCAGTCATCGTCATCTAGCTGACCAGTACGTACTTTAGTTTGGTTAATTCGGCCAAGGGACGCCAGCATCCTCATCATAATTTGTTCAGAGGGCATCTCTAGAGAGTAAATAAGCACTGGCTTGTCTTGAGTCATTGCGGCATGTTCAGCAAGGTTCATAGCAAAAGTGGTTTTACCCATTGATGGACGCGCTGCCACAATAATTAAATCAGATGGCTGCAAACCTGTAGTCATTTTATCAAGATCAGCATACCCCGTGCTCACACCGGTCACACCATCTTGTGGTGACTGGTAAAGCTCTTCTATTTTATCAACGGTTTTTTCAAGTATGTTGTGAATGCTTTGTGGGCCTTCACTACTTTTTGTACGCTGCTCAGCAATTTTAAATACTTTACTTTCAGCAAAATCAAGTAAGTCGTGGCTAGTACGCCCTTCAGGATTAAAACCCGCTTCGGCTATTTCATTGGCAACACCAATCATTTCGCGAA
This sequence comes from Pseudoalteromonas sp. Scap25, assembly GCF_013394125.1. GTDB lineage: Bacteria > Pseudomonadota > Gammaproteobacteria > Enterobacterales > Alteromonadaceae > Pseudoalteromonas. The sequence goes on along the minus strand of NZ_CP041327.1, from coordinate 697,952 downwards.
CAACGGCGCGCTCGCGAACAATACTTGCGTAAGCGTCAATATTGGCAGCACTTGGGGTGTTTTTTGCTATTTCGGCTAAATACGCGAATCCACCAATACCTGACAACTGGTTATTTTTTTCTAAACTCTCAGAAATTGTGATTAAGTCAATCGGATCACCAATTTCAGCAAGAGCCGTCATCGCCTCAAAAATAAGCTTATGGGTACGGGTATAAAAATCCTGCGCCACAACAAGTTCAGCTACGCGATCAAATGCTTGGTTATCAAGCATCAAACCACCTAAAACAGATTGTTCAGCTTCTATTGAATGGGGAGGAACTTTAAGAGTGTCGACTTGCTTATCTGGTTTGGCCATAACTTCACAGTACTAAAATTGAATAGCTCTATTCTATCGACTTGGCGGGGCTGTGCAAATAGCAAAGCAGGAAATCTTTTCCTGCTTTTTGTTACTTGAAATAAAATAGCTAATTATTGACGTTTAAGTTCGATATCACCGCTAATAGTATTCATCTCTACGCTAGCATCAGTGCCATTAGTATTAAACTTAATTCCACTTGCTGGGCCATATTTGGCTTTTTGTACTTGATCGTTAGTTAACTGGTTGTCAATTTTACCGCCAGCGTGTGCTTCCACCTCAAATTGTGCTGATAAATCAGCAGGGAAATAAAACGCAGCGTTACCACTAACAGATTCAAAACTCACATCAGCATCACTCAGAAGGCGGTTAATTTGTACCTTAACTTCGCCATTAACGGTGCTTATTTGTAACTCTTTAATTGCATCGAAATTAAAGTTAATATCGCCATTTACGTTTTCTAAGCGAATATCATTGGCCGTCGAGTTTGATGTAATATCGCCATTAACCGCACTAAAACGAACTTCACCGCTAGATTGCTGATCATCAATCGAACCATTAACAGTTTCAAACTGAACTTTACCATTAAGTGCTTTTGCCTTGATGTCACCATTTACAGTGGTCAGCTTAATATCGCCATTAAGATCGTTTACTGTAATAGCCCCATTAACTACATCAATTTCAGTACCTTTTTGTAACTCTTTGGCCGTTATAGATGCATTAACACCCACAAATTCTAGCGCACTACTCTTTGGCATAAAAATAGTGAGCGTTGAGCCATTGTTGTTATTATCCCAATTAGAAAGTTCAGGCATTTTCACAATAAACTGGGTTTTATTACCCTGTGTTTTAAGTGTGTAGCCTTGTGCCTTATCATCAAGTTCACCGGTTACTTTAAATTGATTTTTATCCCAACCTGTCACTTTAATATCACCACGCTGGTTTTCAATGTGGATCACCCCAGCATTGGGTACCTCAATTTGCTGATCTATTTTTTCACCAGCAAATACGGCCATGGGTAATAAAGCGATCCCTAATATTATTGCTTTCATTTATTTCTCCTAGATGTGTTGCCAACGCGGTGCATGCACCTTGTTAATTAAGTCGAGTTGTTGTTGATAAACTTGCGCTAACATAGACAATAGCGCCTTGTTTTTCGGTTCATTTTCAAGAGTTTGCTTTATTGCTTGCTCTGCATCTTCAAGTTCTTGTAACTGTACTTGCCAATTGTCGGTCAATGCTGCTTGGCTTTGATATTGCACTAGTAAACTTTGTTTTTGTTTAGTAAAAAACTCACTCATTGCCACTGCAGTATTTGCCTCTGGTACTTTAAATAACAATACTGTGCTGACCAAAACCGCGGTAAAACATGCAGCAATGGCGGTGAGCTTTGGCCAATATTGATTAGTATTAATAGTGGGCTGATCATTAGCTATTATTGCGCGCTCAATCCCATTCCACAGTTCTTTTTTTGGTGGAATATTTTTATCTAACTGGGTTAAAGACTCATTTAAGTAGTCATCAAAATTTGTTTTACTCATTTTCATACCACTGCTTTAATAATTGCCTTGCACGATGATATTGCGCCTTACTAGAGCCTACCGCCATACCTAACAGGGTTGCAATTTCCTCATGCCTGTAACCTTCTACTGCATAAAGCACAAATACCATTCTTGCGCGCTCAGGCAGTCTAACAATTAATTTATCTAGCCCATTTAATCCGTTACAGTCATGTGCAGCTTGTTCATCCATTCCGCTTTGCTCAAAGCTAATTACTTTATTAAGCCAATGTTTTTGTCTGCGCACATAACTAATAGCAATATTACTGGCGACACTATAAAGCCAAGTGGAAAACTGCGAACGTCCATCAAATTGCGCTATTTTGTTCCATACTTGCACAAACACTTCTTGGGTAGCATCTTGTGCATACTCCTCATCGGCTATAAGCCTCAGGCATAAGCCATAAACTTTTGCTTTATGCATGTCATAGAGCGCTTTATAAGCTAACTGGTCGCCGTTTTTAACTTGATCAATAAGCATTTGCTGCACTTGATCAGTTATTGGCTGATTAGCGTCCATTAACATCGCAAATTTTTCCTGTTTATAATTATGTAATTGCAATTTAACTTATAAGACGCGCAGAAGAATAGAAAGGTTTAAATGAAATAGAAAATATTTGTAGAAAATGAAGCTTTATTTTAGAAACGTGCTTAATTTTACCCACAACAAACAATTTATTGCTTTGGGTTATAAATTTTAGACACAAAAAAACCGTGCAAAGCACGGTTTTTTTTAAACTTAATTCTAAAAATTAAGCTTCAGCAATAACGATTACTTTAATTGTAGCTGTTACGTCTGAGTGTACTGCGATTGCAACGTCAAATTCGCCAGTCTCACGGATAGTACCTAGAGGTAAACGAACTTCTGATTTAGCAACTTCAACACCAACAGCTGAGATAGCGTCAGCGATGTCACGAGTACCGATTGAACCGAATAATTTACCTTCGTCACCAGCTTTAGATACTAATGTAACTTCAGCTAATGCTTCAAGTTTGTCAGCGCGTGCTTGTGCTGCAGTTAACTGTTCAGCGATTTTTGCTTCTAGTTCTGCGCGACGTGCGTCAAACGTTTCAATGTTTGCTTTAGTTGCAGGAACTGCCTTACCTTGTGGGAAAAGGAAGTTACGTGCGAAGCCAGATTTAACTACAACCTGGTCACCTAGGCCACCTAGGTTAGCGATCTTATCTAGTAGAATAACTTGCATGTTTCTACACCTTTTAAAAACGTGTTAATCCGCTGCTTACTTATGTAAGTCAGTGTATGGAAGAAGGGCTAAGTAGCGAGCACGCTTAATAGCAGTTGCTAGCTGGCGCTGGTATTTAGCGCTAGTACCTGTGATACGGCTAGGTACGATTTTGCCACTTTCTGTAACATAGTTTCTAAGAGTAGCTAGATCTTTGTAATCGATTTGTTGTACGCCTTCCGCTTTAAAGCGGCAGAACTTACGACGTCTGAAATAACGTGCCATGAGATTAATTCCTCAAATAATTCTTTCTATATGCTGAGCATGCAAAACCAATTGGCTAAGGCCGTTACGACCTTCGTGGCGATTTAAAAAACCACTCACTTGCAATGCCTGCCCAACGTGCAAATGTTGAGTCTGTTGTTGCATTTGCTTACCACTGGCAACCACCTGAAGCCTAACGTAACTATTACGGTTAAGATCTGCTTCAACTTGCATTGATTTATGTTCTACAACAAAAATACAATGCGGTATGCCCGCGGGGCTTTGGCTAAACTTGGGTGTTTTACAAACTACCCCCGATATAACCAGCTGATTCGTATATGGGCTAACCATTATAGTAACTGCTGACTACGTGCCATGCTAGGACTCAAAACAATTAAGCAGCTGGTGCTTCTTTCTTCTCTTCTCTTACAAGAGGAGACGCTTCAGTTACAGCGTTTTTAGTACGCATAACTAAGTTACGAAGCACTGCATCGTTGTAGCGGAAAGTAGTTTCTAGCTCGCTGATTACTTCAGTTGGTGCTTCAACGTTCATAAGAACATAATGAGCTTTATGAAGCTTGTTGATTGGGTAAGCCAGTTGACGACGGCCCCAGTCTTCAAGACGGTGGATAGTACCACCCGCTTCAGTGATAGAACCAGTATAACGTTCGATCATACCAGATACTTGCTCACTCTGATCAGGGTGAACCATGAATACGATTTCGTAATGACGCATGGATATTCCTTACGGTTAATAGAGCCTTCTACCGTTTCGGCCGGTCGGTTTAAGGCAAGGAATTAATAGTTTAAAAGCCGAAATGAGCGCGCATTTTACGCTTAGTAGGATAATTAAGCAAGCAGGTTTTTTAAGCTTTGATAGATAAGTGTTAAAGGTTTCGGGTTTCGGGTTTCGGGTTTCGGGTTTCGGGTTTCGGGTTTCGGGTTTCGGGTTTCGGGTTTCGGGTTTCGGGAAGACATTATTGGATGCTCCCTTTATATCAACAAATAAAATAAAAATAAGTGTTTAATATTTACGAGGTAGACGCCGAGCTTGAAAAGCATAGCTTTAAATTATTTAAGCTCTACATTTACTTCTAAAATATAAACATTTACTCAAACCTAAAGCCGTGCAATTATCAAGCAACACATTATTAAATAAGGATATTTATGAAGCTTTTATTATCGCTTGTATTAATACTTACTTTTAGTACCTCTTTTTTAAGCTATGCAAACACCGCTACAACCGACATAACCGTGGGTAAAAAAGTCATTCTTCAATCAAAAATACTTAATGAAGACAGACCTCTCAGAATCTTCATACCTGAAACCGTAAAAGACGATCAGCCGCTTTACGTTATTTATTTACTTGATGGTGTTGAACACTTTCATACGGCGTCTGGCGTAATCAAATCCCTTGTTGATTACGATCAGATACCTAATGCCATGCTTGTTGCTATTGATACAACTAACCGTGTTCGTGATTACTTACCCAAAGTACAAGGGGAGCCTAAAACGGAGTTTCAAACCTTTGTTAAAAACAAATGGCCTGACGCAGGGCAAACCGATAATTTTTTAAAGTTTGTGTCTGGCGAACTCATGCCCTTCATAAATAGCAACTACCCAACTAATGGTTACAACACCTTAATTGGTCATTCTAATGCTGGTACATTAGCGCTTTATACTTTAGTTAATCAGCCGGAATTATTTAACAACTATATAGCCATAAGCCCAAATAGTTGGTGGAGTGATGAAGAGTTAAAAAGTAATATCACTAAATACACTAAAAACCCTAAAGGCGCTCAAGCGCTATTTATTAGTGTAGCAAGTGAAGGCGCACGTTTTTATACAGGTGCATTAAATACTTTAGTAAATTTAGAGCAACAAATGCCCACGCAGCTGAAATGGGAATATAAGCATTACCCCTCTTTTACTCATATGGGCACCATACTTCCAGCACTTAGCGATAGCTTAATTCACTTATTTAGCGACCTAATATTTAAAGTGACTGACGAGCACGGAAAATTTGCGGATGTATCGCTTATTACCGGTTATTACCAAGCACTTAGTGATAAGTACGGATTTGAGCTTAAAATTCCACAAGATGTGTACGTAGAATTTGCCCACCGCCAGCAAAAGTTTGGCAACACTAAAAAAGCGATAACGACGCTTAAACACTTTACTCGCGATTACCCAAATGCAGCTTACTCCCACATGCGATTATCGCAAGGCTACACTGCTGACAAACAGTTTAAAGAAGCCGTTACCAGCATGACACACGCACTAGAACTTGCTAAACAGAACTCGCGTGACCCATTGTTAATCGATGCACTGCAAGATATGGTGAATGAAGCACAAGAAAATTTGTAGCTCATTAACTTAAAGCATTACGAGCTTCGCTTGTCGCGTCAGCAAGCTGTACGCCTACACAAAAGATAGCATTAGCCTATAAACAAAAAAACCGATGTTTAAACTAAAACATCGGCTTTTCTTTGGCTTAAAGCTGATAGCTAAAAACTGACCGCTTGTCTTTATTACTAGCCTATCGCTTCTTTAGCGAATAGATGTTTGATTGGGCCTAAGTTATCAACGAGTGAAAGCCCTAAACCACGAATCAGCTTTTTAACTGGGTTTGCACCTTCAAATAGCTCTTTTAGCCCTTGCATCATGGCGATGTGCTTTTGTGCGTCGAGCTTGCGGGTACGTTCGTAATCACGCAGTGTGCGCGTACTTGCAAACTCCTCGCTATCCCTTGTTAATAACTCAATTAAATAAGCGGCATCTTTTAGGCCCAGGTTCATACCGAGCCCTGCTAATGGATGAATGGTATGCGCTGCATCGCCCATTAACACCACCTTGCCATTAACCCATTGTTGGGCGTAACGCATTTTAAGTGGGAATGCGACGCGCTTACTTTGCACTTCACATAAACCACATTGGCCATCTATGGCAGCCATAACTGCTTTATTAAAGGCGGTGTCGTCCATTGCTAACAATTCATCGCAATGATTGGGGCTGGTTGACCACACAATTGAATGAGTATGCTCATCGCTTAGTGGTAAAAACGCTAGTGGCCCGGTTGGTAAAAACACTTGGCGTGCGGTATTTACATGTGACTCTTTGGTTTTAACTGTCGCTACTAACGCATGGTGATCGTAATCTTTAAAGCTCAGCGCCATATTAAACTGTTTACGAATCGCTGAATTTGCGCCATCAGCCGCCACCAGCAACTTAGCAATAATAGGTTCGCCAGTTTTTAAATTAATAAATACATCAGACTCACTTTGATGTATTTGCTGATACTCGGTATCAAACATCAGTGTGGCATTACTTTGTTGCTCAAGCTCTTTTATTAGCGCAAAGCGAATAATATCGTTTTCAACTATGTGCCCTAAATGCTCAAGCTCAAGTTGCTCGTTATTAAAGGCTATTTTTCCAAAGCTGTCGGCATCACGAACATCCATGTGCGTATAAGCACAAGCACGCTCAGCTATTATGTGTGGCCATACATTTAATTGCTCCAGTAAGGTCTGGCTGGCAATACTTAGTGCACTAACTCGTAAGCCATAATCATCACTCGGTGGAGCTTGAGTTGGCGCAGCATCTAACACAGCCACGCTAATATTCGCTTTAGCAAGCCCGAGCGCCAGCGTTAACCCAACGCAGCCACCACCCACTATACAAACCTGTACTTGTTTCATAAACGTGTACCTTGTTTAACTTGACCCATTAATTGTTTTGCTAATGGGGCTTTTAATGCAGGGAATAAATCCATTGAAAATAGCCCAATACTTCGACCAAGCGCTAACATCCGTGATGAATTTGAAAAAAGTCTGACCAGAGCATCGGTCAATGTCATTACGGTGTTTATATCATCACGGCGCTTGATTGAATATTGACGAGTAAAAGCATAGCTACCTAAATCATGTTCACTGTTTGCCATTAAGTTACTCAGCACTTGTACGTCGCGCAGCCCTAAATTAAAGCCTTGTCCTGCAATAGGATGAATTGCGTGTGCCGCGTTGCCTATCACCACTGTGCGGTGCGTCGTTAACGATTCTATTTGCCCATAAACTAGAGGGTAGCTAGCGCGCATACCGACTTTTATAAACTGTCCTGCACGATAACCAAAGGCAGTTTGCAGCGCACTTATAAAGTCTGGTTCACTTAGCGACATATACTGCTCAATATGTTCTTGGCGCATACACCATACTAACGAATAGCGGTTATTACTCATGGGTAATAAAGCCATAGGTCCATTTTGGGTAAACCGCTCAAACGCCTGATGATGGTGCCCACCAGCGACTTCTATATTGGCAATAATCGCACCTTGTTCATAAGGCTGGGTATTGAAGCCGAGCCCCAATAAATTACGAGTTGGCGACTGTGCACCGTCGGCAATCACCAACAGCTTAGCACTCAGTTTTTCACCACTTTGTAGTGTAAGTTCATTACTATCGGCATTTTGTTTTATCGCTGTTACGCTATCTGGGCAAAAAAGCGATATGTTTGATTGCATTAAACGCTGATGCAGCGCTCTGCCAAATGGGTTTACCTCTACCACATAACCTAATGAGGGTTTTGCAAACTCATCACACTGTATATGGGTTTTACCAAAGTGCCCTTTGTCTGACACACTCACTTTTTTTATGGCCGCAGCATAGGGAGCGTTCATTTCAAATAAATTGAGGCTTTGTAAATACTCTACCGACTGCTGGGCAAGTGCGATACTTCTGTCATCAAAGCTTGGATGATAATCAGTGGTTACTTGATTTGCTTCAATTACAGCAATATTTAAGCTGGGATTTTTTTTACTTATACTTAGAGCACAACTTGCGCCGACTAAACCACCACCAATTACTACAATATCAAACTGCTTAGCCACTTTTATCTCCAAGCTTATGCGTTTTTAGCGCTTTGCATTAACGCTTCTATTTCACTAATTGTTTTAGGCACGCTAATGGTTAAGTTGTCGTGACCTGAATCAGTTACTAATAAGTTATCTTCAATACGAATACCTATACCTTGGTATTTTTGAGGCGCATTTGAGTCTTTACTAATATACAGCCCAGGCTCAATGGTTAGCACCATACCCGGCTCTAAGACACGCTCTTGGTTATTAACCTTGTAATCGCCCACATCATGAACATCAAGCCCTAACCAGTGACCAAGACCATGCATGTAGTATTCTTTACAGGCACCTTGTGCCATTAACTCATCAAAATCGCCGGTTAAAATACCTAAATCAAGTAACCCTTGGGTTAGTACTTGCATAGCGAGTTTATTTGCCTGAGATAAAAGGCCACCGGGTTTTATTTCGCTAAATGCGATTTCTTGCGCTTTAAGTACAATATTATAAAGCGCAGCTTGCTCAGTGCTAAATTTACCGTTAACGGGGAAGGTACGTGTTATATCGGCGGCGTAGCCTTGTAGCTCACAGCCTGAATCAATCAGTACTAAGTCGCCATTGTTTAATACGTCGCTATTTTGGGTGTAGTGCAAAATATTGGCGTTATCGCCACTGCCGACAATAGTGCCATAAGCAGGATGTGGCGCACCGTTCATTGCATAGTGATGATGAAGCTCTGCCTCTAGTTGAAACTCGGTTGCGCCAACGTGGGAAAAACGCATGGCTCGCATGTGTGCTCGAGCGCTTATTTCACAGCCCTCACGCATAATGTTAATTTCGCCTGGCGATTTAAATAAGCGCATTTCATGCAATAAAGGGCGAATATCTTTAATTGTACTCGGTGCTGTATCCCCTTTTTTAGGGGCACTGCGCAAAGTGTTAAGCATTGAAAATACTTTGCCATCAAAGGCAGGATACGTCCCTTGTGCATAAAATAAAATCTGTTGGCCGTTCACCAAATTCAATAATTGTTCATTTAGCTCACTAAGTGCATAAGTTTTGTCGAATAAGTATTCGCTTTGTGCTTTTTCAAAACCAATGCGTCTGCCGTGCCATACTTCTGCAAATTTGTCTTTATCTAAACAAAATAATAGTGAGGGTGTATCACTGTTTTTGCAAAGCACCAACACGGCATCGGGTTCGTTAAAACCAGTTAAGTAAAAAAAGTCACTGTCTTGTCGAAACGGATAATGAGTATCACGGCTACGCGTGAGCTCCGTTGCAGCGGGAATTATAGCAATACTGTTATTATCCATTGCCGCCAATAAACGCTCGCGGCGCGCTTTAAACTCTGACTTTTGTATTTCAACCATTAATAACTAACCCATTACTTTTATTGTGTTGCTCAATTAATGCAGTGTTTTTTTGTTGCTTTGTGGATTTTGCTCTTTGCCTAGCTCAGCAAAACACAATAGCGCCGATACACGGACGTACTCAATCACTTCATGGAGTGCTTGGCTATCTTCTTCGGTTTCTTCAAAGGTTGTATCTAGGCGTGTAATCTCGCTAAAGTCGCTGATCACTTCTTTTACATCTGCCGACAGCTTGCCATAATCTTTTTGCTTTAAGCCAAAACCCAACATAAACCCAGCTACCCATGATACGAGCCCGTTAGCCTGATCGATGAGTGTTTCGTCATCACTCGGTAAAAACAAGTCAAATTGAAACTCTTCGTTATTAAAACTTTCAACCACTTGTTGATAAATTTGGCCAAAAAACTGTTTTAAATCGTTGCTAAACGACTCGCCATCATTAAATACATCGCTCAGTAAGCCTAAGTATTCTTTATCGTCAATGCTTAGCCCACAAGCAAGTAAGCCGCTAATAACGCCATGCGCTTCTGCGGGTGATACAAATATTTCATTTTTCTCTAAAAGAAGTTGGGCTTTTTCGTAATCTGGTAAGTTATTCATAATGACGTCTTCGCTTTGCTAATTAAAGCAATGCTACCACTCGATAAAAAGCAACTCCAATGAATTCTATGACTGAGGTCAAAAGCAAGCGATTGAAAAGCAAATTGAGTTCAAAAAGCAATCTTAAAAGTAAATACAAGATTAGGGTCTGTTGACCCTTCAAGGTTAAATTTGCAGCAGTCTGTTTGGTATTTAGGCAAGGCAGAGCCTATGTGGTGTGGTTATTCCCCATAAATAGGCGATAACGCAGCATCAATGCCAAACAGGCGCTGCCCGAAGAGTTCTGCCTAGGGGCGATTTACTCTTTGTTGCCTACATGGATGTAGGTAAGGGGCGTGAGCAGGACGCGGAAGCTTTGCTCGGTTTTTACTTAGCCCACTAGGTTACAAACCTCGCGCCGCGATTAAACCACCCCTAGTTTGAACAAATTTTAATCCGCAAAGATCAACAGACCCTAAATTTGGAGGAAAACTGAGCGAACAGTTTAATTTTTTACGATTGGGGTTTAAGGATTGGAATATGTCTTATATACTAATATTTGTTCCCTGGGGTGCAGGAGCTTGGTTAAGTCCCTGAGCCGATAAATTTTATACCAGGATTTTTGTTCGTTTACTATTGTGCAAGCTCGGCATGTACCGAGAAGCCTACGGTAAACCGCAGATTTCCGCCCTGAAACCTCAAGGTTTCAGGACTGACACCGGGCACCGCATTCTCGGGGAACACCTTCCTTTATAGCTTAGGTTCTAGGTTCTCAAGCATTTCTTTTTAACTAAATATTCCCTATCTTTCGTCTTTAAATATATCGAACTGCGTTTCCACAGCCCGATATTTAATTTTTATCTCTAACACCTATCCCTTTGTCTTTTTAATGCCTAACACTACTTAAACCAACCTTGAAAGCGCTCCATCAGCATATAGTTAACGGGAACAAGTAATAAGGTTATAAAAGTCGCAAATATAATCCCAAACCCTAAGCTTACTGCCATAGGTATTAAAAACTGCGCCTGAGTCGCCTTTTCAAACAGCAGCGGCATTAAGCCAATAAAAGTGGTTAAACTAGTAAGCATAACCGGGCGAAAGCGCGATGCGCCAGCAAGTTTAACTGCCTCTATTAAATCGCCACCTTCGCTGCGTTTTTTATTAATGAAATCGACTAATACGAGCGAATCGTTTACTACCACACCTATTAACGCAAGCATACCTAGTAAGCTCATAATGGTTAAGTCCATACCCATTATCCAGTGCCCTACTACAGCGCCAATCATGCCAAATGGAATAACGCTCATAACAATAATTGGTTGCATGTATGACTTAAACGGAATGGCCAATAACGCATAAATTATAAAAAACACAAACACTAACGCCCAAGCCAATGAGCCAAACGACTCTCTTTGCTCTTTGGCTTCACCTTCAAGTTTGTACTCAACACCTGGGTATTGCTGCATTAACTCATCTAAGTATTGTGCTAGATCGGCTTGAAGCACCGTCATGTTGGTGTTATTTTTTTCAATATCAGCCGTCACGTTTAGTGTGCGATAACGATCAATACGGTTTATGGTTGATGGGCTTTGCCCTGCCGTAAGCGTTGCCACATGCGACAATGGTACAGAACCGCCATCGGGAGTATTTATTAGTATGTTTTGTAAATCAGCTACAGAGCGGCGCTCATCAATAGGTAAACGTACCATTACACGCACGTCGTCTCGTCCGCGTTGAATACGCTGAACCTGCGAGCCAAAAAACGAATTTCGCACTTGCCCTGCTACATTTACACGATTTAAACCAAGCGCCAAACCTTGTTGCGTAAGCTCTATACGCAACTCTTCTTTACCGTCAGACATACTGTCGGCAATATCAAACACCGTTGGGTACGTTGCTAAACGATTTTTAATATTATCAGCTACATCTTGCAATATTGTTAGTGAAGTACCACTTAGTTGAACGTCTATTGGGTCTGAACTTCGGCCAATTTCAGCTCTAAATGTTAGGCTTTCAGCGCCAGGAATAACACCAATTAAATCGCGCCATTCACTAGCAAGCTCTCGCGAACCTATATCTGACTCACGCTGCTCAGCAGGTGTAATCTCAAAGCGTACCGCTCCGGAGTTAGACGCGCCACCGCGTCCGCCAGTAGTGGCTAATATATTTAAAATAACGCTTTCGCCTGTATTAGGATCGCGATATTTGTCTTGTAATTGCTGCGCTTTTTCGGACATATCAATCACGTATTTATTGGTTACTTCAAACGGTGTACCTGTTGGCAGTGTTAGATTGACTCGTACAGTTTCGCTAGGAATTCGTGGGAAAAAGATAAACTTAGTCCAACCACTGGTGATCATGGTTAAAATAATAAAAAATACCCCCACAAATAAACTAACCGTTGCTAATTTATGGCGTAAAGCCGTGTTTAATATAGGTTGGTAATATTTTAAAATTGCACTTTCAAAGCCATCTGCAAAGCGTTGTTGAATCGCTTCAAGCTTAGATGGTTCACCTTTTTGGTGGCGTAGTTTTATGTATTTTAAATGTGCTGGTAACACAAATTTAGATTCAATTAGCGAAAACAATAAAACTGGAATAACCACTACCGGAATTTGTGCAAATAAGGCGCCGCGCGCCCCTTCAATAAATGCTAAAGGTAAAAAGGCAGCAACGGTAGTCAGTACACCAAAGGTAACCGGAGTCGCAACTTCTTGAGTACCCAATATAGCAGCCTGCTCACCGGATTTTGCCGTTTTTAAATGGGTATACACGTTCTCGCCGGTTACTATGGCGTCATCTACTACAATACCAAGTACTAAAATAAAGCCGAATAAGCTCATTATATTTAGCGTTACACCAAAAATTGGCATCGCGATAAACGCGCCCATAAACGATACAGGAATACCAATAAACACCCAAAATGCAATTGCTGGGCGCAAAAATAGCGTGAGCAGTGCCAGTACTAAAATACCACCTTGTAAAGCATTACTGGTTAAGGTGGCGATACGGCTTTTAACTAGCTCTGAATCGTCGTCCCAATAACTTAGTTTAAAACCTTGTGGTAGCGTGGCTTGCTGTTCTTCAATGTAGTTTTTAACATCGTCTGCCACGGTTATCGCGCTTTGCGGGCCAATTCGGTAAACGTCTATAAACGCCGCTTGCTTACCATTAAAACGGGTGCGTACTGGCGTTTCTTCAAAATCGTCTTTAATTGTAGCAATATCACCTAAGCGGATAATCGTTCCGTCGGCTTGGTTTTTTACTACTATGCTGGCAAATTCGTCTTTACGGTAAGCCTGCCCTTTTGAGCTGATCAGTACGTCGCCACCTTCTGTTTTTAAGTTACCGGCAGAAATATCAGAACTCGAATTAGCAATCGCACTCGATATTTGCGCAAGGCTCAGGTTATATTGGCGAAGTGTGTCTTGGCTAACTTCAATGGCTAACTCATAATCTCGTACACCACTTAGCTCTACCTGGGTTACATTAGGCAAACGCAGTATTTGATCTCGCACTGTTTCTGCGTATTCACGCGTTTCTTTTTCGCCGTAATCACTTGATACAGTAACAGCTATTACTTCTCTTTTGCGCTCAGCCAGCGCAACAATTGGTTTTTCGGCATCGCCAGGAAACGTATTAATCGCATCCACTCGGCTTTTAATATCAGCCAACAGTTCACGAGGATCGTAACCACTTTCAACCTCAATGGTTACAGAGCCTGAGCCCTCTGACGAGCGGCTAAATATTTGTTTAATACCCTCTAGGTCTTGTACCGCTTCTTCTATACGAATTGTTACGCCCTGCTCTACATCTTCAGGGGTTGCACCACGCAGGCTAACACCAACGCTTATCATATCGGTTTCAAAGGACGGAAACACCTCAAGTGGTATTTTACTCGATAAACTAAATAGTCCCGACAACAACAAAGTTACTAACAATAAATTGGCAGCAACATGGTTTTTAGTAAACCAAGCAATCATACTTTATCTCCTTGCTTGGCTGCGCGACGTTTTTTTATTAACTCTTCAACACTAATACCAAGCTCTTTTGCTTTTTGCTCAAGTTGCTCTCGCGACGGGCGCATACCTTTAGATTTTTTTTCCTTTGGCTCTTCATCTAAAATACTCACTTTAGTGCCCGAACTCACTTGACCAAGTGGCGTGATAACCAACTTGTCGTTTGCTTTTAATCCTGTCTTGATCATTGCTTGGTTTGCGTTTTGCCATGCAAAAGTAACGTCTTTACGCTTTAATACATCACCTTCAACCACATAAACATAAGTACCTTGATAAATTGTGCTGTTAGGAATGATCAACGCATTTTGCACCGTTTTACCCGCTATTTGCGCCTTAATGTATTGCCCTATTTTAATTGGATACTGATTACTGGCGGTTGATTTATATGGGTCGTCTATTTTTGCTACCACGTAAAGTTGCTGCGCGTTTTGGTCAATAGCGCCCTCGGTGCGTGCCAATTGGCCTTGCCATGTTTGCTCCCCCACTAAATCAGAACTAAATTTAACTAACGAACCCGCTTGGTTTTTAGCACCATCACGGTATTGCTCTGGCAGGTTAACAAACGAAAGGTCTTTATTTTTTATTGGTAAGCGAATTTCAACACTATCAATAGCGTAAATAGTGGCAAGTTGGGTATTGTTACTCACTACTTGACCTAAATCGACACTACGACTCAGTATGCGCCCAGCATAAGGTGCGGTAACCTTTGTACGCTCTAAATCAAGCTCTGCTTTTTCAAGAGCAGCTTGAGCCGATAGCACTTGTGCTTGCGCAGCTGCTAATTGCGGCTCACGTAATACCAAGCTGCTAGCTTGGCTTGAACCACCAAGGCGCTTCCAATCAGTCAGTGCTTGTTGCCCGCGGGCCTTTTCTTCTAATAAGCTTTGCTCTGCTGTGAGCAAGTTAGCTTGTGCAGATTTAACCTCTGCCTGATGATCTCTATCATCTAGCTTTAATAACACGTCGCTTTTTTCAAAAAAGCCACCTTCTCTAAACTCATCGCTCACTTCAATTATTTGCCCAGATGCTTGAGCAACAAGTAAGCTTTGTGTTCGAGGTTTTACTGTACCGTAGCTGTCTATCATTACTTGATAAGTTTGAGGCACAAGCTCAAGTACAGATACACTAATTGC
The DNA here is from genome assembly GCF_013394125.1 of Pseudoalteromonas sp. Scap25. Taxonomy (GTDB): domain Bacteria; phylum Pseudomonadota; class Gammaproteobacteria; order Enterobacterales; family Alteromonadaceae; genus Pseudoalteromonas. Next base: position 682,640 of record NZ_CP041327.1, on the reverse strand, counting down.
TGCTTTTGGTGCTGAACTAAAGCGTCTCGCCTCTGGCGGATTACTCTTAATAAAAAATACAATTAAAAGAGCGGTAACAACAACCGCGGCTGGAATAATAATTTTAGCTGTTTTAGTGTTCATCGTTATTGCTCTTTAAGTCGCTTGACGGTTTTTCAAAATCACCACCGAGGGCAACATGTAGGTTAATTCTATTTGCGATTAATTGGTTTTTAATTTGTATTAATGAACTTTGCGCATCGAATGAGCGACCTTGTGCATCAAGTACCGTGGTATAAGTTACTAAGCCACTTTGATATTGCTCAAACGATAACTGCTCGGCCGCAAGTGCATTTTTTTGTGCTTCGAGGGTGCTGGTGTACTGCGCTTTTAAAGACTGCTGCTGCGATATCGCATTTTCTACATCAGCAAATGCATCGTACAAGGTTTGTAAATATTGCTGTTCTTGCTTTTGCGCATTCAGGCGTGCAATTTCTTCATTGGCTTGTAAACGTCCTCCCTCAAAAATAGGTGCCGAAATACTTCCGAGTAAAGACCATGCGAGGCTTGAAGGAGAAAACAAATCACTCAGCCTATCTGTACTATCACTTAAGCTTGCAGTTAAATTTAAACTAGGAAAGCGCTGTTTATGCGCATAAGCCAATGACGCATCGGTAGCTAATAACTCATACCAACTGGCAAGTAATGCGGGCTTTCGGGTAATGAGCTCTGAAGGAATACCAACTGGAATTTCGGTATCAACAACCGGTAAGTCAGTGCTTGCTGCAATAGCTCCTTTTGGGTACTCACCTAGTAAGCGCTCAAGCACTCGCGCTGCACTTGATAAACTCGCTATTTGAGTGGCAATGCGTGAGCGTTCGTTATTAAGCTCATTGCGGGCTAAATAAACATCAAGCGCTTCGTTAATACCTTGGCGATAACCCGACTCAATTATATCGAGGTTTTGCTTAGCATTTTCTTCACGGCGCTTATATAAATCAAGCAGCTGCTGCGCAGACACAACATCAAACCAACCTTGAACAACATCTGAAACAAGTTGTTGTTTAGCTTGTTCAAAACGCGCTTTTTGCGCTAAATAAGAAAGGTTAGCTTCTCGTTTTGAATCTGACAGCTTACCCCATAAGTCAACTTCGTAATTTAAGTTTAAGCTTACCGAGCTGGCATTATTATAGCTAACAGGCCGGTTATTTTTGCTTCGGCTAGTACGCGAAGATAAATCTAAACTAGGCCAAAGAGCTGATCCGGTTACTATTAGTTGCTGTTTAGTAATAGCGACATCATAGCTGGTTTGTAATAGTTGTTGGTTGTTTTTAAGCGCTTGTTCTACGTATTTGTTAAGTAATGGCGTGTGTAGTTGAGTTAACCATTCATCATCCACTTTTAATACAGAACTTGATGCTTGTTGTTGCCACTGCTGTGGTAAATTATTTGGAGTTTGTTCGCGCTGCGATTGGTTTAAGTTACTCGCACAACCGCTCAACACTATAATGCTTATTGCTAATAAAGATGGCTTATATTGCCACATCATGTTTAAACCTGATCAATGCTATTTATGAATGTTATTCAATCACTTTAGCAAACTTTGCTCAATTGACTTTACATAACATTACATAGCTTGCGGTGAAATTGTAAGTTCACTCAATGCGCTAAGTGTTAATACAACTATCAAAAACAAATGAGCAAGCTAACTTTTAATCAGAGAATTAATTTTAACTCTTAAAAAGTTGATATAGAAAATACGGCAGAGTTTGCTATTGGCATTACACCAGCTAAAGCGGAATAAAATTATAAATATATTTTGCATATGGAACGCGGTTTAATGCTGCGCCGAACTTAGGACAGAAACAAAAAAGCCTCGCATATGCGAGGCTTTGTATACATTCTTTCGACTAACCGAGTGGAACGGTTGACCTACTGATTACAAGATACCTACGATAGATAGCGACAGTCACTACCTAAGCGCTATAACTACATGTTAAATAAAGAGGGAGGCAGAAATAACCCTAACTATTTTTAACTGGGGAATTGCAATAATACATTGATTTAATTGTGATTTTTCCTACTTTCTTTTCAGCATTCTGGTTTGAAGTATTAAAAAGTCATACATGAAAATAAGCCGGTGCATTTTTAGTGTTTTAGAATCATCAATCTGTTGATCAAAGCATCGATTATTATTCAATTTTTACCCTAGTTGAACATTTAGAATTTATTCTTATAAAAATGTATATCTCAAATTAATATTCAGCTTCATCTACAGGTAATTCAATCACACTATTTAGTGCCGATTCGATTCGATCCCCCTCACCACTTTCAGTGGTAGATAACCGTAATAATGGGAGTGATATCTTAGCTAAAATATTGTTTTTGTGGTTATCTCTAATTTTCTGTTTCTCATTAAGCTCATGAAATTCATACCCGTCTACTTCTATCGCCAAAATTGGTAGCATATCGAGCTTATTAAACAATAAAAAATCAATATGAGTATTTGGGTGGCTAGCAAAAATTTTTTCTTCTGTGTTGAGTACTGAAGAATCATTAATTAATAAGCTTAAAGTGTAATTTCTCCGATATGAAAAAGAGCTATAAAATTTTTGCTTTAAAATATCATCTAACAGAGTAGACATTAGATCTTCAGATAAATAATCAGAGGATCTTTTTACTTTTTTCATAAATGAAGTTAAAGCATATGAATATTCTTTATATAAACAGTCGAAAATTGATATAGTTTTACTTTCAAAAATGCAAGGTGACAGTGATTGATACTCTATATGTCGCAGTAAGTCACCTATGTTAGAACCTTGCTTTTTTAGTACGTTTTGAGACGTAACTAAAGTAAATCGCTTTTTAGCTCTAGAAACAGCTACATTTAGAAGATTTGGCTTATCCATATATGCGGTTAATCTGTTTGCTGTTGCACTAAATATTATGCTTTCTTTCTCTCTACCTTGAAATTTATGAACCGTATCGGCTGCTATATCTTTTACTGAAAAACGTAATGAAGCTTGATCAGCCTGCGCTCTATATGGAGAAATAAAACCTATTTCATCAACCTCTGATAATTTTAATTCATCACTTAAAATTTCATTATTGATAACATCTAACTCTCTAATATTAATAAAACCACTACCGGAAGGTGGCTTTCTCGCATGGTTACCTTTTTCCGTTTTGATGACTTTGAAAGGGTCAGTTGAAGAAGATGTCATTGTGATTAACTGACCGTCGTAATATTTTTGATTACAAAAGTCGATAATTCTAGGGTGGCAACGATAATGTTCTTTTAAAAGTGTTTTAGGTACTAAAGGAAACAGTTTATCTAGTGAAGATAATAGGCTTTCGTGAAAGTAACTATAACCATTCATTATATTATATTGTTGGTCTATAGAGCTGCTTAATGAACCGTCAGGTATGTGTGGAAGCTGTTTTAAATCACCAACGACGACAATGTTTTTGGCACATGACATCGATAGAAAGCCCGTTAATAAATCTACCTGCGATGCTTCGTCAACAATTAAATAATCAAATAGCTCGGCTTCACTTTTGTTGTTAATAATTGAATCAGTAGTGCTAAGCACTACAGGGTATCGATTAACAAACTCTTCGAATGCTTCTTGGCTTCTTTTATAAGACTTTTCGTCTAAATCACTATCTTTAATTGACTGGTATTTTTGTGCTATGAACGATTTAAAAAGGGTGTTAGATAGCTGTGTTTGTCTTTGTACAAGGCTTTCAAAATCCTCTTGAATAAGAAGCTGCTCTAAGCTATTTATTTCTTGATTTAATTCAATTGTTTTACGTTGATAATATTCGCTAATGATGCTTTTAAATATATTTTCGTTTAATAGTCTTAAATCAGCAAATTTGTAGATTTTATATCTATATAACCATTTAAATTTTGTTAACCAGCTTAATTTTTCAAATTGAGAGTGGTACTTAAAATCAGCTAAAAAACTTAAAAGGTTAGGGGTATTCCATTTAGTCATAAATGAAAAACGTTTGATGTTTAAAGGCCTAATATCAAAATGTTTATCGAAATATTGCTTTTCTATATCTAGTCGCACTAGAGTTTCTTTAAGAACTGCCAATGCATTGTTAGCTTCTAGTAACTGAGTTGTTTGACTACTTATTTGGTTTAATTGATTTCTAAGGTGATAAACAGTGTTGCTGTCCATTGACCAACCTTTAAATTCAGGTAGATCTCCTTTAACACTAAAAAATTGCTTTTGTGAATCCTTATTACCTAGCCTTGCAGCGATAAAGCTTATTTGCTCTTTCTCTAATTTCTCAAAAACATTATCAATTGCGGAATTGTTACCTGCTACCACAGCAACGTTTTTTCCTTGTATGATTATGTTGGTAATTATGTTGAGAATAGTTTGCGTTTTGCCTGTGCCGGGAGGACCCTGTATCAGGCTAATTTGACTTTCCAAGGCATTAATAACTGCTCTTTGTTGTGAAGGATTTATACCGAAAGGAAATATAGGATAGGTTGTTATTTTTTCATGCTTTGCTGGCGCTAGCGTAACAAAGTTACTAATGACACATTCAGGTTGGATGGCACTTAGTTTTTTATCGTAATATAAATTTAAATGTGATGTTTTATTTTCAAGTGATTTAGCTAAAAAGTTGTAGTAATCAATTAATTTTTTTGTATCTTCATATTCTGCAATATTAGGGACTAATTCGATGTTTTTAGTTAGTTCTATTCTTTTCTCTTTGTCATTAAATAAACATACGTAAATTCCAAAAGACAGCGCAAAATTCCACTTATGGGTACCTCGACTCTTAATACGGACGAGGTTTTTATTTAGTTCTATTGTTTTAGGTTGCTCAAAATATTGCACTTTATCTTTATTATAAGCGTACACCTTATCGCTTTTGCCAAAGTAAACCTCGTATTTATTTCTATTTTCAACAATTGAGGAAATTTCTTTTGTTTTATCCAGCCAGCTGTTCGATTGGAATACTAATATTAAAAATTTGCTTTCATCCATGATTAGTTAAAATACTACCTTAAGTTTAATCCTGAACGAGAACTGATATTAAAAGCCATAGAAACCCCTTCATTATTACCTGTTGCTGTAACTGTTATATTAGTATCTTTATTAGCTCCTAAGTTATCACTTGAGCCGTATATTACAGGTTTATTCTTAAAATCTTCATAGCTAAGTTGCTCTGGTGATGAAGAACACACAATAGTATAGTTGGCTGACATCTTAGTGCATTTAGCTTTTACTCCGTTCTTATCGGTAATTATTATTTCATGCTTAAATGTCCATTCACCATGATGTTTAGAGCCACCATATATCACTTCAACATCAACTACGTTGCTTTCTTTAATATTGTGAGTTGAAGATGATGAAATCAAATGATAAACAAAATCTGAAATTAACAATCTCTCATTTGTATCAGTTAAAACTGTGCTTTCTAGCGAATATTCAACTTTTTCAGCATCTTCCATAAAGGTTACATTGAAGTCTATGTCGTCAATTGTTGTTGAATTTAGTATTAACCTCACATCTCTAGCTTTATTTAAGAATGATGGCCATGACTGGCTTAATGCTTGACCAAAAGATATAGCGTCAATTTGCATTTTTTCTGCAAATTTTTGTGCAGATACAGTAAATCCTGATTTTGAAACAATTACTATTTTTTGGATGCCGACGTTTTTATGTTTAGTAATTAACTGTTCAATTACTGACACACCAATTGGGCGTGATTTAGCCGTGCACTCTATACCTATTGTAAGTTTATAAGGGCCTGAGTTATCTTCAATTAATATGTCTATTTCTCGGTCTTGCTCGGAAACAGGGTCGTACAACATTTTTGACTCTGTAACAATTGCATTAGATGATGCTAAGTGCTTATTGATAGCAAGTACAAGCTTTTGATATTCGTTAGTTCTTTTAGGCACGTTACAACTGCTCCTACTAAATTCCTAAAATTAACTTCCATGGTAAGTGCCAAAGAAAAAGGGCTATTACAATTATAAATAAGGTGCAGCACATGACATAAAACCAATTTAAACACGACTTTTGATAATCATGCCTATTATCTAAGTCGGTTATCATGTCTTGAATTTTTTCGTACTGCTCACTGTATTGATGTTTTAATCGGTTCATTTGACTAGTGAATTCTGATTTCAATGCTTTTGATTCTTAATCAACATTATCATCATTGCTGAGTATGGACTTCCCAGCTTTCACTAGACAGTTTTTAACTCAGAATAGTACGCTTCCTCAAATTTAGCAGGTGAAACACCGCCTGTATGTGAGTGGCGCTTTTTTGGATTGTAAAACATTTCTATAAAATTGAAAATCTCAGCTTTCGCATCTTCGCGTATCGAGTATATCTTACGCTTAACTATTCGCTTTTTAATTGTCGCAAAAAAGCTTTCAGCAACCGCATTATCATGACAGTTCCCAGCGCGGCTCATTGAAGGCACAAGGTTATGTTCCTTCATAAATACGAGATAGTCAGCGCTACCGTATTGACTACCTTGATCACTATGTACCATTACCTCAGCCTTCGGTTGACGTTGATATACAGCCATCAACAGTGCGTTTATAACAAGGTGCTTGTCCATATTTTTATCCATCGACCAACCCACAATACGCCTAGAGAATAAGTCCATTACTGTCGCCACATATAAAAAACCTTCATAAGTTCTTATGTAAGTTATGTCGCTAACCCTGGATTGATTCGGTGCTGGCAGGTTAAATTGGCGCGCTAATAAGTTATCTGCAATCCGCGATGTCTTTCCGCCTTTAATATGGCGACGCTTATACCCAATTTGCGTTTTAAGCTTATGTTGTCGCATAATCTTAGCGGCACGGTTTACGCTACATTGCTCACCGGCTTCACGCAAGTCTGCATGTATCCAAGGGCTACCATATGTGCCGCCACTGGCTACATAAAATTCTTTAATCAGTTTCAACAAACGATTATCTTCAAGCGCTCTATCGCTTAAAGGCTTTTCTAACCACGCATAAAAACCACTGCGATGCAGTTTAAAAAGGCGGCACATCGTCGTAATGGAAAACTCATCTTGGTGATAACGAATGAAGCCGTACTTTACTCGGGGTTGCTGGCAAAGTACCTTGCGGCCTTTTTTAAAATATCCCGTTCCTCCGTTACACGTTTCAATTGCGCTTCTAATTTAGCGATCTTCAATTTTTCAATCGGATGATTGAACGGCTTTAGGTTTATCTGATAACTGGCTCCGCAGTGATATAACGTTTAGTAGAAATATCTAATCGTTCAGCGACTTCTGCGACTGAATATCCGCGCTCAGTAATTTGTTTAACAGCCGCTTCTTTAAACTCTTGGGTATACCGTTCGCCTTTGCTCATAAAACACTTCTTTTTAGAAGTTACAATGTAACTCATTGGGTGTCTAGCAAACTATGGGAAGTCCAATAAATAACAAACAGGTGTGAAAGCCATGAATAATAAAGGGTAGATAAAATATTGGTGCAAGTGAAAATTGATTGAGAATTTAGCCAAGCGGTAGATACAAAAAAGCCCAGCTAATGCTGGGCTTATCTGATAAATGGTGCCGACTAACCGAGTCGAACGGTTGACCTACTGATTACAAGTCAGTTGCTCTACCAGCTGAGCTAAGTCGGCACACTAAAACAAAAAGCCTTGCATGAGCAAGGCTTTATATAAATGGTGCCTCGACCCGGAATCGAACCAGGGACACGAGGATTTTCAATCCTCTGCTCTACCAACTGAGCTATCGAGGCACTTAAACAGTGCTAATTAAATGCTATCAAAACACTTAACTAAAATAAATGGTGCCGACTAACCGAGTCGAACGGTTGACCTACTGATTACAAGTCAGTTGCTCTACCAGCTGAGCTAAGTCGGCACACAAAACTGTGTGCTAAGGCACTTTATCAATTTTAAAGATTGATAACTTTTTTGTAAATGGTGCCTCGACCCGGAATCGAACCAGGGACACGAGGATTTTCAATCCTCTGCTCTACCAACTGAGCTATCGAGGCACTTAAACAGTGCAAGTGAACTGCTCTAAGCATTTCACTTTTATAAAATGGTGCCGACTAACCGAGTCGAACGGTTGACCTACTGATTACAAGTCAGTTGCTCTACCAGCTGAGCTAAGTCGGCACACAAAACTGTGTGCTAAGGCACGCGTAAAAATGTTTAAATAAATATCTAAACACCATTACTTTAATAAATGGTGCCTCGACCCGGAATCGAACCAGGGACACGAGGATTTTCAATCCTCTGCTCTACCAACTGAGCTATCGAGGCACTTAACAGTGCTTATTAGTAATCACAACGGATTAATAATTCGACTCCCACATAGCTTTACTGACTGAGCTATCTGGGCGTGCGGCGTATTAAACGAGTTTTACCCTTACAAGTCAACTTTTTTTTTATCCTTTGCAACTGTTTGAACGGTTTTCAAACAACTAACAACAAATCTCGTTCATACCGTGCATTTATTCAACAAAAGAGTTTAAAAAACGTAGTGAATTATTTTTTTTAGGTGTTACGATTAGTCAATAGCTTTCGGTACAGGCTTACCGTTTTAATAAAACCACGATAGGAAAACTCATGCAGAGTAAGTTCTCTTCAGCAATAAAGGGCCTACTACCTATATTTTTAGTTAGTAACCTTATAATTTCCACATTATTTATAGTCGCCTATTCGCTTTACTCACAAAGCAATGCTGAGAACAATGAACTTCCCCAACCCTCTACTATTGCACTCACAAAACTTGCTGAACGCCTTGAGCAGCCCATTGTTGAAGCACTAACAACATACGGGCAAAACAAAGCCAAATTACTTCTTGATATTGCAAGCTTACTCAATAATGACTTTAAATATACTCTGCATCGTTTTAATGCAAATAATAAAGCCGAGTTAGTTTATAGCAACAATAGTATAGTGATTGCACCTTTAGCTGTTAGCAAATACATTAAAGAGCAAAATACTCTGCATCATTTAATCTCATCAGAGGGACAAGTAATTGCTGAACTTATCATTGAGCAGAAACAACCTTTAATTTCATCATCGACACAAAATTTATCAATGAGTGCATATCTTGCCGCTATTGTTGCTCTGATCGCATTGTTTGCATTCGCTATAGCGTTTAATAAGTACATTAAAAAACGACTACATAAAAATACCGATTCTCTCACTCAAGAACTCAAGGCTATTACACAAAATGATAATTATCAAAGCACGCTTGATGAGCAACTTGATGGAGGGTTAGAAACCGTTGCTCAACAAATTAATTTATTGCTGAAAAAAGTAAGTATGGTTCTAGCTGACGACCAAGCTGCACAAAAAGAATTAAAAAGGCTACAAACCAGTCTGGAAACAGAAGTACAAAGCAGAACATTTGAATTAGAAAAACAAACTCAAAAAGCGTTAAAGGCGAGTGAAACTAAAACCACCTTTTTAGCCACCATGAGTCATGAAATAAGAACACCAATGAATGGTGTTATTGGCACCATTGATTTACTTCGCCAAACAGAGCTTGATGGTGCTCAGCAACGCCTTAGTACTATTATTCGTGAATCCGCATTTTCGCTACTGAGTATTTTAGATGATATTTTAGATTTTTCTAAAATTGAGGCTGGAAAGCTCAACATAGATCCTGTTCCGTTTTCTATTGCAGATACACTAGAAGAAGTAGCCAAGGTATTATCGTCGGTTGCTAAAAACCGTCATTTAGAACTCGATTTATCAATTGCACCCGATATTCCTAATAACCTTATGGGCGACTCAGGCAGGGTTCGCCAAGTGCTATATAACTTGTGTAGTAATGCCATTAAATTTACTAGCACCAATGGTACAACGAAGGGGAAAGTAAGAATATCAGTAGAGGTAGCAAATAACACCGCCGATCACTTTACATTGCGTTTTTGTGTAAGTGATAACGGTAAAGGAATGAGCCAATCTCAGTTAAGAAAAATTTTCAACCCGTTCACTCAAGCAGAAAGCTCAATTACGCGAGAGTTCGGTGGAACAGGGCTTGGTCTTTCAATTTGTAAAAGCTTAACCGAGCTAATGCTTGGTACTATACATGTAACAAGCCATGAAGGGATTGGAAGTGAATTTACCGTTGAACTGCCTTTTTCAACTGCAGGTAAAACTGAATTTGCCCATAAAAATACACTTAATGGTAAACATGTCATTATTGTCAGCAGCGACGCAGAGCGCGGTAAAGTAATTTATCGTTACTTGTCATTTATGGGGGCTAAAATAACCTATGCTCATGAACAACAAGATGTAGAAGCTCACCAAGATGCCAAGGATATTATTTGGGTTGTTGATGGCATTGAAGACATGAATAGTATTAGTACCTTACTAAGAAGTTTACTTTACTCACTAGAAGATAATAACCAGCAAATGGTGGTATTAAGTAAATTAGATGAAGCAGTAATTAATCATAAAAGTATTTTTTATATTAATGCTTCTCCATTATGTAAATCTAACTTCATGCTTTCAATTTTGGTGGCTGCAGGTTTGCATAAACCTAAGCAAGTTAAAAAAGCCAGAACGATGAATCACTACCTAAACTCAGAAGAAGCGCTGGCAGCAAATAGGCTAGTATTATTGGTAGAAGATAACCTATTAAATCAAGAGGTACTCACCGAACAATTACATATACTAGGGTACAGTGTAGAGGTGGCTAATAACGGTGAAGAAGGCCTAGATATGTGGCGTAAAAATAGCTACTCGCTCATTTTAACCGATTTACATATGCCAAAAATGTCTGGCTACGATATGGTTGAAAAAATTAGAGAAGAAGCGTCATTGCTCGAATCGATTGACGCACAACCTTATATTATTGCTGTTACTGCCAATGCTCTAAAAGGAGAGAGAGAGCGATGTTTAGCTGTAGGTATTAACGACTTTATTACTAAACCTATTGAGTTAAATGCACTTGAGGACACATTAAAGCAATGGAATGACTTATATAGCAAACAACCACAACAGGTGAATTCGACCGAAAAACCAATCATGCCTATTGATATGGAGTCAGCGAATAAGTATATAAATGGCGATGACGCTAAAATAATCCGCTTTTTTAAAATGTATTTAGAGCAGAGCCAAGAACAAATTAAAGCGATTAACTTCGCGGTGCTGCAAAGCAATAAAGCTGAAATTTTATCCGCTTGCCACCAATTAAAATCTATATCGAAGACAGTAGGAGCTAACATTGTTGCTGATTTAGCGCAGTCATTTGAAGATAAGTGTAAAAGTGATGAAATAAAAGCTGATGAATTAATTAAGATGAGAGATGAGCTTGAAATTGAATATTCAAGAGCAGCACAGTTTTTAAAAGAACAAATTAGAAACAACGATCAGCAAGATGACTTGATTTAACTAAAATATTCATCGGTATACACAATATAAAAAAGGGCTTATAGCCCTTTTTTATTAATTATCCTAAGCACAGTTAATTTATTTTTCTACTGGCTTATAACCTTCAATCTCAACTTCTTTACCTTCAAACAAAAAGCCAACCATTTGCTCTTCTAAAAAAGTACGATGCTCTGGATCCATCATGTTTAAATGCTTTTCGTTGATCAGCATAGTTTGTTTATGCTGCCATTGCCCCCAGGCTTCTTTAGAAATATTATTAAAAATTTTCTCACCAAGTTCACCAGGGTATAACTGAAAACCAAGGCCTTCGGCCTCTTTTTGTAACTTTTGACAAAATACTGTACGTGCCATGATTCTTCCCCTTAATGCTAAATATAACGCTATTCTATACTATTGCCGTAATTTGTTTAACCAACTTTTTAGTCGGTGCCGCTAACCCTACTTCTATTGATTGATCGAGTGGATACCACACCAGCTGCTTGTCATTAACAACATCCGGGGCTTTCTCAATATTAAGTACATGCGGGTTAATCGTCAGCTCAAAATGTGAAAATACATGAGTAAAAGGCGTTACTTCATTAAGGTCACTTTTAAGCCCTTGTTGCGCTAAAAAAGTTTCGAGCTCGCTGTACTCATTAAATTCAAAAAATCCAAATAATCCGCCCCAAATACCACTGTTCGGGCGCTTTTCCATGAGCACTTTGTCGTTATGCTTGATAATTAACTGGTGGCAGCTTTTTTTAGGCACTACTTTTTTAGGCTTAGAGTGAGGAAACTCCTTAACTTTACCAGCGTTAAACGCACCACAACGGCTATTTAATGGGCATGCCTCACAATCAAAGCGACTGCGCGAACATAAGCTTGCACCTAAATCCATCATAGCTTGATTAAACTCTGTAACATTATTTTTAGGAGTGAGTTGTTCACTTAAATGCCAAAGCTGATTTTCTACTTTTTTAACTCCATACCAACCTTCAACCATGAAAAAACGAGCAAGCACTCTTTTAACATTGCCATCAAGAATAGGGTGATGCTGCCCCAAAGATAATGATAAAACAGCCCCCGCAGTAGAGCGCCCTATTCCGGGTAAATCCATTACTTCTTCAAGCGTGCTAGGAAACTGACCTTGGTATTTATCTCGAACTATTTTAGCGGTTTTATGTAAATTACGTGCACGAGCGTAATAACCTAAACCTGTCCAATGATGCAAAACCTGATCTTCATCAGCATTTGCTAAAGCAATAATATCGGGAAAGCTTCGCATAAACTTTTCAAAATAAGGAATAACAGTGACAACCTGAGTTTGCTGTAACATCACCTCAGATACCCACACTTTATAAGGCGTTTTAGCTAATTGCCATGGTAACGTTTTGCGCCCATGAAGGTGATACCAGTCAACTACTTGGTTGGAAAACCAATCTGACTGCTGTTTTTTTAAATCCAACATATTTACTTTTTTACTAATGCTCAATGGCGGCTCAGTCTATTGTAGTGACTGAAAAGATCAAGCTATAACGCCCTAATGCTTGTCAACCTAGCGCTGGTCAGGGATAATACGCAACCATTTTTAAACACATTGTTTTGTCAGGCCAATAATATGAGTGAATCAAGTAACAACAACCTTGAGCAAGCTAAGCAAGAAGGTAAGTATATCCGCACTATTCGCAGTTTTGTAAAACGCGAAGGTCGATTAACCAAAGGCCAAGCTGCTGCAATCGAAAAATGCTGGCCAACAATGGGGCTTGAGCATAAAAACGGCCTACTTGATTTAAGCGAAGTTTTTGGCAATGACAATGATGTAGTCCTAGAAATTGGTTTTGGTATGGGCAAGTCATTGGTTGAAATGGCAAAAAATGCACCACATCTTAACTTTATTGGCATAGAAGTTCATCGCCCAGGCGTTGGCGCATGTTTAATGGATGCTGACGAAGCTGGCGTTACTAATCTGCGTGTGTTTGAACACGATGCAGTAGAAGTTCTTGCTGATTGTATAAGCGATGAAAGCTTATCAACCTTACAATTATTTTTCCCTGATCCATGGCACAAAAAGCGTCACCACAAGCGTCGCATTGTACAAACTGAGTTTGCTGAAAAACTTCGCTCTAAATTAAAAATCGGTGGCGTATTTCACATGGCAACCGATTGGGAAAACTACGCAGAGCATATGTTAGAAGTGATGCAAGCAGCCCCAGGTTACAAAAACCAATCTGAGACTAACGACTATGTCCCCCGCCCTGATTTACGTCCATTGACTAAATTTGAACAGCGTGGTCAGCGTTTAGGTCATGGCGTATGGGATTTAATGTTCGAACGTACTAAGTAACCGTTAATTAAATAATTAAGTAAGGTAAAGCCATTTATGAGCGTATTAACCAATCCGAGCCTACTATTACTTCGTAACAGTGAAGAGTTAAAAGGTAAATCAATATTGGTGGTCAACTTTGTTCAAGATGGCTTTTTAAATGAGCTAAAAACGCTCAATCCACAAAGTAAAATAACCGCTTTTAGTTATAATCACGCTAATGGTGAATTTGCAAAAAACATACCGGGTATTGACGTAACCATCAGCCACACAATTAATTCGGGCGATTATGATTTGGTAATACTTTATTACCCTAAATCTAAACCTGAGCTATTAATGGCGTTAGACAACATACGTGCTGTGATAAGCAAAGATGCAGAGCTACTCGTTGTTGGCGAAAACAAGAGCGGTGTTAAGTCAATTGAAAAGCAACTCGCCGGTAAGGCCGAGTTTAGTAATAAAATAGACTCAGCAAAACATTGTGTTTTATTTTCATTTTCAGAACTAACTCTCAATAGCACGTTTGATATTAGTACTTACCATAAAGAGTTTACTGTAAGTGTAAGGGATATTGAGTTTACAGCGGTCAGTATTCCGGGCGTGTTTAATCATGGTGCGCTAGATGCTGGAACGAAAATGCTACTAGAAAATGCTCCTAACTTAAAACACGGAAAAGTCCTTGATTTTGGTTGTGGCGCAGGCCTTATTGCTACTTTTTTAGGTCTAAAAACTCCAGCTCTGACATTTACCTGTAGTGACGTAAGTGCACTTGCAGCCTATGCAACAACACAAACGCTTAAGTTAAATAATGTAAACGGTGAAGCCATACTCAGTGATGGTTTAAATAATATTACTGGCAAGTTTGATTTAATTATTAGCAACCCACCCTTCCATACTGGGATTGCAACTGACTACAGCGTTGCGGAATCTTTTTTAACCCATGCCAAGCAACATTTAACTAAGGCAGGCAAACTGACTATAGTAGCTAATAGCTTTTTAAAATACCCACCTATTTTAGAAACCCAATTTGACAGCTACCACACAGTATTTAAAAACAATAAATTTGCCGTATACAGTAGCTAAAAAAGTTATTAATATCCTGTCAAAACATAAATATGGGCTATTTTAGCCAAATATTTATGTTTTATAAGTAGATTAGCTAAAAATAAAAAGTGTAATTAAGCTAATCTTTTTACTTCACTTTTTTCTGTTTTTGCTAAACTATTACCTATTAGATTCACAATTGACACGGATGACCTTCTCGCAATGCCCAAAACTGTAAAGCAAAATAGCATTCGTAGCATATTGTTTAAAACTATCATGCTTATAACAGCTATCTGTTTGTTATTATCGCTTTCAATTTCTACCTACTTAAGCGCACAAGAGCAAAAAAAACAGCTCATTAGTAAACTTGTGTTGGTATCTGAGATCATTGCATTTGACGCGATGCCCTCATTACTAAATAAAAATAGGCCTGCAGAAGAAAGACGTTTGAAGCTGCTTCAACAAGTATCATCCGTTACAAATTTACATATATATGCCTTAGATGAGCAAACCAATAAACCAGTGTTTTTTACCAGCTTTAATGCCCGAAAATCACCACCTGTCCCTATTAAAACGGACAACATTGATGACTTTGCTGAACCACAAGTTAGCGATGAGTACATTGAGTACATTACCCCAATACTCAATAATGAACAGCTGCTTGGCTATGTCTATATTAGAGGCAGCTTAGATAACTTAAATCAGCTAATAACTAAAAAGATTATAATTGATATCGTTATTATGGCTTTAATACTTATTTTTATTTCTTTGATTATTTTAAGGCTACAAAAAAGGATTGCCAGCCCGATTGAAAACTTAAGCTTGTTGTTGCAAAACATAGCTAAAAAACATAATTACTATGCGCGTGCGCCTTTAACGAACCTCACTGAAATAACTCGGCTTTCTAATAGCTTAAATGTAATGCTTGCACGCACACAAAGGCAAATAGAGCGCCATGAAGAAGATAAACAAGAAATTAAGCAGCTAAACTCAAACCTTGAAGAGAAAGTGAGTCAACGCACTATTGCGCTCAGAGAGGCCAATAAAGAGCTGTTATCTACTCTAGAAAAGATGCATCAATACCAAACTCAAATTGTCGAAAACAAAAAAATGGCTTCATTAGGGCAAATGGTGGCAGGGGTTGCCCATGAGGTAAATACACCAATTGGACTTGGTATTACAGGCTCTACTTTACTGCGAGATAAACTCGCAGAGCTACAGGTTAATTTTCATAATAAATCATTAACCGCGAGTCAATTTGAGCAATTTACTAATGATGGTATTGAAAACTTAGACCTAATCTATAGCAGCTTAAACCGCGTTGCAGAACTTATTTCTAACTTTAAAAAAGTCGCGGTGCTCAAAGATGATGAAATAACCAGCACTGTTAATTTACAACACTTAATTAACGACACGCTACTGTCTATGGGGCAAGAGCTAAAACTTAAAAACCCAAAAGTTCTTATAAATTGTCCAGCAGATTTAACCGTTGAAAGTAAAAAAGGACCACTACAGCAAGTATTCCATCAGCTTATTTTAAATTCCCTGCTGCACGGCTTTGAAGCTGGCGATGACAATGAAGTACAGATTGATATTGTGGTAACGAAAACAAAAACACAAATTACCTACACCGACAACGGGCTAGGTGTTGAAAATAGTATACGAGCAAAAATATTTGACCCATTTGTAACGTCAAAGCGCGGCCAAGGGGCGAGTGGTTTAGGAATGCATTTGGTTTACAATTTAGTGACTCAAGCATTAGCCGGAGAAATTGTGTTAGATACCGAGTATCAGCAAGGCGCCCGATTTATTATTACACTCTAAAAGCGAAAGAACGCTTTTACCCACTTGAATTACAACTTTATGACCATACTAAGACATAACCAACTAAACAGTTGTATCATTAACGCTGTATTTCACACAATTGAGGAACTTAATTGTGTTTTACATATCACATACATTGATGAAAAGTTGGAAAGTGATATAATTCCGTTTTGAATTAGTCTGATTATTTTAAGTATCTTTAGGTGGTTGATGGATGTATCAATTATTAAAGGGAAATGGCTTCGACTCTACAATTCAAATTATACATTCAACGTTAAGTATCAATTAAGCCGCGGTTTTTAATAATACGTCATAGTAGGTTTGGGCACGCAGCTGTTTATATCTAATTTGTTTTTACTTGTTAACATTTAGATATAATCCTATAATTCTAGTAGTCGGCTCTGATAATCATGCCGATTTTATAAATAAAACACACTCCAAAAAGGTTAATTAAAGATGCAAACGCCAGTCATTCTGATCGTAGAGGATGAAGACGTAACTAGACTAAACCTCGTTAGTTTATTTGAAGCTGAAGGTTACAAAGTTATTGAAGCCATTGATGGCGATGATATGCATGATAAGCTTACAAATAACGATGACGTCAATCTTGTAGTTATGGACATCAACCTGCCAGGTAAAAACGGGCTTATTTTAGCTCGCGAATTACGCCAAAAACGCAAAGTTGGTCTTATTTTCTTAACAGGCCGTGACAACGATGTAGACCGTATTTTAGGTCTTGAAATTGGTGCTGATGACTATATTACTAAGCCTTTCAACCCACGTGAATTAACTATTCGTGCACGTAACTTAATTACGCGTACCGCACTAGGTGGTGAAGAATCAGCTATTGAAACCAATGGCGTGATCACCTTTAACGGTTGGGAACTTGACGAAAACAGTCGTTGCCTTACTTCTCCAAATGGAGATGCAAAACGTCTACCGAAAGGGGAATACAGAGCACTGCGTTTAATGCTTGACTCACCAGGTCGTATATTTAGCCGTGAGCAACTAATTAAACACATGACTGGCCGTGAGCTTCGCGCTAACGACCGTACAGTTGATGTTACTATTCGACGTATTCGTAAGCACTTTGAAAGCGACAATTCAACGTCTGAGTTGATCAGCACCATTCATGGTGAAGGTTACCGCTTCATTGGTAAAATCGACAGCTAATTAGTTTTTTATTCTAATTGTTGTAAAAATAAATGAAGGGCCTGTTGTCCTTCATTTATTTTGTCTGCTAATTCATCAAGCCAAACTGTTAATACTTCATCACTTTGTTCCAGCGCACCATGCTCCATTTGCTTTGCATGCAACTGCACATCATTCAGACCTACCGAACCAGCGGCACCTTTTAACTTATGCGCAACGGATTTATATTCTTCTCTGTCTGCTGTTTTTAATGATTCTAATAGCTCATGTTGATATTGCGGATTTAGCTTTTTAAACAACTGACTACTGCGTTTAAATACTTCAACCCCCATCGAGTTTACAAAGTCTTCAATGGTTTCAATATCTAACAAGTCAGTATTTATTTGATTTAACAACTCTTGATTGACTACTCGTTGAGGAGCCTCAATTTGCGACTGTTTAATACCAAAGAGTTCAGCGAGCATATTATCTAATTTGCTAGTATTTATTGGTTTAGCCAACGCTCCTTGAATAGAAATACCCTCAAGCTCTTCTTCAGCACTGCGAACATTGGCGGTAAGTGCCACAATAGGTAGCTGGTTAAAATGGCTTTGTGCGCGTATTTGTCTTGCTACTTCATCGCCATTAATATCAGGCAACTGCATATCAAGCAACACTAAATCTAGGTCATCTTCGGTTTCTACAAACGATAAAGCATCTTCACCTGTTTCAGCCCACAACACTTCATGACCACGTTGTTCTAATAAATTAGTAGCAATTTCAGCATTAAGTGGCACATCTTCCACTAATAAAATATATAAGCTACGCCCTACATAACTATGTTCGGTAGGAGCACTACATAAATTCAGCGGAATTTGAACGGTAAAGCAACTGCCCTCTCCTGGGGTACTATTAACAGTTATAATGCCTTTCATAGCACTTACTAGCGCTTTTGTTACGGCTAAGCCAATACCTGAACCAATCGCATTGGTCCCTTTAAGGTCAGGTGCTTTGTAGTACATATCAAAAATGCGTGTAAGTTGTTCTTGTGGAATCCCTTCTCCGGTATCGAGTATTTTTATAATAAGCCATGGGCCATCTTCACGGTTTTCTCTACCGCAATCTAAGGTGACACTACCGTGCTGGGTAAATTTAACCGCATTATTAATTAAGTTCCATACCACTTGGCGTAAACGAGTGGGGTCAAGTAGAGCATATATATCGAGTGTTCCAGAGCGTTTTACTTCAAAAGAAAGCTCTTTTTGCTCCGCAATGAGGCCTGCAAAGTTAACCACGTCATTAATAAAGTCAGAAACATTAATTTCGTTGGCAGCAATATCTAATTGCTCACGATCTATTTTATCTAAATCTATAATATCGTTAAATATATTACCCAATGTCTCTGCACTTGAAAACACCGTATTACACCAACTACGCTGCTGTTTATTAAGTTCAGTATCCAATAGCATCCGAGTTAAGCCAACGATACCGTTGAGCGGAGTGCGTAATTCATGGCTCAAGGTGGCAATAAATTTCCCTTTATCTTTATAAGCAGTCTCCAGTGCCTGCGCGGCTTCTTTACGGCTGGTAATGTCACGGCCAAAGGCTAGCAAACCAATGTAATCGCCCTGCTCATTTATGAAGGGAAGCTTTCTCAGTTCAAACCATCTTATTTCACCATTTACAGAATATTCTACATCGATAGTTAAACCTTGATGAGTGCGTTCAACCTGCTCATCGGTTCTTAATACTTCAGATAAAAAGTGGCTTGGAAATATCTCTTCTGCGGCTTTGCCAATTAATTCTCCACTGGTTTTGCCCATCACCTCTTCAAACATTTTATTACAACCGGCAAACACCCCATTGTTATCACGGTAATAAAATAAATCTGGTGAGGAGTCTACAATAGAGCGCAGTAACATACCTTGTTGTGCGAGCTCTTGTTGCGTTTTTTTACGCTCTGCAATTTCACGTCTGAGCTCTTCTATTGCCCTATGCTTGGCATGGAAGGCCATTTTACGTTCGTCAATTTCAATGTTTAAACGATTAATATTGTCTTTGAGAGTTTGATTTAAAAGCTTTTCTTGTTTTGTGGCACTATCTAAATAGGCATAAGAGGCATCAAGTTGCCGAATAGAGTTTAGCAGTACGCTAATCACCAGAGGAGAAACAACTGAAGTAAAAAATACTATAGCTAATATATCAACTAAGTTCACTTCTCCAATAGCAACATAGTAAAACATACTCGATAAAACCATCGATACCGTCAGTAATAATGCATAGCAAATAGCTGCAGTTTTAAACTCACCAAAACGAGTTATTGAACTGGAAAGTACTCGAACCCACGGGTTCAAAGAAGAATCTGTCATATATCAGTGTTTCTCTTGGCTAAATGCTTAGTTTTTATAAGTAAGTATGATTAAAAGCTAATTTTAGCATTTTCTATCAGCTATTTTCATGTTGTGCGATAAAAACAGTAAAATTTCATGTTTGCTGTTATTTGCTGCATTTCAGCAATTCTTTATTTAGTGTAAAATGTGATTTTTTAAATATTGCAAATAACGAGTAACGTATCATGCAAACGACTATGCCAGATATTGCTAACACAGCTGCAGCATTACAAACAGGTAAATTAGACTGGGTAGGAATGGCCGATATAGAGCTGCCTTTTATTTTTGAATCTCTTGATTTAGCTCCAGTTACTGTTAATGCAAAAGCTCGCGCTTTTGTTAATTTACACCAAGAAGATGCCAAAGGCATCCACATGTCGCGTCTGTTTTTAGCACTTGATCACCTCTCAACGGAGCAACAGGTCAACCCGCACACTTTAGCACAAGCATTAGATACCTTTATCACCAGCCATAAAGGCTTAAGCGATAAAGCACAAATCGAATTTAAATTTGAATTACCGCTGCGCCGTAAATCATTACTTAGTGGCAAAGCCGGCTGGAAAAGCTACCCAGTTATACTTACCAGTACTATAAACCAAGGTGTTATTAGTTTTGAGCTAAGTGTTGATGTTACTTACTCATCAACCTGCCCCTGCTCTGCAGCCCTTGCTCGTCAACTTATCCAAAATGCGTTTAGCGAAAAGTTTGCTCAAGAAACACTAACTCAATCAGAGGTTTTAGAGTGGCTTGGAACAACTCAAGGCATTGTAGCAACCCCGCATTCACAGCGTTCTATTGCTAATGTTAAAGTAAAGCTAGATCAAAACATTCAAGCGTTTGATGTAGTTAACTTAATAAACTTACTAGAAGATGAGCTTAAAACACCAGTACAAGCCGCGGTAAAACGTGAAGACGAACAAGAGTTTGCTCGTTTAAATGGTCAAAACTTGATGTTTTGTGAAGACGCAGCACGAAAAATTAAAACTACCTTAGAAGCAAAACAGTTTAGCGACTATTTTTTACAAATTAACCACTATGAATCTCTGCATGCGCATGATGCCGTTGCGATTGCAGTAAAAGGTATAGAGGGCGGATACACAGCACTATAAACACCAACGGTATCTAAAATAACCATAACAACTATTTGGGCACATAAATTGCTTTAGAAAAGCAGTGTCAATTTGTTGTTATGGAGTTACCGTATGGAATTCGCTTTATTATTAATATTAGTGCTAGTTGTTGGGGCATCTGTAGTTGCGTCAAAATTTAGTGATGACGGCGGAAACCCTTATCCTTTTACTCGTAAGCAAAGTGTATTTACCCAAGTAGAAGGGGCGTTTCTGAATTTATTAGAACGCGCTGTTGGCGACCAATATAAAATTGTTAGTCGCGTTAAACTAATCGATGTGATTGACTGTAAACAAGGTCTATCTGTCAAATCTAAACGTGCGGCATTGGCTAAAGCAAAAAATAAGCAGCTCGACTTTGTGTTAGTCGACAAAGAAAAAATGACCATAGTGGCTGCGGTTGACTTAGTTAATAATGCCAACAAAGATGGTCACAAAGCACAGCGTGATTGGTTTGTTAACGGTGCATTAGAAGCCGCTGGCATTCCACATATTCGTATGAAAGTAAAGTCAGGCTACCGCCCAAGTGAAGTTCGCGATGCCATTATGTTTAAATTAGGCAAGCCTGCTAAATCACAACCTGCACGCCCGACTCGTACTAGAGTCCATAAGCCTGCGGTATTATCACCTTCTCAAGCAAAAGCACATTCAACCGCCCTTGCTGAAATATAACTACTGAGTTAAAGCAATCTATTAAAGCGAGCATTTTAAATGACTCGCTTTTTTGTTTTTTATAGCAGACTTCACGTATAATCAGGCTATTCAAACTTAGGAATTTAACACTATGAATGTTGGTATTATTGGCGCCATGGAGCCAGAAGTTAAAATTTTGCGCGAAGCGATGCAAAATCCACAGGTTTTAACCAAAGCAGGCTTTACATTTTATACTGGTGAGCTTGCTGGTAATACTGTTACTTTAGTGCAATCAGGCATTGGTAAAGTTGCTTCAACTATTGCAACCACTTTACTTATCGATAACTTTAAGCCTGATTGTGTTATTAACACAGGCTCTGCCGGTGGTTTCGACCCTTCGCTTAACGTTGGCGATGTAGTGATTTCATCAGAAGTTCGTCATCACGATGTAGATGTAACAGCGTTTGGTTACGAAATTGGCCAAGTACCACAAATGCCTGCAGGCTTTACAGCACACCCTAAGCTAGTAGAAGCCGCCGAACAAACAATTGCACAAATCAGCGAAGTAAAAACGCTTGTTGGTTTAATTTGTACTGGTGACTCATTTATGTGTGACCCTGTTCGTATTGAAAAAACACGCAATGACTTCCCTACAATGCTAGCAGTAGAAATGGAAGGTGCGTCAATTGCACAAACGTGTTTTGCACTTAACACACCATTTGTTGTTATTCGCTCAATGTCTGATATTGCTGGCAAAGAGTCACCGCAATCATTTGAAGAGTACTTAGAAACAGCCTCTATTAATTCATCAAAAATGGTTGTGGCATTACTAGAAAAGTTAACAGCGGTTACGCTGTAAATGCTCAATAATATTGTTCAAAATCATTTGGACTTTATTGTATTTATTTGTGCGCTCCTAGCTGAGCGCTTTTTACCTTTAGTTAGCTGGTATCACCCTAATCATATACTTTCTGCCATTTTTAACGCAATTGGCCAGCGTGTTTATAAAAAAGCAGACAGCAAACAATATCATTATTTAGCCGCTTTACTAGCAAGCACACTTGTTCTAACTGTGATTATGATTATTGTGGTTTTACTGCTGGAGTTTGCCTTTTACCCTGAACTACTATCCGGTCTTATTTTATACTTGTGCCTAGAAAGCAGTAGCATAAATAAAAAAGCGATACGTATTGCGAAATTGACCAAAAAAAATCAAAAATCAACTGCTCGAGAATTATTAAAACCACTAGTAGCCCGAGAAGTTAAGGCACTTTCAAACCCAGGGATTATTAAAGCGGTTATGGAAAGTGTCATACTAAGAACGGCCCGTCATTATTTTGTAGTTATTTTCATTTTTTTACTATTGGGCCCCATTGCTACTCTCGCCTACCGCTTGCTTACCTTAATCCAACAAGCGTGGCGCACTGATATAGCTCCCGACAGTTCTTTTTTGACGCCGCTTAAACTGATTCTTTTTATTATTGAATACATTCCCATTCGGTTACTCGCGCTGACAATAGCTTCACTTAAAGCCAGTAAAAAAAGCATGCATTATATTAAGCATTATGGCCGACATTTTTATCAAAAAAATACAGGTTGGTTATTAAGTGTGTGCTCTGCATCTTTAGGTGTGCAACTTGGTGGGCCTGCTATTTATATTGAGCAGCGTTTCAATAAAATGCGGGTCGGTGTAGAACGCTTGCCAATTGCCGATGATATGCCAAAGCTACTCAATACCCTAAATCAAGCCCGTTTTTTTTGGCTACTAATTATTATTAGCGTTGAAATTATTAGGGCTGTTCTAACTTTTTGATCAGTTATAAAAAAACCAGCCGAAGCTGGTTTTTATAATCTCTGAAACTTTAGGCTACAGTAATATTTGCAAACTTACGTTTACCTACTTGGTAAATAGCGGTTGTTCCTTTTGCTACTTCCAATTTGGTATCGGTAATTTTTTCTTCGCCATTAAGCTTTACTGCGCCTTGTTTGATCATACGCATGGCCTCTGAAGTACTCGCCACTAAGCCAGCTTCTTTTAGTAAGTTAGCAATTAAAATAGTGTCTTCATCAATATTAACTGTCAGCTCTGGAATTTCATCAGGTAGTGCTTTTTTCTGAAAGCGCTGAATAAAGTCATCATGAGCAGCTTGCGCATCGGCTTCACTGTGAAAACGTGCAATTAACTCTTTCGCTAATTCAATCTTAATATCGCGCGGGTTAGTGCCTTGCTCTACACGCTGTTTTTGCGCTGCAATTTGCTCAATAGAAAGGCTACTTAGCAAGTCATAGTAACGCCACATTAGTACATCACTAATTGACATGATTTTACCAAACATGTCGCTAGGCGTATCAGTAATACCTATGTAGTTTCCTAGTGACTTTGACATTTTCTGAACGCCATCAGTCCCTTCAAGTAAAGGCATCATTAGTACGGTTTGTGGTTTTTGACCTTCATCTTTTTGCAGCTCACGACCCATTAATAGGTTAAAGCGCTGATCAGTTCCACCTAGCTCAACATCAGACTCAAGTGCGACTGAATCCCAGCCCTGCACTAGTGGGTATAAAAACTCATGGATTGCGATAGATTGACCGCCAGCATAGCGCTTTTTAAAGTCATCACGCTCAAGCATGCGTGCCACAGTTTGGCGAGCTGCTAATTTTATCATTCCAGCCGCGCCCAATGTCTCCATCCAGGTAGAGTTAAAAGCGACGGTTGTTTTAGCTGGGTCTAAAATTTTGAAAACCTGTTCTTTATAGGTTTCAGCATTAGCAAGCACATCATCACGAGTCAGTGGCTTACGGGTAACATTTTTGCCCGTTGGGTCGCCTATCATACCGGTGAAGTCACCAATTAAGAAAATAACCTCATGACCTAAATCTTGAAAGGTTTTCATTTTATTAATTAGTACAGTGTGACCTAGGTGCAAATCTGGAGCCGTAGGATCGAAACCAGCTTTAATTTTTAGCTTTTTCCCCGACTTTAATTTTTCAACTAACTCATCTTCAATTAATATCTCTTCTGCACCGCGTTTTATCTCTGCTAGAGCGGTTTGTAAATCCACTGTGTGTTACTCCAAAAAATTCTGACAACGAAGGGGTGTAATATGCTCACGATTTATTGTTAGCGCGTTATAACAAAGCAAATAAAACTATTTAGCTAACATAACAAATTTCCACTTAATTAGAACAACTTTTTTAACTAATCGCAGCATCAACTATAATGCAGGGCGTACGTTCTAAAAAGGGATATAAACGAGCGATTAATAATACACTAGAAGTGTTTATAACAAACCAAAAAACAGTTTGTAAATTAATCACTTCTCGCAATTAAATCGTTTTAAAAGCTAATTTAACATTACGATGAAAAAGCAAAGTATCCAAGAATATAAAATAGTGCTGTTATTCAACTTTACACACAAACAGCCTGAATACCCTATGATTTTAGCTTAATTTAACGCGAGTTTAAATCTACAAAATACTAGTATTCATAGATTATTCGTTATATCCTGCAATATAATCTATTTATTATCTTGACAGCAGAAAAAGGCACGTTATGGTCCACGTGGTTAACACGCTCCCCAAAAAACACAAAATGCTTATTCTAGGTTTGGTTTCTGCTATTGTTGCCTTAGCCTTTTTACCTTCTGAAAAAGCCACTGCATCCAAAGACAATAGCGAGAACACGCTAGAGATTGGTAAGCGTTACGAATTACAAATAAAAGTAGGTGAAAACGAAAAACTCACTGACTTAAATTCAGAGCAAGCAGCACAAAAGCTTCCAGAATATGATTTTGTTGATCACCTTGTTAAAAATGGTGACAATTTAGCGAACATTTTTAAGCGCGCTGGTTTTTCTGCGCAAACGCTTTATAAACTGGTTAACACAAATGCTGAAACACGCAAGCTTACCAAAATTCATCCAGGTGAAACACTAAGCTTTGCTACTGCAAAAGATGGTTCGTTGGCTCAGTTGCGTTACGTTATATCTAAAACAGATACCTTATATGTCACCCTTAATGACGAAGGCCAATACGATACTTCAATTGACAGCAAAGAAATAGAAACACTGAGCAAAACCGCCGGTGGGGAAATTTCTAGCAGTTTTTGGACGTCAGCAATTGCTGCTGGTTTAAGTGAGCGCCAAATCATGAACTTTGCCGATATATTTGGTTGGGACGTGGATTTTGCAAATGACATCCGTAAAGGTGATGAATTTGGCTTAATATATGAATCTCATTTTGTTGATGGTGAATTTATTGGCACCGGTAAGATTATTGCCGCAGAATTTATAAATCAAGGCGAACGTTACACAGCAATTCGACACACCGACGGTAATTTTTATACCCCTGAAGGGCGTAGTATGAAAAAAGCCTTCTTACGTGCACCGGTAAACTTTAAATATATTAGCTCAAGCTTTAATCCTCGCCGCTTACACCCTGTTACAGGACAAGTAAAAGCACACCGAGGTATTGACTATGCTGCGCGTACAGGCACGCCTGTTGTATCATCAGGTAATGGTAAAGTTATTAAAGCGGGCTACAGTAAATATAACGGTAATTACGTATTTATAAGCCACGGTACACAATACGTTACTAAGTACTTACACCTTAACAAACGTCTAGTTAGAACAGGGCAAAAAATCAAACAAGGTGAGAAAATTGGTACTGTAGGCTCAACAGGTCGAGTAACTGGGGCACATTTACATTATGAGTTTTTAGTTAACGGTGTTCATCGTAACCCCAAAACTGTGAAACTACCTAAATCTGAGCCATTACCACGCTCAGAGCTTGCTAAGTTTAAGCCTATTGCTGATAACTTTATTGCGCAACTTGAGCGTAACCGAGAACTTCAGTTGGCACTTAAATAAAAAGCTTAATGATTAAATAAAAAAGCCTTTGCAGGGATAACCCGCAAAGGCTTTTTTGTATGTCATGAGTATACCAACCAGCATAGATATTTGAATAGTTTCACGAATTACCCATTGTATCTAAGCTGCTTGGTGCTAGATTTCAGAGTTAATTTACGAGTACATAAATAAGCTGCACAACCAAAGAGATCATCACCAGTGGCCAGATATACTTACTATATTTAGTAGCGCTCTCAAGCCCCATTTTACTTTGGTATTTTTCCAGTAACGGAATAATGATCACCAAAGCAATGACTAAGCTAATTAAAATAACAAATATGTTCATATCATCACCCTACACTAGGTTATGGTAAAGCGCAGCCTTTCGCGCTGATATATAGCTCATACCAATGCTCACGACTTAAGTTAACATTAACCGCATCACAGGATGCTTTTATTCGCTCTATGTTAGTAGTGCCAATAATTGGTTGAATTGATGCTGGGTGGCGCAGCAGCCATGCTAATACGATAGCTTCTGCTGTTGTACCATAAAGTATGGCAAGCTTACTGACTAAAATACTGGTATTAATATCTGCAGGCGAGGCCTTTGATAAATCACCACCAGAGTATAAGCCTTGGCATAAACTGCCCCAACTTTGAATCTGAATTTCATGCTCACGGCAATATTCAATATTGCCTGGGGTAAAGTTAATATCCTTGCCATCGGCATTACCCACATAAACGCCTTCATCAACCCATTGATGTTTTTGTAAACTCGCTTCGATTTGATTGGCCACAATCGGCATATCTAAAGCGCGTTGCAAAAACCGTATTTGATATTGCGACATATTAGACACCGCAAAATGACGCACTTTGCCACTTTCTTTTAAACAACTAAATACTTGTGCAACTTCCTCTACTTCCATTAAAGGATCAGGACGATGCAACATAAGTATATCTAAATATTCAGTATTTAATCGTTTTAATGAGCCTTCTACCGAGCGCTCAATCCAATCAGCTGAAAAGTCATAACGTTGTGGGTTTTGATCATCAGCAAAGCGAATACCACACTTAGACTGAATATACATTTGCTCTCTAAGTTCTGGTCGCTCAGCCAAAGCTTGACCAAAAACATGTTCGGCTTTGCCTAAGGTATAAATATCAGCATGATCGAAAAAATTAATTCCGCCTTCAATGGCGGCATCTATGCATGAATGAGTTTGTTGTAAATGCGCACTGGTAATCGCATCTTTATTCCATGCGCCTCCCAAACCCATACAGCCAAAAACAAGTTTGCTTACATTCGGGAGATATTTTGCCAGCGGAGTGTGTAACATTTTGACAGCCCTTTAAAAAATGAAGAGTGATTACTTTAAACAAAAAACCCTATACAAGAAACCGCTTAAGTCAAAACAGTGAATTTTATGCAAAAAAAAAGCGCAGTAAACTGCGCTAATAGGTTGAGTCTAAATTATATTTAACCCACAAGAGCGAGTAAAATACCTGCCGCAACAGCACTACCAAGCACCCCTGCAACATTAGGCCCCATGGCATGCATTAATAAGAAGTTATGCGGGTTATTTTCAAGCCCAACCTTATTAACAACACGTGCTGCCATAGGCACAGCGGATACACCCGCAGCACCAATTAATGGGTTTATGGGGGTTTTTGATATCTTATTTAAGCCTTTAGCCATAAATACACCTGAGGCTGTACCAATAGCAAACGCCAGTGCACCCAGTACCAAAATACCAATAGTTTCTACTGTTAAGAACTGCTCGGCAGCAAGCTTAGAGCCCACTGCAAGTCCTAGAAATATGGTGGTGATATTAATGATTTCGTTTTGCGCACTGTTGCTGAGCCTATCAACTACACCCGACTCACGCATTAAGTTACCTAAACAGAACATACCAACCAGCGGAATTGCCGCAGGTAAGAATATAGCAGTTAAGGTAAGCACCATCAGTGGGAAAATAATTTTTTCCTTTTTAGATACTTTACGCAGTTCTGGCATTTGAATTTTACGTTCTTCAGGCGTTGTAAACGCACGCATAATAGGTGGCTGAATAATAGGAACCAACGCCATGTACGAGTACGCAGCCACCGCTATAGCGCCCAGTAAATCTGGGGCCAGCTTTGACGCTAAAAAGATAGCGGTTGGCCCATCTGCACCACCAATAATCGCAATTGCAGAAGCATCTTGTAAGCTAAATTCAAATCCCGGAATAAAGTTAAGTAAAATAGCGCCAAATAACGTCGCAAAAATACCAAACTGCGCTGCCGCACCTAATAGCAACATACGCGGGTTGGCAATCAGGGCACTAAAATCAGTTAAGGCCCCCACTCCCATAAATATTAATAGCGGAAAAATACCGGTATCAATACCAACATAATACACATAGTAAAGTAAGCCACCTGGATCTGATAAACCAGCTACTGGAATATTAGTTAAAATAGCTCCGAAACCAATGGGCAGTAGTAATAACGGCTCAAAGTTTTTGGCAATTGCTAAAAATAATAGCAAACAACCAACGGCAATCATGATCAGCCCAGGAAATGTAAAGTTAGCAATGCCTGTGGCATGCCAGAGGTTTAAAATACCATCCATCCTCTATTTACTCCTTAAGCTAGTGCAATCATTGCATCGCCGGTTGACACTGAATCGCCCTCAGAAACAAGCACCTCAGCAATCGTACCGGTATGCATGGCGCGTACTTCGGTTTCCATTTTCATGGCTTCCATAATAATTACCACATCACCTTCATTGACTACCTGACCGGGTTTTACTTTAATTTTAAAAATATTACCGGCCAGTGGTGCATTTAGAGTTTCACCCGAGGCAACCGATGCTGACTGTGGAATATGCTCTGAGTCTTTTAACGTCACCTCTTTTAGCTCACCACCTTGAGCAACCACGACATCGTATACTTTACCGTCTACTTTAACGCTGTATTGCTCTGCCTTAACGCTTTTATTGTTTGCCGCTGATTTTTCAGGTGCTTTATTGGCGTTATCATCAGCGCTAGGAACAGGCTCAAATGCATCAGGATTGTTACGGTTTTTAATAAATTTCAAACCAATCTGTGGAAATAATGCATAGGTAAGCACATCATCAATTTGCTCATCGGCTAAAGTTAGCCCTTGCTCCTGCGCAAGCTTGCTTAACTCAGCTTCTAAAGTTTCAAGTTCAGGTTTAATAATATCTGCAGGGCGACAGGTAATTGCTTCACTGCCATCAAGTACGCGCTCTTGAAGCTCTTTATTCATTGGTGCAGGTGTTGAACCATACTCACCTTTTAATACGCCAGCAGTTTCTTTGGTAATGGTTTTATAACGCTCACCAGTGAGTACATTTAATACCGCTTGAGTACCAACAATTTGTGAGGTAGGTGTAACGAGTGGAATAAAGCCTAAATCTTCACGTACTCGTGGAATTTCAAGTAGCACTTCGTTTAGTTTATCAGCAGCACCTTGCTCTTTAAGCTGGTTTTCCATGTTAGTTAACATACCACCTGGCACTTGGGCTAATAAAATTCGGCCATCGACACCTTTTAAGCTGCCTTCAAACGCAGCGTACTTTTTACGTACGTCTCTAAAGTAAGCGGCAATTTCTTCTAGGTGGTTTAAATCAAGCCCGGTATCACGCTCGGTCCCTTCAACGATTGCAGCAATTGTTTCAGTTGCTGAATGACCATAAGTCATACTCATAGACGATACAGCTGTGTCGAGCATATCAATGCCGGCATCAATCGCTTTTTGATAAGTAGCGGTGCTTAAACCCGTTGTTGCATGGCATTGCATTGCAATAGGTATGGAAACCGTTTCTTTTAACGCTTTAATGAGTTCTTCTGCATCGTAAGGCTTAAGCAATCCCGCCATATCTTTAATACAAATTGAATGACAACCTAATTCTTCAAGCTGCTTAGCAAGTGTTAACCACATATCTAATGTATGTACAGGGCTTACTGTGTAAGAAATTGTACCTTGCGCATGTGCCCCTACTTTAACCGCCGCTTTTATGGCAGTTTCTAAGTTACGTACATCATTCATGGCATCAAAAATACGAAATACGTCTACGCCATTTTTGTGGGCGCGCTCAACAAACTTCTCAACCACATCATCAGCATAATGGCGATATCCCAATAAGTTCTGACCACGAAGTAGCATTTGCTGTGGTGTATTTGGCATCGCTTTTTTAAGCGCGCGAATACGCTCCCATGGATCTTCACCTAAATAACGAATACATGAATCAAAGGTAGCTCCACCCCAAGATTCTATAGACCAATATCCTGCGTCATCAATTTTTTTTGCAATAGGTAACATGTCGTCTAATCGCATGCGGGTAGCTAAGAGCGACTGATGTGCGTCACGAAGTACGAGTTCTGTTATTTTTAATTTAGCCATTGGTATGCTCCTCTAATTATTATTTGTTTTGTACTGAGCAATGGCAGCACTAATTGCAGCGATGTGCTCATTTGGCACACCTTGAGATTTAAAAGATGGTGTTCTCTGTGATGCTGCTAGTTCTGGCTGAGAAAACTTGCTAGCCAGCTTAGACATGAGTGTCACTGCACCAATCAATAAAGAAAGAAATACAAACACACCCACCATGCCTGTTAGCATTAAATTGCCTGCAGTTGTGAGTAAAGCCCCTATATCCATAATTCTCCCCTGTTTAAAACCAAACACATAAAAAATCGGTTTATTTAAATAACTATTCACCAATAGTAACAAAAACTATTCTTTTGTCTACACATTGTAAATTGGTAAAACCAATTAATCTAAAAGTAACATATCACCAATAAGGTTAACACCACCTAAAATAGCTTATTTAACCCAGATATATAGATGATAAAAATGTTCGTTATAAACAAAGAATATATAAAAACACTAATACTTTGTAAAAACACATATAAAACAAACCTATTGTACTAACCCACTAATAACCTTCAAAACAAATGTTAATTGGTCTTACCAAAACAAAGAGCAGCAACAACTATTTATTATCTCATCAGAGACAACTGTGAATAAGTTACCGATAAGATCGTAAAAATTACCAACTCAGTATAAAGCCAATCGCGAAAAACCGAAATAAACCATTGATTTAAAACAAAATGAAATACTGGCACATTACTCGCTTATATAAAAACAACACTTTAACACTTAGATAAATCAAGGAGATGACAATGTTACGCTGGACAATTACATTTTTGGTGATCGCACTAATCGCAGCCGTTTTAGGATTTGGTGGTATTGCAGGAGCCGCAGCAGGAATTGCTAAGATCATATTTTTTATCTTTTTAGTTTTACTGGTTATTTCACTTGTCTCTGGCGCTTTACGTGGTAAAAGCCCCAGGTAGATAAGAAACAACGAACCTCTTTTTAAATTTATATACAAGGAATTACATTATGAAATCATCAACACTTAAAGCAGCAGCTATTGGTCTATTCGCAAGTGCATTTATTATGGGTTGTGAAGACAATCATGCAGAAGAAGCCGGTGAGCGTATTGACGAAGCCGTGACAGATGTTCAAAACAAGGTAGAAGATACCTGTGAAGAAGTAAAAGAAGGCGTTAATGCCGAAGAGACAAATTGCTAATATTATTTATTTAGCTAAGAAACGACCTACGGGTCGTTTTTTTATGCCTAAAATATAAATAGTTTCTAGTCATTTCCCCTTTTAAGCTGCGCATTAGGCTAAAATAATAAAAAATAGCTTTTAAGTGCAAACACATGGTCTTTACAACAACTTATAAACTCGATAAACCTTATTTTTATGAATGCTTCGACCAATCGCTGCCTTATAGTAAGCGTGCACAACCTAAATACTTTTTATTGGCGCTACTTGTGATATTAGGGCTATTTGGCATTTATGGTTTAGGCGATCATTACCTTGGTACATTTTTGCTTATGTTAGCTTTACTTGAGTGCATTGCTTTTTATTATCGTCGTCCTTGGTGGGTAACAAGGCAAATGCTTAGCAGAGCATCTGGTTCTGAAGTCACTCTCACCTTCGACGAGGACGGAATAAAATCAACCAATCATTACAAGAATTACCAGTTAGCTTGGCACGACATTAATGAAGTGATTACTACAGATTGCGGCCTATTGTTAAAAAGTAAAAGCGGTATGCAGTACATTTCCAAGGCAATACTCAACGAAGAAACCATTGATTTTATTAACAAAAAAGCCACTCAGTGAGTGGCTTTTATAAATGTCATAGTTTTTAACTAACACATTTTATATTATCTTGATTAAGCATTGCCCGGATTAGGGTTAGACTTTTCAGCTTGTATGCGCATGTAAATTTCTTCACGATGAACTGATACGTCTTTAGGTGCGTTAACACCGATACGAACTTGATTTCCTTTAACACCCAGAACAGTAACGGTTACTTCGTCACCAATCATAAGGGTCTCGCCTACTCTACGAGTTAGTATTAGCATTCTCTTGCTCCCATGTTCCAATAAAATTATAAGATTCCGCAACACATTTTAATTAAAATTAGACTAAAAAGTAAGTAAAAACTCTCAATCTATTCATTTTCTGTTAAAAATGTCTTATGTAATGCACGAACAGCCAGTTCAAGGTATTTCTCATCTATTAAAACTGAAATTTTTATCTCTGAGGTTGAAACAAACATCACATCAATGTTCTCTTGTGCTAACGAATCAAAAAATAAACTCGCCACTCCAGAATGAGATTTCATCCCCATACCCACAGCTGACACTTTCGCCACATTAGTTAATCCGTCAATTGCCTGTGCGTCAAATTGCTGTTGCTCAGCCGCTAACAAATCAAGTGCGTTTAAATAATCATTTAAATGCACAGTAAAAGCATAGTCGACTTTTTCAACTTTATGATTAATTTGATTAATCATATCTATTTCGATGCCATTATCTGCAAAAAGTTTCAAAATTTTTGCAAGCGCTTTTGTGCCTTGCGGTACTCCATGTACCTTAATCAAACACTCGTCTCGATTAAATGCAATACCCGACACAACGTTACTCGCCACATCGCTCTCCTCAAAACTAATTAATGTACCTTCATCAGGTTTAAAGCTAGATAACACTCTTAATGGTACATTGTGCTTACCAGCCGACTCTACAGAGCGAATATGTAGCACTTTAGCACCTAAACTAGCCAGCTCAAGCATTTCGGCAAAGGTTACATGGCTTAAACGTCGTGCATTAGGTTCAATACGAGGATCTGTTGTATATACGCCATCAACATCAGTATAGATCTGACATTCATCCGCTTTTATTGCACCCGCTATTTCAACTGCAGAGGTATCGGTGCCACCACGCCCAAGCGTAGTCACGTTGCCCTCAATATCGCGCCCCTGAAAGCCGGCAATAATAGCAATACGGTTATGTTCAAGTTCATGTTTTAAACGCGTTGCAGCCACGTCTTCTACACGGGCTTTACCGAACATGTTATCGGTTAATATATTCACCTGATCGGCTAACAAGCTTACCGCAGAATGGCCGCGTTTAATAATCGCCATCGCTAATAAAGCTATAGAGACTTGTTCACCGGTACTGAGTAATACATCGAGTTCACGACCACTCGGGCGAGAGTCGATTTGTTTGGCAAGATTAATTAAGCGATTGGTTTCTCCCGACATTGCCGAAAGCACCACCACCACTTGGTGGCCTTGTTGCTTAGTTTTAACAACAAGGTCGGCGACCGCTTCAATACGCTCTATTGAGCCTACCGAAGTGCCGCCAAATTTTTGAACTATAAGTGCCACTTAAGCTTAAGTACGCTCAGTTAACCAAGCTGTTACACTATCAAGTGCTGCAGTTAAGTTTTGTGGCTCAGAACCACCTGCTTGCGCCATATCTGGACGACCGCCGCCTTTACCACCTACTTGGCCTGCCATGTGGTTAACTAACTCACCCGCTTTTACTTTACCGGTTAAGTCTTTAGTTACACCCGCAATTAGGCTTACTTTATCACCGCTGGCAACACCTAAAGCAATAACGCCTGAGCCAATCTTATTTTTAAGGTCATCAACCATGCCACGAAGCGCTTTTGATTCAGTTCCTTCAACGTTGGCAACTAACAATTTAACCCCATTAATTTCAACCACTGAATCAAGTAATGATGCACCTGCCGCACTGGCTAGTTTATCGTTAAGTTGGGCAACTTGCTTTTCAAGTCCTTTCGACTTTTCAAGTAAGGCAGTTACTTTTTCAAGTACTGACGCACTGTCACCTTTTACAAGCGCGGCAACATCTGCTAATTGCTGTTCTTGTTCATTAACATACGCGATTGCTTCTGCACCGGTTACCGCTTCAATACGACGAACACCGGCAGCAATACCGCTTTCAGATACAATTTTGAATAAACCAATGTCACCTGCACGCTCTACGTGTGTACCACCACAAAGCTCAATTGAGTAATCACCTATGGTTACTACACGTACTTCGTCATCGTACTTTTCGCCAAACAATGCCATAGCACCTTTTGCTTTAGCATCATCAATTGCCATTAGCTCAGTGTTAAGTGCAAAGTTACGACGAATTTCGTCATTTACTACACGTTCAATTTCGCGCAGTTCTTGTTTGGTCACTGCTTCAAAATGTGAGAAGTCAAAACGCAGGCGTTCTGGCTGCACAAGTGAGCCTTTTTGCGATACGTGCTCACCTAAAAGCTGACGCAATGCTTCATGTAAAATGTGCGTAGCTGTGTGATTTTTCTTAATGCTTTCACGACGCGCATCGTCAATAGTCGCATCCACTTTATCGTTAACGCCAATACGCCCTTGAACTGTTCCATGATGAGCAAAAGCATTACCCAATTTAGTGGTATTTGTTACATTAAACTCACCACCGGCAACAGTAATTGTACCGCTATCACCAATTTGGCCGCCTGATTCAGCGTAAAACGGAGTACGGTCTAAAACAATAATACCTTGCTGACCATCTTCTAATAACGATACCGATTCGCCACCGGCAAAAATTTCTACCACAGTGCCACGGTAATGATTACTATCGTAGCCTTTAAAATCAGTATGCTTGTCTGATTTTAATTGCTCGTTATAATCTGCACCAAATTTGCCCGCTTGCTGTGCTGTTTTACGTTGCACTGCCATACATGCTTCAAAACCTTGATGGTCAATGGTCATTTGGCGCTCACGCGCTACATCGGCTGTTAAATCGGCAGGGAAACCATAGGTATCGTAAAGTTTAAATACTAAGTCACCTGGGATCACATCCCCGGTTAAATCACTCAAGCTTTCTTCTAAAATAGCTAAACCACGCTCAAGCGTTTTACCAAACTGCTCTTCTTCAATACGCAGTACTTTTTCAATAATTTCTTGTTGCTTAGCAAGCTCTGGGTACGCTTGACCCATTTGCTCAATAAGTGCAGAAACCAATTTATAGAAAAACGCGCCTTTAGCACCTAACTTATTACCGTGACGTACTGCACGACGAATAATACGACGCAATACATAACCACGGCCTTCATTTGATGGCATAACCCCATCTGAAATTAAAAACGCACACGAACGAATATGATCCGCCACCACGCGAAGCGATTTATCATCCATATCTTGTGCATTAGTAACGCTTGCAGCGGCGGCAATTAAGCCTTGGAATAAATCGATTTCGTAGTTTGAATGCACACCTTGTAAAATAGCTGAAATACGCTCAAGGCCCATACCAGTATCAACAGATTGCTTAGGAAGTGGCTCCATAGTCCCGTCACTTTGACGGTTGTATTGCATAAATACTAAGTTCCAAATTTCAATGAAACGGTCGCCATCTTCTTCAGGAGTGCCCGGAGGACCACCCCAAATGTGCTCACCGTGATCATAAAATATTTCAGAACATGGACCACAAGGGCCGGTATCACCCATAGACCAAAAATTATCGCTCGTTGCAATACGAATAATACGATCTTCAGGTAAACCTATATCGTTAGCCCAGTAGCCAAAGGCTTCTTCGTCATCATGGTAAATGGTCACTAACAGCTTTTCTTTTGGTAGTTTTACAACCTCAGTTAAAAACTCCCACGCAAATTTAATTGCATCTTGCTTAAAGTAATCACCAAAGCTGAAATTACCTAGCATTTCGAAAAAGGTATGGTGACGTGCTGTGTAACCAACATTTTCTAAATCGTTGTGTTTACCACCAGCACGCACACAACGCTGAGAGCTAGTTGCGCGTGTATAAGGGCGGCTTTCGGCGCCTAAAAATACATCTTTAAATTGCACCATACCGGCATTATTAAATAACAACGTGGCATCGTTACCCGGTATAAGCGAACTAGAAGGAACAACTTGGTGTTGTTTGCTGGCAAAGAAGTCTAAAAACTGTTGCCTAATTTGTGCGGTAGTCATGTGCTGCATGTGAAAGTCTCACCTGTATTTACTGTGCTTGCATTGCAAAATTTATTTGATCATAGCTAAAACCTCGATACATTAAGTAGCGCACGCGCTTAGCTTTTTCTTTGTACTCGAGGTTTGCCGGTGTCGTTGAA
Organism: Pseudoalteromonas sp. Scap25; assembly: GCF_013394125.1. Taxonomy (GTDB): domain Bacteria; phylum Pseudomonadota; class Gammaproteobacteria; order Enterobacterales; family Alteromonadaceae; genus Pseudoalteromonas. The sequence goes on along the minus strand of NZ_CP041327.1, from coordinate 645,484 downwards.
TATTTTTTGTTGTACGCTTCCTGCGCGAGCTCAAACCAATCTATTTCCAGCTCATCAACCACTGTTTCAAGCAGTGCTCTATCAATCCCTTTACTCATGGCTTCACTTTGAATTCGCTTTAAGCCATGGCATTTAAATATGTGTTTTCTTACAAACCCTTCACAGTAACGCTGCTCGTTAATAAAGTTGTGCTTTTCACACCAATCAAGCAGGTTTTCTATGAATTCATCGGTTGCTTCTCTTTGCTGTAACTTTTGAGTTAACTCTCGGCGCGAATACTCTTGCCTTCCTAGTAACCAAAGCACATAGTTTTTTAACTTTTGTTTTAATGTATCATCCATTAAGCGTCAAAGCGCCCGCTTTGCTCGCTACTTAAAGGCTTAATGTTACTGTCATCACTTGGTGGCACAACGGGCATAAAAATAGCCTGATAAGATACAAAGAAACTAATGTAGCAAATTGGCATTAAAATCAACAGCGGTAGTAGCGATAAGAACATCGACACCACCATTAATAATGCGCAAATAATACCATAAACACTTAATGGTAAAATATTATAATAAAACACCATAAACGAACTTTTTAAGGCATTTAAAATACGTTGCTCTTTATTAAAATAAACCAGCGGTACTGCGTAGGCAAACGAAGTAAAGTAAATTGAGAGCGCAATTAAAAACAATGCCACGTTTGCAAGCGAAATACTCTCAAGCATTTGGCTAACGGCGGTGTTTGGATCTAGGTCTGGCTGTGTCATAACCGCCATTGCATCAGCAAATAACCCATTGGCAAGCAGGGCAATTAAAATACCGGCCCCCATTTGATAAAGCGCTAAGCGAAATAAGCCTAACCGATTTCCTTTGGCTGAAAAGGGCTTCAAAATGTCGGCTAACATAATTTTTCCGCCCTGCTGCTTGGTAAGCACGGCTTGATAAAAACCAGCGGTTAAAAATGGTGTAGCCAATGCTGCAGCTATTTGTAATACCGGCAAAAATAACGACAACAAGCCAACAATGCCAATAAACAAATGCATAAAAATAAAAGTTAATGGCTGAGTTTTAAAAATTAGCCAACCCGCTTTAAACCATTTTAATGCCGCATCCGCTTTAAAAATTCGTAATTGTGTAGACATACTTGCTCTTAATTAAAACAAAACACGCCGAGTATAACTCGGCGCTGGTTGGTATTACATAGGTGGCGGCGATAAATGCCGTTAATATTAGGGTCTGCTGCCCTTTACGGATTAAAATTTGTTCAAACTAGGGGCGATTTAATCGCGGCGCGAGGTTTGTAACCTAGTGGGCTAAGTCAAAACCGAGCAAAGCTTCCGCGTCCTGCTCACGCCCCTTACCTACATCCATGTAGGCAACAAAGAGTAAATCGCCCCTAGGCAGAACCCTTCGGGCAGCGCCTGTTTGGCATTGATGCTGCGTTATCGCATATTTATGGGGAATAACCACACCACATAGGCTCTGCCTTGCCTAAATACCAAACAGACTGCTGAAAATTTAACCTTGAAAGGTCAACAGACCCTAAGGTTTTTTAATTTTCTTAATATCTAGCATGTGAGAGCCATGCTTAATCTTTGTCTCTAAATACGCTTTATTACCTGAAAGCCCAGCTTTAATGTGAGCATGAGTACCCACAACAGAATCAACTTCTATACCTGCATCTTTTAATGCATTGAGCTTTTTAGGGTTATTAGTCATTAATTTAACGTGCTTTAAATTAAGCGCATTGAGCATTAACACTGCATCTGAAAAGTCACGTAAGTCATCAGCAAAACCTAAATGGTTATTAGCTTCGTAAGTATTCATACCTTGTGATTGCAGTACATACGCATCAATTTTATTATATAAACCAATACCACGCCCTTCTTGGCGTAAATAAAGTAAAATACCGCCCTGCTCATGCATCATTTCAATACACTCGTTTAACTGCTCACCACAATCACAGCGTGACGAATGAAATACATCACCGGTTAAACATTCAGAATGCATACGAATAAGTGGGACACCTTGCTGGGTATCGGCGTTATTAAATACTAAAGCAACATGCTCTTGGCCATCTTTTAAGCCACTAAACGAGATAATTTCTGCAGGAATATCACTATTTTTGCCAACATTAAGCTGGACTCTTGCTCTTACTTGCGCCACGACCAATCCAAATATTAAAAAACTACGACACGATAAAGTGATAATATCACAAAAGTTCAAAATTGGATCGTAGTACACCCTAAGTAATGTCAAATATATTGCGACGACAGCGGCTATTTTCAATATGTAAGCATAAATATATTAGCAACGCATATTTACCTTGGTTTACCTAAAATGATGACATACACATAAGGATTTGCTAATTTACCACCGACAAATAATAGGGATCATTATGAAACTAAATAAACGTGTATTACTGATGGGCTTAAGTTTATCAGTACTGTGTTCCACCTCACAGGCAGAGCAAGTAACTACCTCTCAAGTAGAATTTAACAATGCTTATCAAAGTTACCTGGATGCGGTTAAAGCTGCAGACAATGTACAACAAACTGCCGAGCGTGCTTATACATTAGGTAAATCTGTTTACGGTGATAATTCAGATAACACCGCAAACTTAGCTATTAACTATGCAAAATCAATTAATGGCTATGGCAAAAAATGGATTGAAAAGCGTTTTTCACTTTACCAGCAAGCCTATACTATTTCTGTTAATAACCATGGTAAAAAATCGTTAGAAACCGTTGATTCTTTAGTTGGTATGGCTAATTTTGCGCCCTCAGCTCAAAAAGCGGATTATTATTTAGATCAAGTGATTGCAATAGCAAATACGCAAAACAAACCTAAATTTTTGGCTGACATGAAATTAGAAGCGGCAACCATATTAGCCAATAAATTCGGCTACGAAAAATACCATGAAGCTAAAAACTACTTAGAAGAAGCCGATGAGTACTATCAAGCTAACTTACCTGAAAACTCGGTTGAACGAATAAAAGCTGACTTTTTAATGGCGTCGTTTGCTGAGGGTAGAAAAAGATACACTCAAGCAATTGAACGACTTAATCGCGTAGTAAAGGTATTTGATGAAAACTTAAATTACGATCACACCGCCGAGCTTACCGCACATTCAAGATTAATTGGCTTGTATGAAAAACAAGGCAAAAGTGATGAAGCCACTAAACACTGTATCGCGATAGCTAAAATGGTGCCGTGGAAAGAAAGCCAAGAGCAAACACCACTATACCGCGTTGAACCTAAATACCCTAAAAACAAAGCGCGATTTAGCAAAGATGGCAGCGTAGTTATGGAGTTTGAAGTCAATGAATCTGGCTTTGTAAAAAATCTGCAAGTACTTAGCTCTGAGGGTGGCTTGGCCTTTGAAAAGTCGGCAGTAGAAGCATTAGAGCAATGGCGCTATGCCCCTAAATTTGAAAATGGAAAAGCGGTTGCAGCAACTTCTAAAGTACAGCTCGATTTTAAAGTAAAACGTTAACTAACTATAACAAGGCGCGATGAGCGCCTTTTGCTTCAATTGCTATTCTCAGAGCAGTTAAAATTCATAGCTTAAACTAATACCGCCATCCGCTCTTTTTTCGTTACTATCACTTGCTTTTCCGTAGCCTATATCTAATTCCAGTCTAAAACCGGAGTTGTTTAACCCATTAAAGTTATAGCTGTAAGTAAGCCCTACACCGTTAGTGGTTTCTTCATCAAAAATACCGCTAATTGCACAACCTATAATATTACCAAATTCACTTGCTATATCGTCATTTGTTGAACTTTCACACTTTTTATCAGTATCTCTTGCGCCAATAGCGCCCACAAGTGCACCAAAAGCATGCTTTTTATTATCACTTACTGCTTGTTCAAAACCTGCTGAAAATCCATCATCTAGGCCTAGTTTATAGTTTGCATACCAGCGCTGTGTGTTGTCGTTAGATGATAAAGACACTTCAGGAATAACTAAATAAGGATAGCCTCCCCCAACCGAAAAACTAATCTCGTTGGCAGCACTAGAGTAAGAAGCAATGGATAAAACGAGTAGTAATATTTTTGTTTTCATAAGTTCCCCTCTGAGTGAGCATAAAATGTACTTACTTTAGGGACGCAGTGCAATACGAAAAAAAGCTTGTTAAATTTAACTTTAATAATAAAAATAGGGATTAAATCTTAGCCAGTATGTTATCGCTGGCGGCCTCTATTAAATCAAGTACCTTTTCAAAGCCATCATCACCGCCATAGTAAGGATCGGGAATTGCGCTTTGTGCTTGCTCGCCATACTCTAAAAACAACGCAAGCTTGTACTGCAAATGTTCAGGGCAACGTGCGGTTAAATCCGACAGGTTTTGTTTATCGGCTGCTAAAATAAGGTCAAACTCGCTAAAATCACTACTACGCACCTTGCGCGAAAAAATACCTTTAAAACTATAACCGCGTTTTTCACCAGCCTGCATTGAGCGCCTATCTGGTTGATTACCTTCGTGATGACCAATAGTCCCTGCCGAGTCCACTAGCAGATCAATACCTAACTTTTTAGCGCGAGCTTTTAATACCGCCTCTGCGGTAGGTGAACGGCATATATTTCCCAAACACACTATTAGTACTCTTTTCACTTATGACTCCCAAGCTTTTGCAAAAAATCAGTAATAAACGTTATTTTAATGAGGCTAATAGTTTTTGCTAGCCTTCCAGTTGCTTAAGCACTAAACATACGTGTTTTTCATACGTAAGAAAAAAGCAGAAGGCCTTAGAGGGTTATGATTTTTGCAATCCCTATAACTTAAAACTGCTTTAAAATTGCATCATTGTAGTCATCAGCATTTAAGGTTAAGTTGAACTTGGCCGCAACGCTATCTAACTCGGCTTGTTTAATCGCTAAATCATCCATAGTGATGGTGTTATCGTCAAGCTGCCATAATAATCGTGAGCCCGCATAACTATATTGAATCGCCAATAATGCATCGGGGTTACCTTCTCGTCCCGCCGCTTTTAGCTTAGCCATTTTACGAGTGATTTTATTAAGCGCTTTTTTAAGCTCCCACACATACACCACCTCGGTCATAAAAGGATGTGTTCGGTATTTATTTAACAACCAGCCAATGCCAATACTCGTAACAATTACGCCTAATAAGTTCCAATGAAAATGACTACCACTTTCATCGGGAAATAATGCAATTAAGGTTTGTGAAATTGCTAAACTGCCCACAGCTAAACCTGCTGCACAGCCGACAATAACGCGATTTAAATGTTTACGATAACGTGCTTTATCTATTTGAATAAGTTGCATAGCTGCCTAAAAGTAAAAAACTAAAAAATACACAGCCCCATTGTAGCTAAACCCATCACAGAGTTAAGACTCTTTTTTAATAAAATACCCGTAGTTTTTGATTTAGCGCCTGTTTTATACTGCTTTCAACATAAAACCAACCAACGATTTTATTTGCACCCACTTATTAGGCATAGGATAGTAGGCAACAAATACGACTTAGTATAGGAACATCATGATAAAAACACTGATTGCCACAAGTTTAATATTTTCTTCTTTTAGTACTTTAGCCAATTTAAACACACCGCTAACCCCAGAAGAATTGCGAATTGAAAAAGCCAGCCAAGCGATGCCAGCCGTACTAAGCGCTTTTGCCAGCGAAGTTAATCAATTTGAGCAGCAGTTCAAGTCACTCTCAAGCTATGCACAAGCCGTAGATGCCGTTAATGACTACTCAAAACGATTATGGTTTAGTGCAAAAAAACGCATCACTACAACGCAAAACTTAGATGATCGCGCACTTTATTGGGCTCGCTTACAATCAAGTAAAATAATTCGTACCACAAAACCTGCATTTTCGCTGAGCACCGCGCAGCAAACAGTGTTATTAACGTTACTAGAAAACGGAAGCCGAGGTCGCACAGACCTAAGCTACTCACAAAACACCACTAAAAAGATACTACTAACTGGGTTTGACCCATTTTTACTTGATAGAAATATAAACCAAAGTAACCCATCGGGCGTAGCTGCGTTGCTTCTTGATGGCCAAGTAATAAACTATAAAGGGATTAGTGCTGAAATAAACACTGTAATGGTGCCTGTGCGATATGAAGACTTTGATCAGGGCATCATAGAGTCCTTACTTGCCCCTTATTACGCACTTAATAATGTGGATATGGTGGTTACCGTTAGTATGGGTAGTAAGGATTTTGATCTTGAGCGCTTTCCAGGTAAGCGCCGCAGTGTAACAGCCCCCGACAACGCCAATATAGTATATGGCGGTACCAAAACAGCGCCGCTCATTCCAAGCTTACACGACCGCCCATTACCCGGAACTGAGTTTGTAGAGTTTAGCTTACCTGTTAGCGCTATGCTAAAGGCAAAAGGCTCTTTTGCGATTAATGATAACCGCCATGTTATTACCCTCAAAAAAGACTTTGAGCCTAACAGTTTTGACGAATTAAAAGAGTCAACTGCAGTGCGCGGCGGTGGCGGTGGTTATTTATCTAACGAAATTTCGTATCGAAGTATTCGCCTTCGTAACCAGCTAAACTCAGATATCCCGACAGGGCATATTCACACCCCGCGAATTGCTCAGTTTGAACCCGAAACCGAAGCTAAAATAGTAAAACAAATTCAAACTATGTTAGAGCACAGTTTACTAGCGCTCTAACATAGCTTGCTTTTTCAACGTTAACATATCGATTAAATAACAAATGTAGGAGCGCTTAAATGCTCCTACGTTTTATTAAACTAAACCGCTAAAAGAGCATGCTGTAGTTGCATTAAAATTAAAAGTGCTCTGAATCCGCTTTGGCTATTTTATAATAAAAACTCATTACTTTAATTATTAACTAGATCTTCACAAATTGTGTTCTATGCTCATTTGAGGTAAATCCTTATTACAGGGACATAGTAATGAACACGATTAATCAATTTATTAACTCATTAAATTTAACAAAAAAACTTATCTCCGCCTTTTTAGTTGTTTCCCTAGTACCAATAACAATAATTATTGTTGTTGCAATTAATACAGCCTCAAACTCGATGACAGAACAGGTTTATTCACGATTAGACGCTGTGAGTGAAGTAAAACAAAGCGCTGTTAAACGCTATTTTATCAATATTGAAAAAAAGCTTAATGTGCTACAAGCAAATCCAGAAATGGCCAATATGGCGACAAAGTTTATAGAAGGATTTAATGATATTTCCCCTTCAAACTCATCAGAGTCTTTAAATCGCTTTTATAAAGAGTCTTTTACTCCAAAATTTAAACAGCTAAACCCGACAGATACAGTTTCATCATCCCCGTTAGAGCAAATGAATCCAAAAAGTATTGAGCTGCAGTCTCGTTATTTGGCTAATAACCCAAATCCAATTGGTGAAAAACAAAAACTAACTGCAACCGAGCAATCAGACTCTTACGAGCAAGTGCACCGCCAATATCACCCTTATTTACGAGATATGACCAATATAAATGAGTTCTACGATATTTTCATTATCGACCCAACAAATGGCAATATTGTTTACTCCGTTTATAAAGAAGTCGACTTTGCCACATCGCTACAAACAGGGCCCTATGCTAAAAGTAATTTAGCGAGTTTATTTCAACAATTAAAAGATAGCAGCAACCCACAAACAATTGCATTTGCAGATTATAAACAGTACTCCCCTTCATATAATGCCCCTGCGAGCTTTATAGGTAAGCCTATTGTTGTTGATGGTAAAACGATTGCTATTTTAGCCGCCCAATTATCGATTGAAGATATCAATTCAATCATGAAAGAGCGTGACGGATTGGGTGAAAGCGGAGAAACCTACCTTGTTGGTCCTGAAGGGTTAATGCGCTCTGACTCTTACATTGATCCGATAAATCACTCTGTAGAAAGCTCATTTAGAAATCCAAATAAAGGCACAGTGAATACCTTATCTGTAATCAAAGCATTAAAAAATGAGAAAGGGCAGCATGTGATAAGTGATTATAACAATGAGATGGTGCTGTCTGCATTTGCACCAGTAAATGTATTTAATATTCGCTGGGCCCTCATAGCAGAAATGGACGAACAAGAAGCTTTTGAGTCGATAACCACACTTTCTCAACAACTCATTATTATACTTTTAATCACTATTTTCATTGTTACTATTGCCGCATATTGGTTTGCGAGAACATTAACAAAACCAATACATGCCCTGGCTGATACGATGAAAAAAGTTGAACAACAAGGTGACTTTTCATTACGAGCAACTGTCTATTCAAGCGATGAGATAGGCGTAAGTACTCAAGCATTTAACACTCTTCTTGATGCTCTGCAGTTATCTATTAGTGAAACAAATCGTGTTATGAATCATATGGCTGCGGGTAAATTTGATCAACGTATTGAAGCACCATGTCGAGGAGAGTTAGATACGTTAAAACAAGCAACCAACGATTGTGCGAGTTCACTAAACGGTGCAATAAACGAGTTAAATAACATTGCGATTGCTATGGCTGATGGTCAATTTGATATTCAAATTAATGCCTCAATGTCAGGCGAGTTAGGCACCTTAAAAAGTAATATTAACCAATCGCTTTCCTCAATAAATAACACAATGAATAGTATCGTAGATATTATGGCTAACGTAGAGCAAGGTAACTTTAAAGAGCAAATTACTTACCCTGCTAAAGGAAAGCTTGCCCAGCTAAAAGACAGCGTGAATAACTCAGTAAATAGCTTAAGCATTGCCATAGATGGTATTAGTGACGTTATGAGTGCATTACGACAAGGCCAGTTTTCAGCGCAATTAGACGCCCCATTAGCTGGACAACTTAATACCTTAAAACAAGATATTAATTCCAGCATGGCTAATTTAAATAATGTAATGAATGAAATAGGTGAAGTCATGACCTTTGTTAGTAAGGGTGACTTTAAAAAAATGATAAAAGGTGAAGCCAGCGGTCAATTGGAGCAGTTGAAAAGTAATATTAATACATCAATCACGGCTATTGATAATGCTTTAACTGAAATTTCATCAGTCATGCTAGCAATTAGTCAGGGGCGTTTTGATCATACTATTTCATCAACCATGACTGGCCAACTAAACAGTTTAAAAATAGATATAAACCAATCAGTTACTAATCTAGAACACGTCATAAATGATCTCAATCAAGTAATGGCTGCAATGGCAAACGGCGATTTTTCTCATCAATTAAAACAGCCACTACAGGGCCAATTAGAAGATTTAAAAAATAATGTTAATGAGTCTACCTCATTAGTTTCACTGGCTATAAATGAAGTAAGTAGCGTTTTATCAAACTTAGCTAAAGGTGACCTTACCAAAAATATAGAAGGGCAATATCAAGGCGTATTCAATACCCTGAAAAGCGACACAAACGCGACTATCGATAAATTAACCAATGTCATTCAAGAGATTCAAGTGTCAGCGAGCCAGGTTATGCAAAATGCAGGCGAAATAGCTTCAAGCAATACTGAAATAAGTAAACGCACAGAAGAGCAAGCTGCCAACCTTGAAGAGGCAAGCTCAAGTACTGAGCAAATGCTAGATGAGCTAACTAAAGTATCTGAACAATCAAAAAGTGCCGTGGCATTAGCAAGCAATGCTGAGGAAATTGCAGAAGAAGGAAATCAATTATCAATACAGACTGTTAGCGCGATTGATGAAGTGAATGAAGCCAGTAAAGACATAAACGAAATACTTACGGTTATTGACAACCTGGCTTTTCAAACAAACTTACTATCACTTAATGCCGCCGTAGAAGCTGCTAGGGCTGGCGACCACGGAAGGGGCTTTGCTGTAGTCGCTAATGAAGTGGGTGATTTAGCTGGACGTAGTGCTAAATCTGCGAAGCAGATAAAAAGTATTATTGTAAATAGTAATCAAAAAGTAGCGCTTGGGACTGAATTAGCAGACACCTCAGGAAAAAAACTAAAACACATAATGCAAGCTGTTAGCGATGTTAGTAAAAATATAATACATATAGCGCATTCTACCTCCGCACAGGAGCAAGCAATTAAAGAGGTCAATCTTGTTGTACAACGTTTAACGGGGCTAACTCAGGCAAACTCAGCTATTACAGAAGAAACAATGGCAGCAGCACGACAAATGGCAGAACAAGCAACCGAGATGAGAGTGCAACTCAATTACTTTAATCTAAAAAAAGAGCAACAATAGAATAAATGCGCTGCCAGTTATCCTGCTAGCGCAACGCACTTTTTAACTTGAGAAACTCAATGAGCCATTGTTAGTTATATACAATTATAAAATTACGTCACTTTACCCGCTAAATTAAAACGTGGCTGGGTATATAGCTGGGTTTTAACCACCTCAGCTAAAATAGCCACTGCCTGCCAAATCTCTTCAAACGAAGTATAAAGTGGCGTAAAACCAAAGCGTAGAATATTAGGTGCACGAAAATCAGCAATAACCCCTTTTTCAATTAACGCTTGGCATATAGCAAATGCGTCGGTATGTGAAAATGCTAGTTGGCTACCTCTTTGGCTCGAATTTTCAGTGGAACATAAGCGCAAATCACTTAAGCATGAATGTGTTTTTACTAATTTAATAAATACGTCAGCAAGTGCAATCGACTTTTCTCTTATTTGTGAAATATCTACATCTTGCCATACATCAAGCGCAGCATCTAAAGCACTCATAGCAATTACACTGGGTGTACCACATAAATACTGATTTATATTGTTAGCACGTTGATATTTTGCATCAAAAGCAAATGGTTTTGCATGACCCATCCAGCCTGATAAGGGGTGTTTTACAGCAGCTTGGTGGCGTTTTGCTACATATAAAAACGCAGGCGAACCAGGACCGCCATTTAAGTATTTATAGCCACAACCAACAGCAAAATCAGCATTACAGTCATCAAGTTCAACCGGTATAGCACCTGCACTATGAGCTAAATCCCATATCACCAAAATGCCTTTTTCATGAGCTAGCTGGGTGATTTTTTGCATATCTAACAATTTACCGGTTCTAAAATTCACCTGTGTTAACAGTAATACTGCCACTGTATCATTTAGGCTTTGTTCAATATCTTGCTCTGCGACGAGTTTTAGCTGACATAAGTCGGGGCCTAATAATTCACTTAACCCTTGTACCATGTATAAGTCAGTAGGAAAGTTATCCTCGGTAGATAACACCACGTTACGCTCAGAGTTTAACGATAGCGCACTACTTAATAGTTTAAATAAATTAACCGAAATAGAATCACAACAAATAACTTGGCCTTTGTCGGCGCCAATAATAGGCGCTATTTTCTCCCCTACCTGAGTAGGTAAATCAATCCATTGGTGATCATTCCAACTTCTAATTAGGTGACTACCCCATTGCTGGCTTACCACCTCTGCTACGCGCGGTTTTACTGCTTTAGGCAGAGCACCTAACGAATTACCATCGAGATAAATAGTGTCTGCGGGTAAATCAAATTCGTTACGTTTGTGAGCCAGCGTATCCGCTTTATCAAGCGCTATAATCTCATTAAAATTCATTGTTACATCTCATTCAAATTTTGTATTAGTGTATTAAATGCAGCTGATCCCGGATGGATCCAATCAAAATGCCCCACGCCTTCTAACATGACAACTGGACGTTTAAGCTGTTCTAAATTAAAAGCAGGCACGATGGCATCTTGGTCACCTTGTAATATAATGCTTTGCGGATGAAGTGGCTGATCACTCGGGTTAGCTTGCGTGTATGCCTTAGGTTTATCAGTTGGCATGCCTTGCATAAAATCCTTTGTCACTTTTTGACAACTATTATCACCGCGTGCATACGCTTTTATATCAGTAATAGGGGCTAAGGCAATAACCCCTTTAAGCTGATCAATTTCACCACCAGCAAGCAGAGCTAAATGCCCACCAGCTGAGTGTCCTACCACAACCGAGTCAGCTAAATTAAACTCGCCATTGTTATATTTACTTACCGCTAAAATTCCGGCTTTTACATCATTAAACGTTGCAGGCCAGCCACCACCGCTTGCGCCGCTTCTTCTATACTCTAAAGACCATACGTTAAAACCAGCTTGTGCAAGCCCAGTACTTAACGCGTAGGTATGTTTAATATCGTATGCACTTAGCCAACAACCACCATGAAGTAAAATAACTAACGGGTTTTGCGGCTGTATTTTTTTTGCGCGCCAGAGTAATGCGTACTGTGACTCATCACTGCCGTAGGCTACTTTTTCATCAGCTGAGTTAAATCCAAGCGAAGCAACACTTGCGTATGCAACATTATTATCTACATCAGGAAAGTTAACTTGCAGCGCGGTGGCATTAACCAAAAAAGGCCATACAACTAAAAATAAAACTACTAAGCATTTCAAAATAAAATACTTCCTTTTTTAACCTTAAAAGCGATATAACTAAAAACGCTGGCAGTCGTTTACAAATTTTTTTATACGACTTACCAGGGCTATTACGTCATTATTAATAAAATAAATAGAATGATTTATTGTTGTTTAAAAACCGTGCCTTCTTTCATAACAAAATCAACATCCAATAAAGCGCTAATATCGCTAAGTGGGCTGGTGTCTAAGGCAATAATATCAGCAAACTTACCAGGCTCTATGGTGCCTAAGCTATGATTCATATCAATCAAATCAGCCGCGTTAACCGTTGCCGACTTTAAGATATCAGCAGGAGTCATACCTGCTTGGTACATCAATACCGCTTCTTGTGCGTTAATGCCGTGCTTAGATACGCCACTGTCGGTACCAAATGCAATGTTTACCCCGGACTTATATGCCTTAGTAAAATTGTTGAGCATATCGCCCCCCACCCTAATTGCTTTGCTTTTAATTGGCGCAGACATAAAGTCACTGTTTTTTGCTAACCTAACTACGGTGTGCCCAGCAAGCAAAGTAGGGACTAAATAAGCCCCTGTTTCTTTAAATAATTTAATGCCTTCATCATCTGTGTAACTACCGTGCTCAATGCTATCAACGCCCGCACGTAATGCTGCATTAATACCTTGAGCGGCATGCGCATGACTAGCTACTTTTCGCCCTAAACCATGCGCTGTATCAACTACAGCTTTAAGTTCATCGTCTTGCATTTGCTGCCCTGTGCCCGTAGTAGTATCCGAAAGCACGCCACCGGTAGAAGCAACTTTAATTAAATCAGCCCCGTATTTAATTGCATAGCGAGTTTTTTTGCGGCATTCAATAGCGCCATCACACACTGTGGGCGGTGTTTTCATAGTGAGTAAGTCTGGGCTCATACCATCAACATCTAAGTGCCCGCCGGTAATAGTAACGCCAGCACCAGCAATAATTCGAGGGCCACTTATCCACCCTTTGGCCACCCCATTTCTTAATGCGTACATTTGCTCACTTTGACTGCCCACATCACGCACTGTAGTAAAACCCGCCATAAGGGTTTTGTTAGCAAAATGCACACTGCGCATTGCTATATCTGCATCAGACATTTCCACCAGCTCTTTTTTGTTATCTGGCCCAAGCTCACCTTGTAAATGCACATGCATATCCATGAGCCCAGGCATAACAAAGCGGGTCGATAAATCGATTAACTGAGCATTTTCACCAAAACGGTTGATAGGTAAAAAACCCGCTGATACCGAAACTATTTTGCCATTTTCTATTACTATAGTTTGTTTTTGTTGTGGTTTTTCTCCGGGAATAGCCAATAACTCTCCTGCATGAATTATTTTAGTACTCGCATGTGCATTAGTAGCAACGATGTTAACTGCGAAAAAAAACGAGGTAACAACACTCAATCGAAATATGCTCATTAAACTCTCCAGTAATTCGTTCTGCGTTAACAACAACGAAATAACGTTAAAATATTGTTATACAACCAATACCTTATCAGGAAAGTGATAAAAACAAACCTGAAATACATTTTTAGTAAGAATTCTGCTAACTATTAACACTGTCTTAGACTGAAAAAATAAAAGAAGGTGTCTATACTCAACCTTATTGTTGTAATACTTTTCATATGTAGGGAGCTTATGGATATTAAAGACATAAATATTGCGCTGCTAGAAAAGTGTAATTTTCTTTTAATGGTATTTGATAATAATAATCAGCTTAGTTATCTTTCTCAAAGGTGGTCAGAGCTTAATGTTGCAGCTAAAAAAGTACCCACCATTGAAAGCCTTTATGGCTGTTGTACTACTGAAAGCAAAGATCTATTACAACAACAAATTCTCGCACTAAAATCGCAACATAATGAGTTAGACCAATTTGATATTGAACTAACATTAGCAACCGATTACTCCATTAAACTAAATTGTTGCTTACACAGTGTGCAGCAAAACCAACACCAATATATAGTTTTAGTTTTTAATCAGCATTTTGCCCAAGTGTCGTCTGTTATTAGCAATAACGAATTACAAACCATCATAGAAAATGCCGGCGAAGTATTAAAGGTAGGCTATTGGCAGTTCGACTGTATAACTAACCAATTATTTTGGACCGATGAAATTTACACCATTCATGGTGTTTCACCGAGTAACTATTCCCCTCAACTAGATACTGCAATAAATTTTTATCATGAAGATGACAAATCCAAAATAACAGATGCGATCGAGCAAGCTCTTGCATGCGGACAAGAATGGAGCTGTATAAAGCTTCGTGTTGTAGATGACGATCTACAAGAGCGCACTGTTATATCAAGCGGCAATGTATCGAGAGATTTAAACGGTGAAATCACTAAGTTATATGGCATTTTCCAAGACATATCAGGGAATGAAAAAATAGCTCTGGAGCGGGATTTTTTAGTTACTGCACTCAAAGAAACCACTGTAGGAATGGTGATTGCCGATAAAGACAAGCGTGTTATTTGGGTAAATGGCTCATTTGAAAGAATTACGGGCTACCCACTGAATAAAGTAGAAGGTAAAAAGCTTGGCTCCATTTTACAAGGTGAAAAAACTGACGCCAACACAATAGAGCAACTTAAAATTCATCTTAAAAAAGGCATCCCTATAACCACCCGAATTTTAAACTATACGCAAAATGGTGACCCTTATTGGAATGAACTGGCCATATCACCCATTTTTAGAGACGGCAAAGTGGCTTATTACTTTGCTGTACAAAACGACGTAACCAAAGAAATAAACATAGAGCATAAACTGATAGCCCTCAATACCAGTTTAGAGCAACGTATTCAGGCGCGTACTCAAGAACTCTCTTCACTTAATAAAGAGCTAGAAAAGCAAGCCAATATAGACCCACTTACAGGCTGTTTAAATAGACGAACTTTATACAGAACACTCAGCGATGAACTATTAAAAACGCAAAATAAAAACACCTATATTTCATTATTAATGCTCGACATAGACCATTTTAAAGCAATAAATGATAATTATGGCCACGAAGCTGGCGATTTAAGCTTAAAAGAGCTTACCAACACATTACGCGCTTTAACCAGAAAGCACGATTTTGTATTTCGCCTGGGCGGTGAAGAGTTTTTAATTATTATGCCCAATACAAACAAAGCAGAAGCTAAGCAAGCCGCTGAGCGAATTAAAAACACGATTAATCAACATAAAGTTTTCTATCGCAATAAAAATATTAGCTTTACGGTAAGTATTGGGCTGCTTACCCATGATGGCTCTATCAGCCTACAAAACAGCTTAAAATACGTTGATGACTATTTATACGAAGCAAAAACGAAAGGCCGTAATAGGATTGTTGATTGAGCAATTTAAAATCAATTGGTAAAAACTTAACTAGTCATATAAGCTAACTACTTGAGCATAATAATTTAAATGTATTTAGCTAAATTTGAGTTCGTAAATAAATACACTTTAGGCAAAAATATTAAACGCGTACTTTTTTATTTTACGTCAGCTAGTCCGCTATTATTTTTATTCGATTATCTAGTGTTAATCACATCAAAAACAAGGTTGCATAATGATAAAAGCGTCAACACCTGAAGATGAACTATCACGGCTAAAAGACCTATATGAGTATGACGTTTTAGACACTGAAGCTGAAAAATCCTTTGACGACTTAACCCAACTTGCATCTGATATTTGCGAAACGCCAATTTCACTGATAAGCCTTGTTGATCCCAACAGGCAATGGTTTAAGTCTAAGTATGGAATTGATGTAGCCGAAACAGCACGAGATATATCATTTTGTTCTCACGCAATTTTAGAAAACCAAGTGTTCGAAGTTCAAAATGCACTGACAGACACTCGCTTTCACGATAACCCCTTGGTTACAAACGACCCAAACATTCGCTTTTACGCAGGTACACCACTTATCACTCCTAGAGGTAATGCTATAGGTACGTTATGTGTTATTAGTGATAAACCAAAAAAGCTTTCGAGCAAACAAATAAATGCGCTCACGGTTTTGGGCAAAGAGGTTATTGCGCAACTAGAGCTTAGGCTTAATAATAAAAAGCTGTCTATGGCATTAGAAAAACAAAAAGCACACAATAAAGAACTAGAAAAGTTAAAAGAAGAAGCAGATACGGCCAATAACACTAAGAGTAAATTTTTAGCAAATATGACTCACGAGCTGAGAACCCCATTGCATGGGATTTTAAATTTAGCTGAATTTGGTATGACCGAAACCACAACAGAGGAAAAAGACAGCACTTTAAAAAGTATATTAAAGTCAGCTCATTACTTATCAAATATTGTAAATGACATTTTAGACTTTTCTAAAATTGAGGCTGGTAAATTAGAAATTGAACATATCGACTTCGATCTTAATGACGTTATTAGCGATGTGATAAAGCCCCAGTTACAGCAAGCGTCTACTAAAGGTATAAAGCTTATTACATCGGTAGACTCTAAAATAGCAGATAATTTTAAAGGGGATCCTCTTCGGGTTTCGCAAATTTTAAATAACTTGTGCTCAAATGCGATTAAATTCACCAAAACTGGTCAAGTCGAACTGAAAGTAAGTATTAAAAGCAGTACATTGCAAACACAAGTACTCAAGTTTGAAGTTATTGATACAGGCCTTGGCATTAATGAGACTGTTCAAGAACATTTATTTAAAGAATTTCATCAGGCAGACTCATCGACCTCAAGAGAATATGGGGGTACAGGTTTAGGCTTATCAATTTGTGTTCGTTTAAGTGAGCTAATGCAGGGGCACCTTAGCTTCACCAGCCAAATAGGTAAAGGCTCTACGTTCACCTATGAGCAACGCTTTGAGATTGTTTTGTCACCAATAATAGCAAAGCAAAGCGTTGAGCTAACAAACTTACAAGGTTGTACTGTCTTAATTGCCGAAGATAATAAAATAAATCAGCTCATTATTGTTAAAATGCTCAAGGTACATAATGCTGATTTAATAATCGCAGAGAACGGTAAAGAATGCGTTAAGTACTTCAAAGAACACCCTGTAGACTTAATTTTCATGGATATACAAATGCCTGAAATAGATGGAATAAAAGCCACACAGGCTATTAGATCGCTTCCTACAGGTAAAATCGTTCCAATTATCGCTATGACAGCAAATACCCTAAAACAAGACATTGAGCATTATTTAGATATTGGCATGGATGGCTACTTAACAAAACCGTTCGATAAAGCTAAGCTCAACAGCTTACTCAATGTTTATAATCCTAAAAACCTCAACCTCAAAAACTTAGCAGTAAAAATTAGCGATCCTAATGTTTCTAGTAACAGGAAGCTAAACCAAATATGCAAAGAGTTAAAAGCGCTTATTCCTAATGCCAATCGAGTCAGTCTGTGGTTATTTAATAAAGAATACAGCGCATTAAGTTGCTTAATTTGTCTTGATGAAAATGATGACGTGTCAAGTGGTGCTGTTTTAAATACAGAAAACTCCCCTGCTTATTTCAACTATATTTTAACCAACCAAGTACTCGACGCCTCAGACGCCAGAAATAACGAAGTAACCGAGTCGTTTACTCACTCTTACTTTGAGCCACTCAATATTTATTCTTTACTTGATTACACTTATAAACTTGATAACAAGCCGTTAGGTGTCATTTGTTGTGAAAGTGTAGACTCAAAGGTAACTTGGAGTCATGCTGATAAAGAGTCATTAGTAAAAGTTGCTGATGTCACGAACTTGTTTTTATCTAAACAAATAAAGCATGAGTAAAACAGGCCTACTTAGTGGCTAAAATTGCCACCTAATAGGCTTAAAATTATTATAAAATCTCAATCTTGGGTCTGCTCTAACTCACGCTGAGTTTATTTTTTATCTGCTTTAACCGGCTTTATTTTAAAGAAAAAAGTATACACAACCGGAACAAACCCTAATGTTAAAATTGTTCCCATAGCAAGACCAAACGCAATCGTGCTTGCTTGACCATAAAATAAAACATCTTTAGATAAAATAAGTGGCATTAAGCCTATTATCGTTGTGCAAGTAGACATCAAAATAGGTCGTAAACGCCTTAAAGAGGCATTGATTACCGCCTCAAAGTTTTGTTGATTAGACTGCTCTGTGGTTTGTTGCTCTAAGCACTCTATCTGTTTACGTTCAATATTTATTCGATCTATCAGAATCACCGCATTATTAATGATAATACCGGCAAGCGCATATAAACCTAAAATAACCATAAACCCAAAGTTTGCTTGCATAACCAACAAACCAAAAGCAGCACCAATGATAATTAGGGGTACGGTTAAAAATACAATACTAGTGGCACGATAAGAGCGAAATTGCGCAATGATAATAAACACCATAATGGCAATACACAGCGGTAAATTAGCTAAAATTGCAGCTTGCGATTCCGCGGAGTCTCCGACTACACCGTCATATTCTATTTCATAACCAGGTGGTAATTTCTCTCGTATTTTATCAAGCTTCTCTTCAAGTAAGGGCACCATACTTTGCGCCGACATAATTTGATTTTTAGCTTGTACTGTTACAGTACGAAATAAATTTTCACGAGCAATGCGGGCAAACTGAGTCTCATAGCGAATATCAGCCACTTGCATTAAAGGAACACTGACGCCTTTAGCAGAAGAATAAATACTAACACTGTTGATTCGATCTAAATCGTATCGCTCACTGTCTTGCGCCCTTAATACAATAGGGAATATATCATCACCTTCACGAAACTCGGATATTATGCGTCCAGAAAAATAGGTTTCTAACGCTTGGGCAACATCATTTGAGCTAATTCCGGCACGACGAGCATTTTGCTGATTAACCTCAAGTTTAAGTGTCGTAATGCGGTTTTCCCAATCGCTTTTAATATCAAACGTGCCATCTACATTTCGCAACAAAGTTTTAATTTCATCGCTAACAGAATAAATATAATCACTATCAGGACCTTTAACTTGAATCTCTATTAGTGAAGAATCAGATGGCCCTAAGAACATTTTCGTAACACGCCCCATCACACCAGGGAAATCTTGAGCAAACATCTCTCGCACTCTCTTTAATGTAGGATCGGCGAACTTTCGTTCACCTACATCAATCATAAAAAATGCTTTTGAAGGTTCGGGGTCGATAGGTGTAAGTGATAAAACAAACCGAGGACCACCAAATCCAGCATAGGCCGCATATTTTTCAATATGTGGAAAGTGTTCTTTATCATCCAAGTTTTTTGAAATAGCCTGCACCGTTGCGTCAGTTTTACGCATTGAAGTACCCGCTGGCATATCAAGGTACACTAAAATTTGTGCTCGGTCAGAATCTGGAAAAAACTTTGCAGGTACTAGACTCATAGCCCAGCCCCCTGCCAAAAATAGCCCCAAAATAACAACAACAAACGCAATACGCGCACGCATAATTTGTCGTAATGCTTTTTCGTAAAGCGGGGTGAGGCTATCAAAAAAACGATTAATTTTACGGCGAATAATATTTTGCTTTTCCCTCGTTTCTTTTTTAACGAAGCGATGACATAAATAAGTAGTAAATGTCAGGCTTAGCGCCCAAGAAGTAAGTAATGCAATTAGCACCACCAAGGAGATCGAGCGCGTATATTCACCGGCACTACTTTGTGCCAACATAAGGGGTAAAAACACAAGAATAGTTGTTAATGATGAAGTTAAAGACGGTATCGCAAGAGTGCCTGAAGTGTTACGAATAGCATCATCACGCGTTTCGCCATCTTCGATACGCTTTTTAAAATCTTCAGCCATTATTATGCCATCATCAACCAAAAGACCAAGCGCAATAATTAAAGTAGCTAGCGACATACGCTCTAATGGAATACCCATAAAGTTCATAACTGAAAGCGTGATTAAAATCGCTGCTGGCACAATCGAGCCCACAATCAGACCAGTGCGTAAGCCTAAAAACATCACTACCACAACTGATACTATAACGATGGTTTGCAAAACACTAAAAGTCACACCAAATACTGCATCTTCAACCACACCGGCTTGGCGCGTAATATTTTTTAATTGATAGCCTGCAGGAATAGTTTGATTAATTTGCGCTATCATCGCTTCTATTTTAGGAGTGAACTTAAGCACATCCGCTTGTTCATCCTTAGATATGGCAAAAATAATGGCTTGGCGATTATTGTAATAACTTGTTCTTGATGGGGGATCGACCACTTTACGGCTTATTTTAGCAATATCGCGCAGCAATATTGTTTCAGGCTGGTTAGGCACACTGATAAGTGTATTTCTAATATCGGCAAGGTTTTGGTAATTTCCTGAAGGTTGAATAATAAAGTTTTTGCCATTGGCGTCAATAACCCCACTAGGGCGTATAATATTTTGGTTTTTTAAAGCACCAATTAATTGGTCAGGTGCAATACCCAGTTGAGCGAGCTTAGCATTTTCAATTTCTATAAAAATACGCTCTTGTTGAATGCCCAAAATATCAATTTTTTTAGTGCCCTCAACTTGATGCAGCATATCAGCAATGTGTTGCGCCACATCTTGGCGATCGCCCATACTGTAGGCAGGATCAGCAATAAGTGCCACTGTTAATACGGCAACATCACCAAAATCATCGTTTACTACATAAGGCAATGTCCCATTGGGTAAGTCATCACGCACTGCGTTTATTTGATCGCGCAGTTTATCCCATTGTTGATCAAACTCACTTTGCTCAACACTTTGCTTAAGCTCAGCGTGAATAATAGAACGACCAGGGATAGATACTGAGCGAATTTCGGCAATACTGGGCATTTCACGAATAGCTTCTTCGAGTGTTTTAGTGATCAACAACTCTACTTTTTTTGCGCTCACCCCCGGATAAGCGGTTGTGACAACAGCTTCACGAATTTTTATTTTAGGATCTTCTTGCTTTGGTAGTTGATAATAACTAAAGGCGCCAAATAACATAAGGCCAAAAACAATAGCTAACATAAGGCGATTATGATCAAGAGCAAGCTCTGAAATAGTAGGGATCTTCATCGTTTAAATCTCCGTAGCGGGTTATGGATTAAGGCGCTTAATTTCGCCTTCGATAAGCGTTACTTTTTGCCCATCGTGTAAAAAAGCCATTCCCGCGTTAACAATTTGTTCCCCCTCTTTTAAATCTCCTTTAATTTGCGCTTTTTGCGCAAAAAATTTCATTACATCCACTGTTGTTTTTTGTAAAACGTAGCCAGCTGGTTGTGAGTCAGCTTGCGCTGTTGTTATCAGTTTAAAAACAAAGTGTTGGTTATTTTCTTTTGCCATGATTGCACTTACAGGCACCATAAAACCATCGCTTTCTCCCTGCTGTTGTTTAAATTGCACTTCTGCACTCATACCCGTTCTGATACCTGCGATATCATTAGCTGAGATTTTTAAAATAATAGGAAAAGCATTCGCTCCTTGAGCAGCTGAGCCAATTTCTTTAATTTTGGCATTCAACGATTTATCTAAAGCTGAAATAGTTACCTTTGCCGGTTTATCAATAGTTAACGAGGAGAGAAGCCCTTCAGGCGCAAGCGCTGAGACTTCAAAACTTTCTTTACCTTGGATTAAAAGTGCCGAGATATTAGGGCTGACTTGTTGCGAAGGTTCAATATTACGTTTTGAGATAGTCCCAGCATAGGGCGCAATTAGCGTGGTATCTTTTAACTCTTCTCTTGCCATCGCTAGTCGCACTTGAGCAATATCGACTTTATCCTTGGCGCTCTCATATTGCGACTTTGCTAAATCGTATTGCGCGCCAGACACCGCACCATCATCAACCAGTGACGCTTTACGTTCAAAATCCTGCTTAACATTTAGCATCGTAGCCTTTGCATTAGAGGCCTGTCCTTTGGCCTCTTGCACTGCCAATAAATATTTTGTTTGTTCCAGCCTAGCTAACGGCTCACCTTCTTTAAAAGACTCACCAATTTCAAAAAAAACGTCTTCGACCTTTCCGCTAACCTCAAATGTTAAAGTGGCTGTGTTAGCAGGTTGGATAACACCTGATAAAATACGACTATCAAACGATTTAGTTTTATTTAACTCAATGGCAGAAACAGGTTTTAATTTTTGCTCAGAAACTTGCTCTTCAGAGCACCCTGACAACATAAAAATAATAACTAAAAAAACAACTATATGATTCATAATTTCCCTTGATAAATAGTGTATTCAAACCGATTGAACTACTAAACTAACCACAACCAGTCTTCACTATGAGCCATCTAATTTAAAGTATGGCTAAGATTGTTATCACCCTGAAAGCTTGGGTATAATGTATTATTCCGGCTGTATTCTTAGCCTCTAAATTGGATCTTCTCCCATGAAAAAACTATCTGCTGTGCAAGTTAAACAACAAGCACTCGTCCTCAATGTTGCTGACAAAATAGAAGAGCAAGGCCGTGCTGAAATTCCAGGTATGCTGCAGTGCTGGTTTGATGTGGAATATCATTTATTTCCGGGCTCTTTACTAATGTGTTTTCAGTTTGAAAACCAACAGGCACTAACTTCGGCAAAGCCTGAGTTATTAAAATGGCAAAAGCGCTTAAGCGGTGCCATGCTAAAAAAAGGCGTAATTTTAAAAGATATGCGTAAACATTTAGTATTTACCTTAAAAGGACCAGACGACTAAACCACTTATTTTGTAAGCGCACTCTACTTTGGTGCGCTTTCCAAATTAAACTCATTAACGTGTTCAATTAGCTCAGGAAAAAACGCTAAAAACAGTCCATCTAGCTCACTATAATGTCGGGTTATATCTTCAGCGGTGCCTGCAAAATTATTAGTAAAGCGAATCCGTTTAGCAATATTATCAAGCGCCCGCCCAACCCCATCAACGCTTTCATACTCTTTAAACCAATCGTTTTGCGTCATACTGGTTACTACATGTTGCATTCGAGTAGGCATTACAGGTATACGCTTTTCCAAAAGCCCATAACTGGTGTGCTTAAAATCAATTAATGATTGGTTATTAAACTGCTGCCAATGCGCAATCAGAAAATGATCAAACACCACATCTATAGCCACGCCAGCAAAGCGCCTGCGCTTGGGTGAAAAAAGCTGTTTAGCTTCTTTAACAAAAGGGTGTGCGTCAGTAAATTTATCCACTAAATAATGATTATCAAGCGCGTTTTTAACGCTCGTAGGTATGTGCGTTAGCTGCCGTTGCCCCCCAAAGTCTCCCAGCAAATTGCCAAAATGGGAATCAGCCGTAGGCTGTGCTAAATAAAGGTGGGCTAAATAATTCATTGGTTACCAATATAGATTAATATACCAAACTCAGATAGTTTTAAAATCAAACGCGTAAAAAGATGGAACGCAGTTCCACCTTTTTACTTTTTAGATACTTATAGTGCATTCTAAAATATTACGCTTTTGAAACCTTGCTTGCACCTGCATTATCAAGAATCTCTTCAATACTATTTTTGTTATCGCTGTTATATTTAACACCGACGAGTATTGAACCCTTCTCAATTGCGTTTTCATAATACTTAATTTCATGTTCTGGAATAAATGCGCCGATTGCTGCACCTAAAGTCCCACCAACGGCAGCACCTGCGCCACCAGCTGCAAGTGCTGAAACTAAAGGACCTGCAACTAATAAGCCGGCACCACCCGAAGCGACTGCACCAACAGCGGTAAAACCACCAATAATTGCTGCTAACACGCCTCCAGATGCAGCGCCCAGCAAACCGCCCTCTGCAGCTTTGGTACCTTCATCTACAGCAAAGTCTTCCTTTGTATACGAGTCGTTAGCGACAATGCTTATATCCGCCTCACTTACACCTAAAGCTTCTAATCTATAAATGGCTAATGTTGCTTGTGATGCATTATCGAATAACCCAGTAATAACAGTACTCATAATAACTCCTTTATTTGTTTAAGAAAGTACGCTAAATAATTAGCAACATTCAAACCAAAATTTTAATCCTTTAAAATCAGAAAGATAAATAACAAAGCAAAGTAGGACTCTACGTTTTAAAGTAAAAGTTGCTAGAAGTTGTAAAAAGTTCACACACATAGGTATCACTCAAGCGATTGAAATATGAGTATAATTACAAAGAGACTAACGTTATTAGCATTGTTCTTCTAAAAATATCAACAACCCACGCTCATAGCGACTTAGATACTTAGTCTTACGGGGTAGTTTGTCTAAGTTATTAAAGTCCTTTAGAGCTTCTTTACCTCCTTTACACAGCTCAATCAACTTTGGATGAATATATGAATTACGAGCTATTGCTGGGGTATTCCCTAAATTACTTGAAACGCTACCTAACATATCTTTAAGCGAAAGCTGGCCGTTTGATTTATGTAAGACTTCAAATGCCAAAACACTGGCCCGCCATGTTCTAAAATGTTTTGCACTAAACTGCTCGCCCATAACACTTTGAATAAACTCATTCACTTCTTTGGAGGAAACATCACAACACTCGCCTTCATCGATATATTGGAATAAGCTCTGCCCAGGCAAATCTTGTAACTGCTGTATGATAGAGCTAAGCACTTTATCTGTTATGTTCACTTCTCTTTGCTTACCGGATTTTGCTTTATACTTTAAGCGAATATTTTTACCCGTAAGTTTTGCATGCCGGCTACGTAATGTCGTAGCACCAAAACTATTGTTATGTTTGGCATTTTTTTTAGAACCAACGCGCAGAGCTCCAAGGTCCATTAAACGTACAACGGCTGCGATTGTGCGCTGGTAATTAAGCTCGTTACCTCGCAAATATTCCGATAGTTTTGCTCTTAACAAAGGCAGTTTATTTCCAAATAAAACACATGCTTCAAACTTTTTAAGCTCTTGCTGCTCTCTAAACTCGGGATGATAAAAGTATTGCTTGCGGCCTTTGTTGTCGTAGCCAGTAGCTAAAATATGCCCATTTTCTTCTGGACATAACCATACATCTTTGTATGCGGGGGGAAAAGCGAGACTGTCTAACCGCTCTATTTCATCTTTATCATGTATTTTCTTTCCTGCAGGATCATAATAAACCCATTGGTTTTCATGCCTCTTTCGAGTTATGCCTGGCAAGTTATCATCGACATAAATTAGTTTCATTTTATTCCTTTAAATTTTTGTAATCCTCAAATCAAACGGTGCCATCAATAACAAGGGCTAGTTCTCACTAGCCCCAATTTATGCGATTTATCGGCTCCAATACCTAAGGTTACGAATTTTTGAGACAAACTCACTTGCGGAAATTTTATTCAAATCCAACCAGCCATCATCAAGCTGTCCATTTAAACCAGTAGCCTCGATTAAAGGAGTTGCTTTATCACTAAAGCCGATGTACTTCATATGTGCATAAGCATCACTGACAAAATCTTTCGCCTCCGGTATTTCAGCAAGCTTTTTAGCGCCTTCATTAGTGGTAAGCAGAACTATTGCGTCGTAAAGCACCGAAGGACCGCCATTAATAACTTGATCGGCCTCAATAATCTCGCCATTACTATTTTTAGCACCACCAACTTGAGCCGCAATAATTTCATAACTTGCACCTTCCTCTTTAAGGCTTTGTGTTAATAAATTAAAGGTTTCAGCATCAAAACCATCACTTACTAATATACCAAGCTTCCTGCCTTTAAATGTATTTGGCGCATTTTTTAAAATACTTAGCGCATCAGATACTGGTAAATCATGACGGGTATCAAGCGCCGCTTCTGCGGCATCTGGCATAGTTTGTAAACCTAAACCCAATGCAACTTGCTCAGCAAGCTTGTTATCAATGTTTAACAGATGAGAAACCACACGTTCTCTGATACGTAAATGCTCTACTTTAGATAACTCAAAAATTAAAGCATCTTGGATATGCGTTTGCTCAACGTCAGTTTGACTTAAATAGAATTGGCGCGCTTGGCTGTAGTGATCACTAAATGTTTCTGAGCGATAGCGTAATTTACCCCCATCAGTTTCAGATTCTGAGCTTTTGAATCCGTGTACAGGGCACTCTCGCGGATTGTTTTCATCCCCGCTGAATGAATTAGGTTCGTAATTAACCCGGCCTTTGGGGTTCTGCATTGCCATGTGGCCATCTTGAAGAAAGTGTCTCATCGGGCATTTTGGTGCATTAACAGGAATTTGTGTGAAATTAGGGCCACCTAACCGCTTGGTTTGTGTATCTAGGTACGAAAAATTACGGCCTTGCAATAAAGGATCGGGAGTAAAATCAAGCCCAGGCACTATATTTTGAGTACAAAAGGCAACTTGTTCAGTTTCCGCAAAGAAATTGTCTACGACTCGATTGAGTACCATTTTACCAATAATTTTAACTGGTACTTGCTCTTCGGGTATCAGTTTAGTGGCATCAAAAA
The DNA here is from genome assembly GCF_013394125.1 of Pseudoalteromonas sp. Scap25. GTDB lineage: Bacteria > Pseudomonadota > Gammaproteobacteria > Enterobacterales > Alteromonadaceae > Pseudoalteromonas. Next base: position 618,916 of record NZ_CP041327.1, on the reverse strand, counting down.
CATCGAACTCGAACTCTTCAGCAAATTTTTGATCAAATACTTGAATGCCCAGCTCCCATTCCGGATAGTCACCATTATTAATTGATTCCCACATATCACGACGATGAAAATCAGGATCAGCGCCATTTAATTTCAATGCCTCATTCCAAACCACTGACTGCATACCGCCTTTAGGTTTCCAGTGGAACTTAACAAATTTTTCTTCACCTTGTGCATTAATAAACTTAAAAGTATGAACGCCAAATCCTTCCATAAACCTTAATGAGCGCGGGATAGCTCTATCTGACATTGCCCACATAACCATGTGCATGGATTCTGGCGACAAACTTACAAAATCCCAAAAATTATCGTGGGCTGTTTGCGCTTGTGGAAAACCACGATCTGGTTCTGCTTTTGCGCTATGTATAAGGTCGGGAAACTTCATCGCGTCTTGAATGAAAAAAACTGGGATATTATTGCCTACCAGATCCCAATTACCTTCCTGCGTATAAAACTTAACGGCAAAACCTCGCACATCACGTGCTAAATCAGGCGAGCCCTGATTACCCGCCACTGTTGAAAAGCGTGCAAAAACAGGTGTTTTTTCACCTTTACGTTGAAAAATATCAGCAGAAGTCAAATCATCTAAAGCATCATACGTTTCAAAGTAACCATGTGCACCATACCCTCTTGCGTGAACAACTCGCTCAGGAATTCGCTCGTGATCAAAGTGAAACAACTTTTCTCGTAACACATGATCTTCCAATAGTCCTGGTCCGCGTTGACCTGCTTTTAATGAATTTTGATTATCACTGATAGGGCAACCTTGTGCGGTTGTCATTACGGGGTGATCTTCATTAGCTTTTTGATGAAGCTCGCCTGCATGTCCTTTATTATTTGCGTACTTAAATGACTCTGCCATAACTTTTCTTCCTTAAATGATTTTTTTGATTGCTATATTTTTAAAGGGTTAAAAAACAATAACCAAGCAAAAAAAAGACCACCTATAAATATCTTTAAAATCAATAATTAAGAAAGAAATGAAAATATTTCACCAATATAAACTATAAAAATTACACAGCTAATGTAAGCTTTCCTCAAAGCATCATTTTATTAAATTACTAAGCAATCAGCTTGTTCTTATTTTCATTATTACTGTATTTTTAAGTTAATCAAAGTTGAGCATGGTTCAACTGTGACACTGTAAATACTGGTAACCCACCATCACTTAAACACAGAGTCTATGGCCTTATCGCCTTAATGGTTTATTGTTTTAATTTACAAAATATCTTTTTAAAAACAGCCGGAAGAGCAACAAAGCTCAACGCAAGGCGCCTTAATCGGGCTTGCACTCGTTGATGAACTTGTATTAACGCCGCAAGGCACGGCTGATGAGGAGTCTAAACACTTCAACTCTTCAAAATACTGATATGCTTATATTCATATTTGAGTGTAGCTAAGGTAAAAACCATGAAATTACCACTGTCTTGTGATGCCCATTATTACTCACACTTCATGTCTACAGCGCAAAGTGAAACGCTTTTTAAGTGGCTGAGGAGCAACTATGATCTCGAAGAGCCTGAGGTTATAGATTTCCCCGATGGATCACAAAAACCGATTTTACCGTGGCGAATGATTTTTTTAGACTCACAACTTGCTAAATCGGGTAGTTTCTCCTTGCATCATGGCAGACAAACAAAGAGTTTCCCCCTGCTTGAAGAGTTACGTCAGCAAATCACTGAACGCACCGGTTGTAATTTGGCTGTCGCGGTATGTTTGTACTACCCCAATGGGCAAGAAAGCTTAGGCTTTCATAGTGACTTACCCGCATTTGGCTCTACAGATGTGATTGCTTCAATCAGTATTGGGGCTCAGCGAGAATTTTTAATTCGCTCAAAAACCATCACACATGAACGCTATAATATCACGTTAGAAAATGGCTCTTTATTGCTGATGGGCAAAGGCTTTCAAGATAATTATGAACATGCAATTGCCAAAGGTGATAACACAATAGGACCTAGATTTAATATCTCTTTTAGACGCTTTGGTAATAGCAAAGTATAAGTAGCTCAGTGAAAAAGTGTAAAGTAAGTGAAGGAATCATCCATTAGACAATTTCACTCATCTACTGACTTTAAAGCGATTGAAAATAGATAAGGTATGCCTACTTTCTATCAATACTAGACAAAAACATACTTTCAGGTACTTTATTTTTAGTCATAACTTTATGGTATATACCGTCGTTTATACCTAAATCAATTGCTTTATTTACTACAATCATTGCGTTCAAACTTTTAGTAATGTCTTTTGCAAATGCAACATGAATTGAACGTTTCTCAATAACGTCAGAATCAAATGATATTTCGTTTTTAAATTCAATTAATTCATTACTTAACAAGTATTCACCATAACTCTGCGACATAATAAGACGGTCTACTTTTTGATTATAAAGTAGTTTAAACCCTTGTTGAGCAGTGGCAACTTCTAACAACTCATAAGTATGATAACCTTTTAATATTTTGTCATGTACACCTAAACGAACACTCGCAATAATATTTTCTTCGCCTTTTCTATCTTTATGATAAAAAGCACCAAATGCCCCCATACCAATTGGGTTTGACAATACCGCCCACTGCTCTCTTCCTGGTAGATTAGCCGCTAAAAATAGACCGTCAGCTTTTCCTGACTGAGTATAATAGTTTGCTCTTGCCCAAGGTAAAACAATGGCATCCACCTCATACCCCAATTTAGCTAAGCTTTGATTTAAAAATTGCCAACTCGCACGATAGATTGGGTAATTTTCCTGCAGCATTTTTTCATGATCATGGCCAACTGCAAACGTAATGGTTTTATCTTTTTCGCTGGCATTTAACAAGCCGATATTAAAGCAGAAAATGCAAAAAAGAATGAGAGTTCTACGAATCATAGTAATCTCTTTTTGAAGGTGAATTTTTAAATTATATAAGATTTAAAAATAAAAGTTATATTTAAAGTGCTTGCTAATAACATAATAGGCATAAGCTATTTCAGTAAGGGGCCGCCCTTTAGTCTGTATCGATTAATTACACCCTAAATTTCACAAAAACGGGAAGTGAATTTATCACTATGTTTCAATAATCTGCCTGCAATCAGTCACCCCTAAAAAATTACGTAAGGCCTCCAATAAAGAGCTTAACTGTATTTTCAGTTGGTGCCCCATTTAATTGTTGGGTTGAAATAAAACACTTGAACTCTGTGAATAAAAAATCAAGGAAAAACCGCGACCAACTTGCGCGGTATTTTACAATTTTGAACCCCTTTGTGGTTTTACTAAATACAGCCTCAAATCCCAATAAAAGGAGAAACTAAAGGCAGATGCAAGCCATAACGGTAAAACCAGCCCAACACCGTTCAGCAAGCCGAGGAATAAGAAACTCACCAAAGGTGATAATTAATTTTTGTGTAGCGTAAACAGTCCTATATTCACGGCACTAGGGATCCAAATAGCTAATTGAGACTTTAATACTTGTGTTTCTATATTCATTTTATCTGAACAATAGGCGACAGCCTCTTTGTAACAATGCTGATCTTTTTTTAGCTGAAGCAAGAAATCGGTTTGCCAGTCGTTTAACATAGTGACTTTTAAGCGGTATTGGTGGCGTGATATGGCAATATACGTTTGCTCTGGTGTGGGCGCAAGAGATGACTTACCTTGCTCAAGCTCAGCGACTAAAGGCAGTAAAGGATAATCGCTTTGAATAAGCTGTACGGACTCAGGTACTGCTATTATAAAGTCTTGCGCAATACCGCAAAGTAGCTCAATTTCGCTAATGGACAAAGCTTCATGTGCGGTTTCGGGCCCAGGCTTCAAAAGTGTTAATGCTTTTGCTCTTTCAAATTTAGCTAGTTCTGCGGGTAGACAAAACATAGCTTGCTGATGCGGGCTAAAATCGCCTGTGGGTTTTGTGTGCGCTAAAAAATCAGCGAAGCGCGAGCCTAGCTGGTGCATAGTCCAAGACTCCGATGGCAAGGTGACAATAAAAGCTTTAGCGAAGGTATCAAATACTTCCTTACCCATGAACTGGCAAAGTAGTGCAAACTCCCCCCTAAGGCACTCGACTAAACGCATCACATAACCTGCAGCATAGATGTCGACCCTTCGCATGGCATTAAGGGTGCCACTGCTTTTAACACACTTATATAAAGTTAAGCCTTGTGAAGCAGCAGTATTAAGCTTTTGTGGCAAATCACCTCGCACCATTAAAACGGTGCTAAGCCACTGCTGGGTTTGTATTAAGTCTGGTGTTTTCATTGATCTAACTCTACTCGCTTAGACATGGTGTGGCGTGCCGCATCTAAACGCTCGTTAACTATGGGGGTTGAAAGCGCGTTAGTGTTAATAATCGTATTTTGTTCCGGGATATGACCTGCTAGTACCAGCTTTGCTTTGTTTAACTCTCCAACCAGCTCAGAAAAACTGGGAATATTGGCATCCCACTCAAGTAAGGTCGAAGTCCCCCCAGTTAAGCGCTGCGCCAATTGGTAAAGCTGCCAAACCTTATAGGGGACAGGCTGGTCATGAGTGTCTATCAAACAGTCTCCACAATCACTAGGGCCTGCAAGGTGTATTTGAACAATGTGATCGAGGGGTAATTGGCGAATAAATTGCTCGGCGTCAAAACCATGATTAAAACTACTAACAAAAACATTATTTACATCCAATAACATACCGCATCCTGTTGCTTTGACGAGCTCACAAAAAAACGCGCTTTCAGTGAAAGTAGAGTGTTGAAATTCAAGATAAGTTGACGGGTTTTCAAGCACTAAAGGCCTCTCTAAAAAGTCTTGTACTTGATCAACGCGGTCAATAACGTGCTGTAAACTTTCATCAGTTAGCGGCATTGGTAGCAAGTCGTGACTATTTAAACCAGCAAGGCCTGTCCAGCATAGATGATCAGAAATAAGTTGAGGGTTAACAAACTCACCTAACTCTTTGAGCTTGCGTAAGTATTCAAAGTTAATTGGATCGCTACTACCAATATTCATTGATACGCCATGCATAACTAGCGGGTATTGTTCCTTTAATTTATCGAGCACATACCTACCATATCCGTGGTTATCTATATAGTTTTCACTGATAATTTCAAACCAATCAACACCAAGTGATGTATCGTGTTCCAAATGGGACATAATATAAGGATAATGCTG